>CAZJKI010000088.1:0-2506 GCA_964546685.1 uncultured Caldisericum sp. | reverse complement strand
TAAGGTTCATAACTGAAAATCTAGGGTGCAGTGTTAAATGGGACCCTGTACAAAAGATTATTACAATTACATACATTAAATAAAAATTTAATAGATAATTTAAAAACTTTAAAGGAGGAAAGAATGAGGTTAAGTAAAAAATTTTTGACTTTTACAATTTTAGTTTTTTTACTTTTCAGCACTTTTAATTTTTCAAAAATACAGACTATTAAAGCGGGAAAATATGATTGGGTGCAGCTTACTGCAGGGCTTCCTTCACTTAACCACAATTCCATTGCGATAAGCCCTGTTGATCCAAAGATGATGTATATCGGAACAAGAATAGGGCTTTTTGTATCAACTGATGGTGGCGACACCTGGTGGCCAAGAGTAATTGACACAAATCAAGAGGAACCTTTGCAGGTTAAGTGCATTGCAGTAAGTTTCACTGAAAGCAAAACTGCCTATGTAGGAACTTATGGTAAAGGAATATATGTGACCTATGACGGAGGATTATCATGGAGCAATTTAAACAACGGACTTATCTCAAAGGATATTGAAACTATAGCCATCGACCCTAAAAATCCTAAAGTTATCTTTACTGGAACATACGGGGCAGGCATCTTTAAATCCACAAACGGCGGAACTTCCTTTATCCCAAAAAATACAGGTTTGCCAGAAACCAGGGTAAAGAAAATAGTTATTGATTCTCAAGACTCGAACTTGCTTTATACGGTGCTATACAACAATGCAGGTATGTTTAAATCTGAAGACGGAGGAAGCAACTGGAAGGAGATAAACAACGGAATTACGGGAAGCGATAAAGATATAGCATCTTTTGCGGTCGATTCTGTTGAGAATAATGTTTTATATGCAGGCACCCAGTCAAACGGAAAATTATTCAAATCTCAGAATTTTGGTGACTCCTGGAAGCAAATTAACGCAAAATTCGCAGACACTTGGATTGGGGAAATCACAATTGATTATACCGACGAAAATATTATTTACCTTGCAACGGGGGAGGGAGTCTTCAAATCTGAGGATGGAGGAATAAACTTTAGAAAGAAGGTCTCAGGGCTTCCAGAACTAAACATTAAAACCATTGCAATAAACTCGAAAGACCACCTTATTTTATATACGAGCACTTTTTCCAATGGCCTTTATAAAACGGTTAACGGTGGCGATGAATGGGTTCCAAAAAGTGCTGGCCTCCCCTTCTATACCGTGATTTGCATACAAGTAAACCCTAAAACTTCTGAAGTTTTCTTGGGAACTCAAAAAGGGATTTATTCCTCTAATGATCTTGGAAAAACCTTTACACTTAAAGGCCTTTCTGGTTTTGACATAGAGAGCATTGCTTTTGATCCCAAAGACCCAAATTATATGTATGCTGGTACATATTATAAAGGATTTTTCTTTTCAGAAGACGGAGGAAACACCTGGAAGAAAACAGGCAGAGAATTAGAAGAAAAATCTATTCTTGATATTGAAGTTGATCCAAATGATTACAGAGTAATTTATGTTGCAACAGATAATGGCATTTTCAAGTCGCAGGACGTGGGAGACACGTGGAAACCTATAAATTATGGACTTAAAAATACTGTCGTTTACGCGATTGAGATAGATCCAACAAATACAAAAATTCTTTATGCAGGGACAAATGGCGGAGGCGTATTTAAAAGCACAAACGGCGGAGAGTCCTGGAATGTTATAAATAAGGGCTTAACAAACTACAATGTGTTGATGTTGAGAATCAATCCTAAGGAACCAAAGGTTCTCTACGCTGGGACCGATGGTGGAGGTGTGTTTAAGTCTACCGATGCAGGGGAATCCTGGCAGGAGTTTAACAATGGACTTGACAATAAAATAGTATGGGACATAAGATTAAATCCAACATATCCAAATGCAATTGCCATAGCAACCGAAGGTGGAGTTTTCTTTGTTGAAAACTACGGCATCGCATGGGAAAAAATGAATGCAGGATTAACTGACACAGAAGTTTACACTGTTGCTTTTAGTACTAATGATATTAGCTTTGTCTATGCAGGGACTTATGAAGGTGGCTTGTTCAAAAAACAGATTACCAGAACAATAACTACTTCAACAACAGACGGTGGCACAATTTCCCCTTCAGGGACTATTGAAGTGCCATTTGGAGGAGAAGTTACATTCACAATAAATCCGAATGAAGGGTATGTTTTAAAAGAACTTGTTTTAGGAGAGAGAAAATTTAACCCTTATACAAGCTTTAAAATTACCCAGATTGCTGTGAACAATAGTTTCCAGGCAGTTTTTGAAAAGGCTCAACGAAAAGAAACAGTTATAGTACTTCAAATCGGCAATAAGAACTTCACTGTGAATGGAGAGCAGAAAGAGCTTGATTCACCCCCTATTATTAAAAACGGCAGGACACTTCTTCCCATCCGCGCAATTATTGAATCCCTTGGCGGAGAAATTGGGTGGGATGGGGCGGAAAAAAAAGTGACCGTTACATTGGGTAGTAATAAAATTGAGCTATGGATTGGAA
>CAZJKI010000087.1:0-2519 GCA_964546685.1 uncultured Caldisericum sp. | reverse complement strand
TTCTTATCTCGGTTCAAATCCCATGGATTCTCTGCTTTGTTGACTATTACATACGATGGAAGGAAAACGCTTAAAACAGCAGTATCATCTTTCAAATTAAGAGAACTTTCCTTAAAGCCTATAGAAGAAGTACCAGGAACCCTTCCTCTAAAAGAGAAATTAAGCAAATTTCCGCTTCCTGTAAGTTCCTTACCTTCCTTCCTCGTTATGTCGACAAATATCTCTCCGGTTAAATTATCGATTTTATAAGAGAATGTTTCGATGCTTTCCTGCGTTAGAAGTTCACCCTGGGTAACACTTTCAACTTTCATAAGGTTTGCATTAAAGAAGATAGTGCCTTTAAATTTTGAAATCTTTTCCGTCGTCTCAATCTTCACAGACCCAGTAGAAACTTCCTCTTGAGTTACAGTATTCTTAGGAATAATTACTGAAAGCCTCGTATTAGGAGAATTTTTCACTTCAAACTCACCTTCAACCTTTGCTGCATCCTGGATAACCGGGTTTTGCTGGTCGTTGTTAGATTCAACTGCAGCGATTACCCACTTATACCCACCATCTGCAAGGAAGTAATTCCCATAAATGTCTTTCCCATCCCAGGTAAAACTATAATGCCCCAAAAGAAGCAGAGACTTTGAATAAACTATGCCAAGAGTGTTTCCTTTAAGGTCAGTTATCCTTATTTGTATTTCATCAATAATATTAGAACTTTCAGGCCTTTCATTCGGCTCTGCGGGAGGTATAATAGAGCCTGAACCGAGAGAAAAATCAAAACCAATAGTATTATTTTGAGTTCCACCTGGTGTAAGCGTATTTGAAGAAGCTTTTACATCATAGAGTTTTTCGGGAACTTCAACATCACCATTCCAGATAATAAATGGGACGTGGAGTTTCTTGCTTCCATTAACCAGCCAGATTAAACCCTCGTGTGGGCCTTTTGTAAGCTTTGTCTTATCAATTGTAAATGTTACCGTAAATGTTTTGCTTTGTCCTTTATCGACTGTTAATTTGCTACTTGAAAGATTAACCTTCAACCCATCACTTTCACCAAGAGTAAACTCGCTCGAAATACTGAAAGTCTGAGAGTTTTCGCTTACATTCTTAATAGTTAGAGTAACTGGTTTTAAATTGTCAGTTTTCATCAATATATCATAAGGAGTCACAATCGAGGGTGCGCTTGCTGCATCAGTAAGGTTAATTCTGCCCGAGCCCTGTAAAAGCCATGTGATGACTTCACCGTTTTGATAATTTTTAAGCACAGTTGCCGTATTCATAAAAGCGGCTTTAATATCTTCGGATTTCCAATCGGGATGAAGCTCCTTTATCAAGGCAATCGCACCTGCAACATGCGGTGCTGCCATTGAAGTGCCTTGCCAGCTTGCATACTCCCCATTTGGAATTGTTGAGTAAATAGCAACTCCCGGGGCTGCAAGCTCGGGCTTGAAATAGAAATCAGCAGCAGGGCCCATAGAAGAGAAATTAGCTATTGTCCCAAGCTTCGACTCTTCGCCAAATTTAATTTTTAAGCCCTTATTTATCAAATCTTTGATGAATAGCCCGTCACTCTGAGTGACAAAAATTGTAGGAATATATTCCTTCTTCTCATCACCTTCGCTCACCTGGAAGGTAGGGCTTACAATTCCAGGCATATTATTATAAATGATTAATCCTGCAGCACCTGCTTCCTTTGCGTTAAGAGCCTTATCCCTGAAGTAAATCGCGTTTGCGCCAATAGGGCCACGGCTTACAAGGGCAATCTTACCCTTCACATCAACACCTTCAAAATCTGAACGCCTTCCATACCCACAAACTACAACTTCAAATTCCTTATCCGTAGGAAAACGAGGAGAAAGGTCTGCATAATTTCCCAAAATCATCTTTTGGCTATCAGGAACTAATGGGTTCACGATTGTAATAGCAGGATGTATGCCATCATCTGAGGCAGCAACAGATATTGCCTTTCTTGCACCAGATGGGCTTCCCAATGGGTATGGCTTTGTTTGACACCTGGCGCCCTGGTTTCCTGCAGCAATTGAGGATAAAACACCTGCATCTGCTGCATTATCAAAAGCTTTGTTTTCGGGGTCCTCAGGGTCAGAAGTCCCAAGACTACCAGAACCAAAAGAAAGATTAGCAGCATTTGCGCCATCTTTAACTGCTCGTTCTATGCCTGCAATTATACTTTCTGTTGAAGCGCTTCCGCTTTCGCCTGCAACAATTTTATAAGCAAGGATTTTTGCTTTTGGGGCAACTCCTTTTATTTTCCCATCGGCTGCAGCAATGCCTGCAACATGGGTGCCATGCCCGTTTACATCCATTGGATCTGTATCGTTATCGCCAAAGTCGTAACCACCAATAACTTTATAATTTGGGCCAAAGCCACCACCAAGATCGGGATGTTTATAATCAACGCCTGTATCAATTATTGCAATAATCATACCTGTTCCATCAACGGGATTGCCTTTGCTGTCCTTCAACTGCCAGACATCATTTGCACCAATTGTAGAATTGCTAACATCGTC
>CAZJKI010000086.1:0-2641 GCA_964546685.1 uncultured Caldisericum sp. | reverse complement strand
AGACCGCCATGCCTGCAAAATCAGCAGGCTCGCAGTGACAGGAAGGGGGGAGACCCTTGCTCAATCCTTTGCCTCAATCTCTTCTTTTTTCTACGATTATTCTATATAATTCAAATATGCAAAAGAAGTACTATTATATTTATATTATAACTAACAAATTGAATACTGTACTTTACACAGGTATAACGAATGACCTGAAAAGAAGAATTTACGAACATAAGAATAAAATAGTAGTTGGATTTTCAAAAAGTACAACATAAATAAACTTGTGTATTATGAAGTATTTGAAGATCCCTACAATGCAATAACAGGAGAAAAGCAAATTAAGAGTGGTTCACGAGAAAAGAAAGTTGAGCTAATTGATAGTTTTAATAAAGAATGGAAAGACCTGTATAATGAAATACTTTAAAGACGATTACTTTGCCTTCAACACACAATGACAAAAGAAAACTTCATTACGCAATCTTTGTAGGGCTCATGGAACTTCTCTCTAATTGTTCTTTAATTTCCCTTCATTTCATTTACTAAGTCTCTTATTATTTTTAACTGCAGGGCATAGCGCCCCTCTGCATACGTTTTGGGGAGCGTATCAAATTGCTTGTAAATCTCGTCATAAAAGGCAAGCGTTGAAAAATACTTGTCCGCCTCTTTCTTATTTCCCTTGATTAACTCCAGTACACCATTTGCAAAAGAAAAATCTAATCCCAATGTTGAATTATATTTCTCAGCTTCCTGAAGGTACATTTGCGCTTTGTTAACATCTTTATCCACATACGCATATGCCACAGATAGCCACGAAAGAATATTCTGGTAAGTAGGGTATAGTTCCTTTGCAGTTTCCAGGTACTTAATTGCTTTTGGGTTTTTATCGAAGAGGAGAGTTATGCCAATTCTGTATGGAGATCTACAGTCAAGTTTGTTTAATTCGTATGCTTTTTTATAAGCTTCGTTCATTTGATTTATTTTCTCGGTGTCGTCGTAGGAAGTCATACTTTTAGCAATCAGTTCCCCAAGCATAAATTGGTACTGGGAACTTTCTGGGTCAATTTTTGTTGCCTTTTTTAAATATTCAATGGAGGCTTGCACTTTTTTTAATGAATTCGGATTCTCGCCTTTCACTGCATAAATTGAAGCAACTGTTTTTGGAAATAGGTTAATCGATATTATCAAAACTATGATTATTGAAACTACAGCCAGAACTTTTTTCTGCGAGAGCCTGAATTCGGTAAACTCCTGAGGTATAAGAAGTGCCAAGCCAAAAAATATAATTACGAACATTATTGGATAAATGTCTACATCGATGCACATATGAAAGGCCATTCCTGCGAGCCCTGCAAGTAGCCCTTTGTATATTAAATTTCCTTCTTCTTTTCTTGTTTTGACGAAGCTTTTTATTATAAAATATCCAATAAGCGAAAAGAAAGCCAGAGTACCTGTTATTCCAGTTTCAGCAAGAAATTTGAAAAATAAGGAATGCGGGTCGATTCTAAAAACATCCTCTTTATTAAACAACGCGTATGTGTACCGAAAAGTCCCCAGCCCATAGCCAAAAATAGGCTTTTTTAGGGAAATCTTAAAAGCAAGTTTTGCCATATATATCCTCATACCAAGTGAATAATCTTGCCCTCCTTCTATGAAATTTACAAGCACTGAGCCTTTACCTAAATTTGCAAGGATAATCTCTTTTGGTGAACCAACAACAATTAACAAAACTGACCCTATGATTATTGGGATAGATTCTTTAAAGAGAGCTTTTGATTTATTCTTAAGTGAGACAATTATAAAGGTAATAATTGCAATAAAAAACACAATATATCCGCCTCTTGATACCGTAAGGAACAGAAGGAAAATAAAAAACATTGGGATAGTAGAAAGAAGCATTTTTATATTGCGATTTTCTGTTTCTATATAAATGCCAAAACTCAACATAATCATTAGAACAAGAAATGCTGCAAAAGTATTCTGGTAACCCCAGACAGAATATAGGGCAGATGTCCCGAAACCTGGCCCAACGTAGAACTGTATGTAGCTTAAAACTCCTATAAAAACTCCAAACGAAACAAGCGCATATGTAAAATTTTTCCACTCTTTTTCATTTCTAATAAGGTTAATGACCATCAGAAACAGGAAAATTGGCGCAGTAATTCGGTAAGTTTCAAAGATTGAATCATATCTTACCTTCGATGTAAATATTAAAACTATAAAGATAATAATTGTGCCCCACACAATAGGGTTAAAAGTTTCTTTGTTTATTGCTTGTTGGGTAAAAATAAGCCAGAGTGAAAAAATAACAAAAATTAAAAGGATAATTAGAGCGAAAAGATACGAATGGGAAATAAAAATAAACTCGCTGAACTTTGAAATTGACCCTGCAGAGAAGAGGAATCCCAGGACCAAAAACCATAAAAAGTATTTAAACTTTTCTTTCATTTACTTCTCCTTTCAGAGAATTATATAATCTTTTGCCAGATTGAGAAATATTGTCACTCTTTTCAATTCATTACAAAATTGCGAGGATACGACTTTTGTATTTTGGCAATCCTTAGTAATTAGTCATTTCATTTAATTTGTCCTTTCATTTAGTCTGTCCTTGCGAGCGACTGAAAGGAGCGTGGCAATCTCAGTAATTTGTCATTTTATT
>CAZJKI010000085.1:0-2852 GCA_964546685.1 uncultured Caldisericum sp. | reverse complement strand
GAATTGACAGATAAGGGTTTTTCTTATAAAATGTAAAAATTTTAATGTCAAATTATTAAGGAGGGTAAATTGGCAAAGATAGCAATAAACGGTTTTGGAAGGGTTGGAAGGCAAGTCTTTAAAAGAATGTTTGATACTTCTCCTCAACTTGAAATTGTAGCAGTAAATGATCTTTTTCCGCCCGAGCAACTTGCATTTCTATTAAAACATGATTCTAATTATGGAACATGGGATAGAGATATAAAGGTGGAGGATGGATTCATTGTAGTGGATGGCAAGAAGGCAAATGTTTTTGCAGAAAAGGATCCTTCAAGACTTCCCTGGAAGGATCTCGGCGTAGATATTGTAATAGAGTCAAGCGGTGTTTTCACTGAAAGAGAAAAATCGGAATTACATCTTAAATCAGGGGCAAAAAAGGTTTTAATTACAGCTCCGGCTAAAGGCGAGGATATAACTGTGGTTATTGGTGTAAATGATAACCTGCTTGATATGGATAAACACTCAATTATTTCCAATGCATCTTGCACTACAAATAGTATTGCACCAGTTATTAAGGTGCTGCAGGAGAAAGTTGGTATTGAAAAAGGTTATCTTATAACAGCGCATTCTTATACGCAGGATCAAAGACTTCTTGATTCGCCTCACAAAGATTCAAGAAGGGCAAGATCAGCAGCTACAAATATTATCCCAACGACGACTGGCGCCGCGATAGCAGTAGCTCTTACTATTCCAGAACTTAAGGGTAAGCTTGACGGAGTGGCATTAAGGGTTCCAACTCCGACAGTTTCTATTTCTTTTTTTGAAGCTGTGATGAGAAGAGAAACAACGGAAAAGGAAATTAACGAGTTTCTTAAGGAAGCACATGAAACGTATATGAAAGACATTCTTGGTTTTACAGAGGAACCGCTTGTCTCAACAGATTTTAAAGGGACAACATATTCAGGCGTTGTTGATGCGCTAATGACAAAAGTTATAGATGGTACATTTGTCAATGTTGCAAGCTGGTATGACAACGAGTGGGGCTATTCCTGTAGAGTAGTTGATCTTACAGATTTAATTGTAAAGAAAGCAGGGTACTAAAAAAAGGGGGGTCTGTGAGAAAGAAAACTTTAAAAGACATTGAAGTTAAGCACAAAAGAGTTCTTGTAAGAGTCGATTTTAATGTACCCATTTTTGCAGAGGGAAAAGTGAGGGATGATTATAGAATAAGGATGTCTATTCCTACTATTAATTATCTAAGGGAACATAGTGCAAAAGTTATACTTATGAGCCACCTGGGAAGACCAGGGGGTGCTTTTAAACAAGAACTAAAAATGGATCCTATTGCAGAAACACTTTCTAATCTTATGGATATTAAAGTCAGGAAATTGGATGACTGTATTGGTGAGAATGTTAAGCATGTAATTGAAGAAATGAAAGAAGGTGAAGTAATACTTCTTGAGAACCTGCGTTTTCATAAAGGAGAGGAAGAAAACGATCCGGAATTTTCAAAATCTCTTGCAGAACTTGGCGATATCTATGTCGATGATGCATTTGCGACTGCACATAGAGATGCAGCTTCAAATGTTGGTATTACAGCATATCTCCCTTCTGTTTCGGGCCTTCTCATGGATAAAGAAATATCGACTCTTTCCGGGCTTCTTGAGTCTCCAAATCACCCCTTCTTGGCAGTTCTTGGAGGCGCAAAAGTTTCTGATAAAATTGGTTTAATAAAGAGTCTTACTGAAAAAGTGGATGAGTTCTTAATAGGCGGGGGTATGTGTTTTACATTTCTTAAAGCACGGGGGTACAAAATTGGCTACTCTATTTGTGAGGAAAATAATCTAACGATAGCAGAGAAAATTTTGGAAGATAGTAAAAGTAAAAATGTAAAATTTATTCTGCCTGTAGATTTTTTAACTGTTCCGGAAGTTAAACCAGAAGCTCCTTCTCATAATGTTGATGTGGAAGAGTTTCCCGAAAAAGGTGTTGGAGTAGATATCGGACCTAAGACTATTAAAATGTTTAAAGAGGAACTCTTAAAAGCTAAAACTGTAATATGGAACGGCCCTCTTGGGGTTTTTGAAATTGAGAAATTTGCAAAGGGTACCTATGAAATAGCAGAATTCCTTGGTAATTTAAACAACGTTACAACGGTTGCAGGTGGTGGAGAGACAGCAGAGGCATTCAGAAAGTTTGGATTTGAAGGAAAAATTACACATATATCAACTGGTGGCGGAGCTTTTCTTGAATTCCTTGAGGGCAAAACACTTCCTGCGGTAGATGCTTTAAATGATAAAGATTAGAAGGAGTGATTTATACTCTTGAAAATAAAACTCAAATCTGTATAATACTTCTGGAAGTGAGGAAAAGATGAACAAACTGGCAATAGTTTTAATTGTACTTGACTTGGTTTTTGCAGTTGGTGTAATTCTCTCCATTATTTTTATGAACCCTAAAGGTTCTGGCCTTGGGGCTATTTCAGGTGGAGCAACTGTATTCCATACAAGAAACACTAAAGATACAATCCTTGAGAAGTTAGCGACAATTTTTAGTATTGCATTTGTTGTGACTGCGCTTTTCTTGGCAGTATTTAAGGTATTTTAATCTGAGCCGGGATGGCGGAATTGGCAGACGCGCACGTTTAAGGGGCGTGTGGGTAACCCCGTGTGGGTTCAAGTCCCACTCCCGGCACCATTCATTTTAGTGAAGGGCGGATAGTTCAGCGGTAGAACGCTTGCCTTACACGCAAGAAGTCACAGGTTCGAATCCTGTTTCGCCCACCATGATAGCAAGTGCCGAGGTAGCTCAGTAGGTAGAGCAGCGGACTGAAAATCCGCGTGTCGGCGGTTCAATTCCGTCCCTCGGCACCA
>CAZJKI010000084.1:0-3018 GCA_964546685.1 uncultured Caldisericum sp. | reverse complement strand
CAAGACCTTTTCAATCTCATCCAATATCAGTTGAGTAGAAAGCACAACTCCCCCCTCCCGCACTTTACACAGTTCAGGTAAATTTTTCTAAATTTATTGACTTTTTTGTAATTTTTATTTATTCTTTATAAGATTATAATGTAAATAGTTAATAAATTTATGTAAAAAGTTAGGCACGGGGGCGCTAAAAATGGCTAAGAGAGCTATTAGTACTTCAACGGGTAACATAAGCGAACTGCTTGAAAGAATCCGCGGCTTAGAAGATTCTCTTGAATACGAAAAGAAATTAAATAAAAATCTCGAACAGGATAATATACATCTTAGAAAAGCTTTAGAGCAAACAATAACAATATTGGTAAACATTGCCGAAATGAAAGATCCTTATACGGTTGGTCATCAAAAAAGAGTTTCTCAACTTGCAACTGCTATTGCAAAGAAGATGAATCTACCGGAAGAAAAAGTAGAATTTGTAAGAATTGCCTCTCTTATTCATGATATCGGGAAGGTGAGTGTACCAAGCGAAATATTAAACAAGCCATCAAAATTAACTGATTCAGAGTATGCCTTGATCAAAACCCATCCTGCAGTTTCTTATAAATATATAAAAGATATTGATTTTCCTCGTAAAGTAGCTGACATTATTTTGCAACATCATGAAAAAATGAACGGAACAGGTTACCCGAATGGTTTAAGGAATAGAGAAATCCTTCTTGAAGCCAAAATAGTAAGTGTGGCAGATGTTGTTGAGAGCATGGATCATAAAAGACCTTACCGACCAGCACTTGGAATCGATAAAGCTTTAGAAGAGATATCAAAAAATAAAGGAAAACTTTATGATCCTGCCGTGGTAGAAACTTGCATAAAACTTATAAAGGAAGATGGATTCGAGTTTAAAAATCATTGAACTTCATCCTAAGGTGCCAGGCACCAAAGTCTCATTTTTTTATGGCAAAGTGTCAGGCGCCACTGTAGAATGATTTTTTACTTGATTGTCGTTAAACCTGTAATTCCTTTCTCTTTACCCAGTTTGTCCCGTCAGGGGTTATTAGTAGCACGTCAATTGGACCTCCAACCGTTTTTGGCCTTGCCTGAAATCTCATTGTGTCAATTGTCGTTTTAACGGCGTATACGGCAAAGTCGACTGCATCCTGAAGGCTCATTATGTCCCATATAACCTGTGGTTTTGGAACCTGTTTCAGGTTTCCAGTGGTATCTTTCATCCAGGCCGGCTGAAGTATCTCTGTAATTATATCACTTTCTCCTCCCCAGCTCGCTCCATACAGTATCTGGTCTTTTTCTTTTGTGAAGTTTAATCTCTTAAGCTCCGCTCTTTTTATGTTGCAGTGGTAAACGTAAGGAGTGCTAATTTTCCCATTTTTCTTGTAGCCTGCAATGTGAAACGACGTGTCAGCCAGTGGAAAATTTCTTTTGAAGAAATTGAGCAGTTTTTCTGCTATACTTTCTACATCGTCATTTTCGGTTAAATCCTCCTCTTCGAATGTTTTAAGGTGGAAATCGGTTCCCATTTTCCCGAGAAAAGCCTCTCCAAATGTACTTATTCCCACCTGTGGCCTTTCAAGCAAAAATGTTTTGTATACATAGTCAGAACTTACAATTGGTATGGGAGGATGGTCTTTTGCGGTTTCCTCCGCTTTCTGAATGCCAATAGTTTGCCTGCTGTCAGATGCCATTACAATCCCGCCAGGCACATAAACTGTTATTACAAATGACATTTTAAACCTCCTTAATGTGATTTTGTTAAATAATCTATTTGTTTTTTTGTAAGTTTATCAATTTTTATTCCGTATGAGTCAAGCATTGTCTCTGCAACTTGCAGGTCAACTTCTTGAGGAACATCGTAAACTCTATTTTCAAGTCTTCCTTTATTTTTTAACAGATACTCTACTGATAATGCCTGCAGCGCAAAGGAAAGATCCATGATTTCAATAGGGTGGCCATCTGCACATGCAAGGTTTACGAGCCTTCCTTCTCCAAGCACGTAAATCTTATTGCGGTTTTTAAGTGTGTATTCTGTAATATTTTTTCTTACTTCTCTCTTCTTTATCGCGACTTTTTCAAGCTCTGCCATTTTTATCTCTATATTGAAATGCCCTGCATTTGCAAGTACTGCTCCGTCTCTCAGCAATTCAAAATTCCTTGTATCTATGACATTTGTATTGGCTGTGCAGGTTACGAAAATTTCTCCAATTTTACAAGCTTCTTCCATGGGAAGTACCTCGAAGCCATCCATATAGGCTTCAATGGCTTTTATCGGATTAATTTCTGTGACGAACACCCTTGCGCCAAGGCCTTTTGCACGCATTGAAACACCTTTTCCTACCCATCCATAACCTGCTATGACCACATTTTTCCCGGCAATATTCATATTAGTTGTTCTTATGATTCCGTCCCAGGTAGACTGCCCCGTGCCGTATCTATTATCAAACAAATATTTGCACTGTCCGTTGTTTACGGCAATGACGGGGAACTTTAATTTTCCTTCTTTTTCGAGTGCTTTGTCCCTTATCACTCCTGTGGTGGTTTCTTCACAAACTCCGATGATGTTTTTAATTAGTTCTTTTCTTTTTGTATTCAGGAGGTTTACCAGGTCCCCGCCATCGTCAACTAAGATGTGGGGTTTTATATCAAGTACTTTGTTGTAATTCTCCCAGTACTCTTTTTCCGTTTCCCCATATTTTGCATATACTTGCACTCCGCTTTTTGAAAGTGCCATTGCCACATCATCCTGAGTCGTCAAGGGGTTAGACCCTGTTATTGCAACATTTGCCCCTCCCTCATGAAGGACATACGCAAGATTTGCAGTTTTTGCTTCAAGGTGCAGTGCGATACTGATATTAATTCCTTTCAATGGCTTTTTTTTCTTGAATTGATTTTCAATTGCTGTTAACACAGGCATATGCTTCATTGCCCATTCCATTTTTAATTTTCCACTATCCATTTTTATCTCCTCTCTAATTCTAAGAGTTTTTATATTTTTTAAAAACATAGGAATTGCAT
>CAZJKI010000083.1:0-3107 GCA_964546685.1 uncultured Caldisericum sp. | reverse complement strand
CTTCCTATTGATGCTCTTATGTTCATAGCATTAAATTATAGGTTAAGTTACTCGATCTCCAAAAATTGCTATAATATAACTGTGTAAAGGAGGTGCAATTATGAAGAAGTTCGTTTTAATGCTTATAGTTTTTTCGTTGCTTATTGCTTCTGTCGCCACTGGAGCGACAGCGATAAGTAATGCCCCGTCAAATATTACTTTAAAAGATAAAGAAACAGAGAAACTATATTATTTTGACCCAAAACCAGATTTTTTGACACCAGGGGCTTACCAACAGATAAATGCATATGTTTACAGAATGGGCGAAATCATATATGGGGAAATAGACGAGTCACAGAGCAGCATTTGGTATGCAGTTCTAAGGGACTTAACTGGTAACAACATACTTTACACTTCGATTTCAGGGGGTAGGACTTTTTCAATAGTTGCAGGTGCTTTAAAAGATGGGAAATACAAAATTGTTGCAACCGATTCTCTTATCTCACCCTCATGGGAAATAGAAAAGGAAGTTTATATAAAATACAATGTCGACTTATCAGTAGTGGACATCAAACAGTGCTCTTATACAAGTACACTGCAAGGAACAATTACCATAGGAAACGGCATAGCGCCTTCTTATCCATTGGATGTGTTGGTTGCGTATCCGTCGTTGAAACTTGCCGCTAAATATTCAATTTCGGCAATTTCTTCCGGCCAGTTTTCCGTATCTTTTTCAAGCATACCTGACTATGGAATGTACTACATTTACATAAACGACGGCTATCCCACTGCTTCCCCTGACAACGATTCAATGATTTATTATTTTATACCGAACTATTCAACTGTGCAGTGGAAGCTATCGGAAATCGTACCAAATGCGCCTTTATACAACGATGAAGAAGGTAACCTCGGTCAATCAATTGTTTTAATGCTAAAAGACACTAACGGCAAACTTATCACAGGAAAAAAAGACAGGTTTGTCATTGGCATGAGCTGGATAAGCCCTTCGATAAAAGAAATTTCTGAAGGAGTTTATAAAATCTATGGAGGAAGGTTAACAGGAAACAGTGTTTCAATTTACGTAAAAGATGTATTAACCTCAAATACCATTGTTAAAAACTTGGTAAAACTATCACATTTCAATCCATACATTTATGTCGATGCTGAATATTCAATCTCCCCGTATGGCACAGGGACTTACTATGACTACTACCTTGGGAAAAACATATATGACAAGCTTCCGTTATCAAATGGGAACTCTCTTGAAATAAGAGCAGGGATCTTTGAAATACCAGACATAGCAGACCCTGCTAACAAAAAATTCACACTGAAAGATAACTATTATGTATACAAATACTTCGTAACTTTTTCCCCATCAATTGAATTGCATAAAATAGGTCCAGATATTTTTTCGGTATGGAATGATCCTTCACAAAATATACTTACAAAGCCAATTTTCTATGTGAAGGATTCCTCAAATGTTAGCGTAAAAGTACAGGCAGTTGTCTGGAAAAGGGCAAATCAAGATTCAACACCAACCTGGAAACAGGTTCAACCAGATCCGTACAATGCTTGCTGCGTTTACAATATGTCAGAAAATTATACTTTATCCGGTGGAGATATTACAGCATGTTCAACAACATTGATCCCACAAGAATTCACTATAAACGAGCAGAAGGATCTTTCGGTTAATTCTGGAAATTCGTTTAATATTGTTCATATATATGTGATTGACGAAAATGGAAACAAGATAAAAGATTCAATGAGCATATCAAGCAAGGGAGGGACAGAAAGAAAAACCGTCTCAGAACCCTGGTTTAACCCATTGCATATCCAGGGGACAAATATCCCGGAACTCCCAATAAACTTTGGCTACGACGACACACTCGACACTACTTTTGCTTCAGGTAACGTGATATTCAAAAAACTTGCATTCAATACAATCACGACTTATCCAATGCTAAAGTACAAAGTGGTTATTGAGATTTTCAGCAAATTAAACAATACATATCCACTATGTTCTATATTGAAAGATACAATTAAGGTTTCCCCCATAATAAAGGTTGTTGAGGGTTCTTATGATGTAATTTCTACGGGGGGCAAAATATCAAAAGAGCTGCTTGCAGGATTAAAAGAATCAATATTAATCTATGGAAATTTCACCTACAAAAACATAATTTTTGAAGTTATGCTTAACGGAAAATCTCTTGAAGATTATGGATTAAACTATTCATATACAAAAATTTCTGAGGGTCAATTTAAGATAACGTTCAATAAACCTATTCCTTACGACGAAAATTACTCTCCGAACGAACTTGAAATTAACGTATCCGCCTTTAGCGACGATATTGTAAATGAAGAACTACTTTCAATAAGTATTGATTCGAAGAAAGCAGAAAAAGATACAATAGCTCCGGAAATCACAATCTTTGAGCCACAGAATAATTCTTTTGTGAATTCAAAAACAGTGAAGGTGAAAGGAAAAGTAACCGACAATTTTGCCGTAGCAAGTCTTATTTTGAATGGAATTGACACTACCTTTAATGAAAATGGAGGGTTTGAACAAGAAATAGCATTGACAGAGGGTGAAAACACAATAAAAATCGAGGCAGAAGATATTGCAGGAAACAAAAAAACAGCTGAAATTAAGATAACCTGTGATACGATTCCGCCTGACTTCTCTTTTGATGTGCCAGCAGAAACAACTCTGAGTGAAATAGAAATAAAAGGGAATACAGAAAAAGATGCAAAAATTTATTTCAGAGAGAAAGAACTTGCAAACACAAATGGTCAATTCAGCGTAAAAGTACCATTAACTTCTGGTAAAAACTTCTTTTACTTCTCTTTTATAGACAGAGCAAATAACAAATCAAAGATAACGATCTCAATAACAAAAATTGTTATAAACACAATTGTATTAACCATTGGAAAAACAACGATGTTTGTAAATTCAAAACCCACAGAAATAGATCCAGGAAGGAAAACTGTTCCAATAATCAAAGAAGGAAGGACTCTTGTTCCGATAAGAGCGATTATAGAGGCTTTCAGCGGCAGTATACAATGGGACAAAAATGAAAAAAAAGTGACCGTTACATTGGGTAGTAATAAAATTGAGCTATGGATTGGAA
>CAZJKI010000082.1:0-3127 GCA_964546685.1 uncultured Caldisericum sp. | reverse complement strand
GTTCTTTTTGTTACTCATTTTTGAATCCTCAACCTATTCTGCAACAAAGTTCTCGGATGCTAAAGCTGCCTGTTCTAAAACCAATTTCGTTGCTTCCTCTTGCTTGTCTGGTGGATAGCCATATTTTCTCAATTGTCTTTTCACGAGCACTCTTAAATTTGCTTTGACGCCCTCCCTTAAAGTCCAATCAATTGTCGTATTATTTCTAATAATTACAGTTAATTCACGCGCAATTTTTTTCAATGTCTCATCCCCTAAAACTTCGACCGCGCTTTCGTTATTAGCCAGCGCATCATAGAAAGCCAATTCATCTTCCGATAAATTCAACTTTTCTCCTCTTTTTTGCGCCTCCCTAAAATCCTTTGCTAAATTGATAAGCTCCGCAATGACTTGTGCAGTTTCTATAGTTCTATTTTGATACTTTCTGATTGTTTCTTCGAGCATTTGAGCAAATGACCTTGCCTGTACAATATTTCTTCTGGAAGTTACTTTAATTTCATCATTCAATAATTTTTTCAATGTCTCCAAAGCAAGGTTTTTCTGTTTCATACCCTTGATTTCTTCGAGAAATTCATCTGAAAGTATCGAAATATCAGGTTTTTTAATGCCTGCTACCGCAAATATATCAATCACCTTATCGGTAGAAATTGCTTTAGAAACAATCTGTTTTATTGCAGTTTCTAATTCCTCTTCAGTTTTCCCAGATGGAGTCGTCATCTTGGCTACTGCAGACCTTACAGTTTGAAAGAAGGCAACATCATCACGGATTTTAATTGCTTCATCATTGGGGACCGATAAAGCAAAGGCGCTTGAAAGCTCTGTTACATATTTTAACAATCTTTCTTTGCCGTCTTGCTGTCCTAATATATGCTCAACTGCTGCAGTGATTGCTGACATTTTCTCCTGTGGAGTACCTGTAAAGTATCTCTTATAGTCAAACCCGTAAAACATTTGAGATACAATTTCGTATTTCTCCAGCATTACTTTTACGGCCGCTTCCTGATTCAGCACGGGTTCTCCCTTTCCTCCGCTTTCCGTATAAGTAGAAAGAGCTTGCTTTAGCTCATATGCAAGCCCCAAATAGTCAACGATTAATCCGCCTGGCTTATCTTTAAAAACTCTATTGACTCGTGCAATAGTTTGCATTAAGCCGTGCCCACGCATAGGTTTATCAATGTACATCGTATGAAGGCTTGGCGCATCAAAGCCTGTAAGCCACATATCCCTTACTATCGCTATTTTGAAGGGATCATTTGGATCTTTAAATCTATTTGCAAGTTCCCGCCTTTTTATCTTGGTCCGTATGTGCTGCTGCCATTCCGGCGGGTCAGAAGGTGCACCGGTCATAATTACTTTCATTATTCCCTCATTGTCATTGTCGCTATGCCAGGCTGGTCGTAGTTTTGCAATTGCTTTGTATATATCGACACAAATCCTTCTGCTCATACAAACAATCATTATTTTACCTTCCAGTGCTTCTTCTCTTTTTTCGAAATGTTCTACAATATCCTTTGCGATCAGGTTTATCCTTTTTTCGCTTCCTACAATTGCCTCTAACCTTGCCCACTTGCTTTTTAGCTTTTCTTTTTTATATTCTTCTTCACTCTCTGTCACTTCTTCAAACTCTGGGTCTATATACGGCTTCTCGTTTTCATTCAAGTCTAACTTGGCAAGCCTGCCTTCATAAAATATCCTGACGGTTGCTCCGTCTTCCACTGCTTGCTCAATATCATAAATATCAATGTAGTCTCCGAAAACATTTCGAGTGCTTCTATCGGAGAGTTCAATTGGCGTTCCTGTAAATCCTATAAATGAAGCATTAGGCAAGGCATCCCTCATATGGCGAGCAAATCCGTCAATAAAATCATATTGGCTTCTATGCGCCTCATCTGCAATTACTATGATATTTTTTCTAAAAGACAAAGCAGAGTTAGCCTCTCCTTTATTTTCAGGGAAGAACTTTTGAATTGTCGTAAACACAACACCGCCAGACGCTACATGTAAGTATTTTTTGAGTTCCTCTCTTGAATTTGCCTGTACTGGCGTTTGTCTCAATAAATCTTTGCATGCACTAAATGTATCAAACAGCTGGTCATCTAAGTCATTTCTATCAGTTATAACAACAATTGTTGGGTTCTCTAATTCCTTATTTAATACAAGTTTTCCGCTGTAAAAAACCATTGTCAGGCTTTTGCCGCTGCCTTGCGTGTGCCATACAATACCAATCCTTCTGTCTTTTTTTACTCCGTTGTAATCCACGCTCCTTTTCAGGGGATTTATTGCTTCGATAGTAGACCTCACTGCTTTATTCGTTGTGTGGTATTGGTGATAAGCTGCGATTACTTTTAATGTTTCTTTTTTCCCCTCTCTAAATACGACAAAGTTTTTAATGAGGTCTAAAAATTTTCCCTTTTCAAACATACCAAGCAGTATGACTCTAAGCTGGGGCTCAGTTTTTGGTGCCAGGGTTTTTCCGTCAATTGTTTTCCACGGCAAAAACCACTCTTTATTCGATGTCAATGTGCCTGCTCTGGCTTCTGTGCCATCACTAATAACCAGTGCTTCGTTATATGTAAAAAGAGCAGGTATTTGCTGTTTATATGTTTGCAGTTGATTAAATGCCGTCCAAATTGTTGCATTTTCATCTGCAGGATTTTTTAATTCTACTACTGCCAGTGGTAAACCGTTTACAAATATGACAATGTCAGGCCTTTTGTTGTATCCGTTTTCAATCACTGTGAATTGATTTACAGCTAAAAATTCATTTACCTCTGGATTTTCAAAATCGAATACCTTTACAATATCGCTTTTTATTCTATCGCCTTTTCTGTATTCAACGGTTACTCCATTTACAAGATATTGGTGAAAATTTTTGTTGTTTTCAATAAGGTTTGGGGACTCTACCCTCAGGATTTGCTTAATTGCTGCTTCACACGCCTCCTCGGGGATAGTTGGATTCAGTCTGTCGATCATTTGCCTCAACCTTTCAATCAAAACAACATCTCCATAAGATACTCTTTCAGGCATTCTTCCATCAGACGCAATATCTGGGCCAAAAAGCGTTTCATACCCAAGACCACCTAATATTTCCAATGCTGCCTGCTCGATATGCGATTCAGCTATGAAC
>CAZJKI010000081.1:0-3165 GCA_964546685.1 uncultured Caldisericum sp. | reverse complement strand
TGTAATGAACATTTGGGTGACCACCCTGACTCGTCTCTGAGTCCTGTAGTGCTGATGTAAATTCTGGCATAAAAGAACCGCTTCCGACAATTGCCCCACCTCTGTACGTTCCGTCTTCTGTTTGAATGCCTCCTATTACAAAATCTTTAAGGGCCAGCTCAAAACTTGGATGCAATTTGCATTTAACTTTCTCGTCTTCAAGGTAAAGCGTGTCTTTATCATAGTGATACACTTCATGGACGATTTCAAATATCCTGTCTCTTACTTGAAGTGCTGCTCTTTTAACAGCATTGCCGTTTGCCCATGTTACGTGAGATGCAACAGTCTGCCAGTGATATGGATTTCTATCGGTATCTGGAAGTTCGACTCTTATCTTTTCAGGTGGAACAGTAAGAATCTCTGCAGCTATCTGAGCAATAGCTGTAAGATATCCCTGTCCAATTTCCATACCAGATACAAGAATATTTAAGCTACCATCCTCACTGAATTTAATGAAAGCCGTAGAAGAAACGTTTGCAGGCATTGCAGGGGCCTTCCAGAAAATAGCAAAGCCTTTACCAATTGCTTTACCTGGATCATTTGAAGTTTCTTTCTTTCCCCAATCAATCTCTTTTGCAACTTTATCAATTGCTTCAAGCAATCCGTTTGGATTCATTGGTGCGCCGTAAGTAACAGAATCTCCCTCTTTTATACCATTTTTTCTTCTGAACTCCACAGAATCCATTCCAATGGCATTTGCAATTCTTGTCATATGTGACTCAACCGAAAATAACATCTCTGAGTATCCGAAGCCCCTGTAGGGACCAGCAGCGGGAAGATTTGTATAAATACAGTATGAATCAATTTTCACATTTGGTATTCTATATGGACCTGTTGCTGATAAACCTGAGGCATTTACGACATTTGCACCGTATTCAACGTATGGACCTGCATCCCAGTAGTTTGTTATTTCAAATGCAGTTATTGTTCCATCATTCTTAACTCCAACTTTTATCTTTGAGATAACCTGTTGCCTCATATACGTGTTATAAAACTCCTGGTCCCTTCTCCACATTACTTTTACAGGGTTACCTTTTACTGCAGTTGCAAGAGCAGCAGCGATAATCTCCATTGTCACTCCTGCCTTTCCACCAAAGCCACCGCCAACGTACGGAGCTATTACTCTAATATCTTTATGAGTAAAACCAAGAGGGGCAAGCGCATCAGCAAAAAGATTCCTCTGAGTATGAGGGGATTGGGAACTTGCCCAAACAGTTAGCCTTCCTGAATAATCTAAAAATCCAACAGCAATGTGAGTTTCCATACAGCAATGAGCATATCTTGGAATTCTATAAGTATCTTCAAAAACAAAATCTGCATCTTTAAATCCTTTCTCAACATTTCCTTTCCTTACTTTTCTAAGATGGGCAATATTCGTGCCACCTTTTGGGAAAAACCATGGAACATGCGGGTAATTTCCAAGCTCAGGATGCACTACTGGGGCATCTTCTTTCAACGCTTCAATAGGGTCAAAAACTGCTGGGATAGGTTCATACTCAACTTTAACAAGCTTTGCAGCTTTTAATGCATTCTTTGGGTCTCTTGCGATTACTGCAGCTACCTGTTCTCCGATAAATCTCACTCTATCCTGGGCAAATATATATCTATCCTTCATATACAAGCCAAACTTATAAGGAAAGTCCTTTCCAGTAACAACCTTTACCACACCTTCTACTTTCTCTGCTTCACTTGTATCAATACTTTTTATTAGCGCATGAGGATGAGGACTCTCAATTATTTCAGCGTACAGAAGATTTGGGCCAAAATCAATATCATCTACATACTTTGCAGCACCGGTAACTTTTTCTTTTTCATCAAGCCTGTTAACAGGCTTACCAACATATTTATATTCCTCCATTTCGCTCTCCTTATTTCTTTTTTACATCAAGAATAGCTTCTATAATTGGAGTATACCCTGTACAGCGACATAGGTTTCCGGAAATAGCTTCCTTCACATCTTCTTCTGTTGGATTTGGGTTTTTCTCCAGAAGTTCAGTTGCGGTCATTGTGATTCCTGGAGCGCAAAATCCACATTGAAATGAATTATGCTGTATGAAAGATTCCTGAAGAGGAGTAAGTTTGTTTTTTGATAGTCCTTCAACTGTTAATATCTCCTGGCCATCGGCCTCAATTGCCAGTATCAGGCATGTTCTAACGCTCTTCCCATTCAATAGGATTGTACAAAGACCACAATCTCCTCTTCCACACCCATATTTCGGGCTCTTTATTCCAAGTTTTTCTCTCAGGACATCAAGAAGTAAATCATTTGGTTCTACATAAGCATTCCTTTTCTCGCCATTTAGAATAAACGTTATTTTTTTCATCTCATCCTCCTAAATTAACTTCTCTCCATAAGCAGGACCCTTACCATTAAGTCTCTCAACTGCAGCCTTAATTCCCCTTTCGAACATAACCTTTGCAACGTGCAATCTATACTCCTTTGTGGCTCTTACATCAGTAATGGGAGAGATTTCTTCAGGGACTAAATTTTTAGCCTCTTCAATTAAAGAATTTGTTAATGACTTTCCGTTTAGAAGCGCTTCCATTTTTTTTGCTCTGCTCGATAGTGGTCCAACTGCGCAGAATGCTAAACGATATTCATTCCCCTCCAGCACAAGAATGCCTAATCCAACTTGAGCAAGATCTTCTCCATTGTATCTGCCAAGTTTTACGTAGCTTCCTCCATTTTTTTTCTCCGGGAGAGAAATATTTATTCCATAGACGAACTCGTCTACATTAAGTGCAGTTTTTCTTGGTCCAAGGAACCAGTCAAGAATTGGAATAATCCTTTCTCCTTTTGGACCTTTTACAACAACGTTTGCTTCATATACAAGAAGCGCAGGACCACTATCCAGCGATGGAACTGCAGAACAAATGTTACCAACAATTGTTGCTCTGTTTCTTATCCCCATTGATGCAACGGTTTTAGAAGATTCCCATAAAAGTGGGAACTTCTCTTCAACAACTTTTGAATCGATTAGATCGTTGAAGGTCACAAGTGAACCAATAAACAGTTTATTGTTTTTGAATTCAAGCTTGTTAAGCTCTGTAAGTCCCTTAATATCTATAATTGCTTCTGGAAATTCTAAACCATCTTTAATCCTCACAATAAGATCAGTTCCACCT
>CAZJKI010000080.1:0-3267 GCA_964546685.1 uncultured Caldisericum sp. | reverse complement strand
AGTAACCCGTGCATTGCAAGGGAGATCTCCAGTTTTTCTTCGTCGCTAATTGACCGGACTGCAGATATGCTCTCATGGTACTCTCCAAGCGATAATACTTCAAGAAGCATTGAATAAAACTCTCTTTCATTGATTTTTTTGTAAAGAGAAAAATCCTCGGGTAACTTGAATCCTCTAATTCTCAGATACAGCGCGTCTTCAAAAAACCAGCTGTCCCTTTTAATACCTGGCAGTACCTGATAGTTCGGAAAGGCGGAAAGAAATTTATAGTAGTACTCTACAACTTTCTCTTTTAAAGCTATAAAAGCATTGTACGCATCGTTAACAAATCTGTCAAACCAGTTACTTTCTGCAACAAGTTGTCTTCTATCGACTGCTTCACTTTTGCTCAATGTCCTGGAAAGAAGCGCAAGAAGCTCCCCCTCTGTTATGTCCTTATCTTCAGCCAATCCGTAAGCCTTGTACCCCTTCACAATACCCATTGCCTTTAACTGCTCTCCTGCATCCTGGAATTCAATGATTTTTGCACTGGCTTTTGAATTATCAGAATGTAAGAAGGGAACACTTGACAGCATTACAAAAATTATAATTAAAGAAACGACCTTTAAAATTAGTCGGGACTTACTGAATCGATAATCCCTATTCATTCTGCACCTCTGCGGTTGAAAGGCCCGTTTCCAATGAAAGGAGGAGATTCCTCGGTAAAGGATTCCTCGGTAAAGGATTCCTCACAATGACAAAAAGTAGAATAAAAAACCTCTCGTTTACGCAACAAAAAGTTTTCATAGCAAAGTTCCTTATTTTTTATTCTCTTCATGTATAAATTTTACCAGATTTCTTACAAATGCGTAAATCCTCCCCGCAGTGAAAGGGCGCCTTATTATAATGCTCTCATATAAGCCTTTGAAGGAGCCGAGCCTGTGATATTCCTTCAAGAAGAAATTGCTCATTTCAATGGGAGACGGTGGTCTTATCGGAGAAAGAATTGTATTGAAGAAGTCATAAACTTCCTTTTCGGCGTCTTTTGAAGATTTCCATCCTGTGCGACGTTTTATAGTTTCAATCGTGGGCTTAGTTTCAAGATGACGGCGTATCCTGTTTATATCATTTTCCTTTCTATAATATTTAAAAAGATTTTTCTCGTTGTAAACCGTTCCATTTTTCAAATTTTCAAGGTGCTTTAAACTGCTTTTAAGTTTTCTTTGCAATGCCTCCTTCTTTTTAAGTGCAGAGAAGAAAACAACTCTTTTCAATTCGGCGATAAGCTCTTTCTCAGTGAATCCGAGGTCTTCGGGCGACTTTATTTTCATTTCCTTTAGTTTAGTAAACTCGCCTTGCAGAGGTCTTCCCTTGAGCGTGTCGTTAAAAATAACCGAGAAGTCATCAACCCTTGAAAAACTTCCCACCCGGTGCCTGGCACCAACCGGGAAGTTTTTGATTAAATTTTTCCTTACGCCTGGCGTAAGGAAGTGTGAATTTTTGTCAGTTTTAAATATGAGGTTCGAAAAGGCGAGTTCATAAGAAAGCATTTCTTCAATATCTTTAGAAGTATCCTTTATGGTAAGCACCTTGAAGTGTGCGTCAAAAAATGAATTTATTAGAGGTTTGCCTCTTACAAGGTGTTCGAAAAGGTACATTTTGAAGCAGGAAGATACACTTTTTGCATGGTCAAGCAGGGTTATGTCGTTTCCGTACTTTCGTGTTTCTGAAAGAGTATGAATAAAATATTTCTCCCCAAGAGACTTTACAAATTTATTTAAGTTGACGATGTCTTGATGAGTGAAAACAAAATTATTGCCTGTATTTTCTGCTCGGAGATTTGAATTTGAAGGATTTTGGAAAAGTGAAAAATTCTGAAACCCTTGAAAATTCTTTGAGAGGAAGTTATTTAAATCTCTGTAAAAATTTATTCTATACTTATTGAGTTTTTTAAGAAGCACTTCTTTCTCCCCGTAAAAGAATTGATCTACCATAACATTCGAAAACCCCTGCTTACCTGCATCGGCAGGGTTGGAAGCATCGAGATGATCAACCGTTTTAAGCAAAGCAATAAGTGGATGATTATCAATCTCATTTTTGAAGGGGCAATCTTCAATGTTCATTGGGAAAGCCCCTTGTAATTTGTCCCTTGCAAGTTTATAAAGGCAGCGCGAGCATCCGTGATGCGCACAGGCAAAATGCGAGAGAGATATCGAAAGATCAATACCATCAGCCGTTTGCGGAAGGTTAAGAAGTTTGTGGATTGGAGTAAATAAAAACGAAATAAGAGGGAATTCTACGGTCGGAAATTTATTGCCTGCAATAAGGTCGATAAATAGAATCTGGCCATGGAAATCTCTGGTAAATGTGCCCTTTGCCTTTGAAATTATGAAAAAAGAGGAAAGTTTTCCAAGGTCGTGGATGAAAGCACCAATCTCAAGGAGGAGGATAAGGTCTCTGCACCTTTCTATTCTGGCTTTAAGTTTATCTTTCAGTTTTGAATCGTAGCTCATTTTCCGATATTTTCTCAATAAATGTCTCCACAACACAAGTTAAAATTTCCCTGTTCGGTTTAAATGGATAATTAAAAATAGGGCCTGCGGGGCTTTCGTTATAGAAGGGTCTATTACAGTTAGGGCAACCGGACGTCATAAAAATTGTAGAGTCGCGCAAAGCTTCTAAAATGATGTTATAAAAGTCTTTGTCTTGAGAAAGATTTTGCGATTGGGTAAGGTTTTGCACCTGATTCTTCCCAACAGTTACTCTCAGGTTTAAAGGAGCAATTGCGACAAGTGCGTCATTTCCGTCAAACTCCGGTTGAAAATCTATCTTTTTAAACAATAAATATCTTAAAAATTGGATTTTTCTGTAGCGTGTTAACGACGGTGGTTTTAAATTCTCAAGTTGCGTGCCTTTAATCGGAGTAAAGGAAAATAACCCTACTGTGATACCGTTCTCAAAAAAAGCCTCCATCAAGTCATAAAGTTCCTTATCTGTTTCCTTAAGACCGACAATGAGATGGGTTGTAATTTTCCCAGGAAATCGTTTTGATGCGTCAAGTATAAAATCCAAAGAGTCTTTAAAGTTACCACCCCGAAGTTCTGTAAAATTTACCTCACTTGCAACATCGAGGGGGAGACCTGCCCTTTCAGCCCCTGCATCAAAAACTCTCTGCAATTCATCAATTTTTGCAAGCCTTACCGATACCGAGATCGGGAGATTCAAATTATTTTCTTTAAGATACTCGTGCAGGTCGTTTATATAAAACAGAAGGTCATCAAGAAACCC
>CAZJKI010000079.1:0-3313 GCA_964546685.1 uncultured Caldisericum sp. | reverse complement strand
GATAAAAGAACGATACAAGGGAGAGTAAAGAGAATTAAAAACATCGATGCAGATTTTTTTGGTCTTTTATTAAAAAAGTAGACGTATTCCAAATAGCGAAAGAGCTCTGAGTAACAGGTAAACAAATAGAACTATAAAAACCAGTCCTGTAACGAGCTTGATTTTTGTAATGTTATTTGTAAACCAGTGTGTAATTCTTTCGCTTGTTGTTCCTTTGTATGAGAAATAGACGATTACCATAAGCGGCAAAACAAACATGATATTGTAAAGGGTTAGATAAGCAAAGGCTCTTGCTTTTAAGCCTGGCATACTGAAAATATACACGATTGTAGGTAGATATGTTTGTCCAGTACATGAAAATTCAACAATTGAAACTGGAAAAGCCACCAAGAATGAGAATATTGAAAGGCCCTGAACTTTAGGATTCCTGAGCAATGAGTGTATTGTTTTCTTTTCTGCTGTTGATAGCTGTAGAGTCATGTCCTTAATTTTTCCCTGTCTTGCTTTTATATAGTCTCCCAGGGTAAATATTACAAGAGCGAGTGTTACTATTGCTGTTGCAAGATATACCCATTTGGCGATTTCGTCAAAGTATTTCCATTTTGAAATAATGCTGAAAAGCCCCACTCCAAGCAGAAAATATGAAATGCCTATCCCAATTGTGAATGCACTGCCAACAAATAGAATGTCTTTTTTTGATTTGCTTCTTAAAACAAGAAGGGAGATAAAAAAGACTAATACCGTAATTGCACAAGGGTTATAACCATCTATAAGCCCTGCACCGATAACAGTAAAAACGCCGAATTTTTTGAACAGTTCAATGAGATGATTTGTGCCTTCTTGTGTGCTCAGAGCTTCTTCAAGAAATTTTGTTTCGCTGTAATCGTAATTACCTATTGCATCTTTTATGGATTTTGAATACGCCTCCTCTCTTATGAACGCTTTTTTGCCTATGAAAACTGCTGGAGTAACATTTATTTTATTGTCAGGCAAACTGTATGTTTTTCCGAAATGTGCAAGGATTTCCTTGTTCTTACTATCACCAACCGAGTACTCTGTTATCTCTATTTGAGGATATATTTCTTTTAAAGACTCAAGGTAGTTTCTTGTCAAAGCACATTCTTCGCAGCCAGGAGTAGAGAAGAAGGCAATTTTAACCTTCTCCTCTCCGTGTACTCTTGCAAAGGGCAAAAAAATGCATAGTGCTATAAGCAATAAGAAGAAGGCTCTTTTCATAATGTTACCAATTACTGGAAAATTGTTATTATTTGAGTTTTTGCATCCCAGTTTACTTGATAACCAAATGCCTCGCTAATAAATCTTAGTGGCACAAAGGTCCTTGAATCTTTAATTAATGGGGCAACATCTATTTCGTATGCTTTTCCGTTTATCAAAGCTGTCTTGTTCCCAATGGTCAAAATAATTGTTTTACTTGGATCTTTTATGTTGACTGTTTTTGCTTGGGCATCCCAAACAACTTCAAAGCCCAAGAATTCTGAAATAAACCTGACTGGTACAAGAGTCCTTCCACTTGCTTTATCAATAAATGGTGCTACATCCATCAAATTAGCCTTGCCGTTTACTAAGATTTCCTTTTTCCCTACTGTTAAAACAATGTCAGTTGCCTTTGGTTCATAAGTTACGATGATTTTTTGCTCAGCGCTTTTACCTGTAAGAGAGTACATTGCGGTAATGTTAATTGACAATAAAGAATTATTCGTTTTAGGCGTATAGGTAAAGTCGAAATTACCTTCTTCGGCGAGTGGAATCTTCTCTCCATTTACATATACATTGCAGTTTTCTGGATACACAGAGCCCTTCACTAAAACACCTTTACTCTTGAACTGTTGCCAGTTGGTCGGGGATTCAACTGTTAAAACAGGAATTGTTGGGTCAAGAACTACCGTAACCTGTCTAATTGTGCTGTTTCCTGCAACATCTGTCGCCCTGAGGGTAAAAGTATTCCCACCATTTTCAATCGGGAACTCCTTTGCATATGAAAGATCGCTTTTTACATCAACCATAATACCGTTTATATATAGGGTTGAAGGTTCAGATACCTTTCCTGAGATAACAAATGTGGATTCTGCCGTATAGGTGGTTTCTTCAAAATTTAATGCAATTGAAGGTGGAGTAAGGTCAATTTTGAATGTCTTTGTTTGAAGTTCTTCAGTAATGTAATTTGTTTTGCTGTAGTAAGAAACAGTATGGGTGCCCTCCGAGATAGAAAATGGTGCTTCGTATAACTTAAAATCTCCGCTGTCAATCTTATAGAAGGTTTGAATATTTTCCTGAGTGTTTGTTTCTCCAAAAAGTGTAGCTGTTACAGGAGACTTAAAGAAATCGCTTATCCCATCTGGTTCAATTGGGCTTGTTTGAATTAGCGTCCTTACGAAATCCTTTTCTTTTATTTCTACAGTTGCAGTGACGGGATCTACTTCACTATCCGTCCAGACAGTAAAGGTGTAAGTGCCTTTCTTTGACGGATTAACAACTCCAAAAGAAGAATATATGTTGATTGTCGCATCTCTGTAATTTGCAATAGAGCTTGTGATTTTAAGCGAAAGCGTTTTACCGTCAATTTTTGCTTCTGTTGGATTTTCTGTATTTACGGTAATGAATTCCTTTCTAACTACTTGGGGAAGGGTAAATTCCTCAGGGAACCTAATGTATATAAGCTTACCGTTTTGTAAATTCCCTAACCTGCCGGTTGTAAAGGTCAGCATCACTTTAGAGTTTGCATTTGTAAATTCTGGGTCAGTTGAAACTTTTAGGTTTTCAATTTTTGTTGATGTAATCTCGAATTCGTTTGATGTTATTTTTTCTGGCTCTTGAGAGGTCCATACCTTAAGAGTATATTTCCCAGGAACTGAAGGATTCTGAAAACCTGCTGATTGTGATATAAAAACTTCAATTTTACTTCCTGCGGGGGTGTTTGTAGATGTTCTAAGGTACATAGCTTTGTTGTTATTTTCAATTGGACCTGCTCCTGCGGCATTTACACCGTTGATTTTAAAGCAACCGGTGCAATGAGCGTAAGCACAGGAAGTACAGGGGATTGTTGATTCTTGCGGGAACTGTAAATAAATTGAGTCGTATGCAGTTTTAAGATCTTTGCTTATAGTGAAAGTAATTGTATACTCCCCGTACGCTCCTCTGTCAGCAGGCGTTACTTTCGCGTTAACTTCTGAAACTGCATTTACTATTAAAGTTGGAATAAAAGTGGATACAATTGCCATTAAAACAATCCATGCGATAAATTTTTTCATTTTTTCTCCTTTTTAACTTCCTTCAAGGAAGTCTTTTATTTGTG
>CAZJKI010000078.1:0-3616 GCA_964546685.1 uncultured Caldisericum sp. | reverse complement strand
AGGTAAAACAATTTTTCATAAGTTAAAAAATGCTATAATGTATAAATAAAACTTTGAGGAGGGTAATATGCTTAAATTAAAAGGGGTAAAACAGTGTTTATATCCTAAAACTATAGAAGAAGCTGCGGCACTTCTCAAGGAAAATGGTGAAGATACAAGAATAGTAGGAGGAGGATTGCATCTTACTGCTTTTCCTAACCCTGCGTTAAAAGCACTTATTTTTTTGAACAATCTTAAATTGAACTATGTAAAGGAGACTTACAACAAAATCTCTATAGGAGCAACAACCACTATCAGCGAACTGGCAACTTCAGATAAAATGAAAGATTATTTAAATGGAAATGTTAAAAAACTCCTACAATCAATCGCTTCTGAACTTTTAAGGAATCAAATTACCATGGGGGGATCCATTGCGCAAAGAGAATTATACTCAGATATTGCAACTTTGCTCCTCGTCTTGAATGCTCAAGTAGTGCTTAACGATGGAGAAAAGGAAATAGCAGTTCCAATTTCAGATTTTTATAAATCCGACTTCAGGGCTGCTCTTAAAAAATCCGTAATTAAAGAAGTCGTGCTCGAAAAATTTGATCCAAGTTATAAATCCGATATGGAACGATTTACACGAAATGCTACAGATATACCCCTTTTAAACTTCGCGGTCCTTTTACAAGCTAAAGAAGGAATAATTAAAAATGCCTCTGTCATTGTGGGCGCAAGACCGGGACCTGCTGAAAGATTTACGGAAGCGGAAGAGTTTTTAAACGGAAAAATCTTTTCAAATGGTTTAGCAGAAAAGTTCAACAAGTTCGTAGAAGAAAATGTAGATGTTGCAGGAGATATAAGGATTGGTAAAGAGTATAGAGCTCACATAGCAGGTATTTTTGCAAAGAGAATCTTAAAGAGATTTATGGAGGAATAACATGAAGGTACATTATAAAATAAACGGCGAGGATAAAGAGTTTGAGATTCAACCCGGGGAAGTACTTCTTGACGTACTAAGAAGAAACGGATATACAGAAATTAAAGGCAACTGTTATCTTGGTACATGTGGAGCGTGCGCTGTACTTATTGATGGAGTTGCAAAAACAACCTGCACAACCTTTGCAGCACAGGTTAACAATGCCGAGATTATAACAATTAAAGGAATAGGAACAATTACAGAACCTCACCCGCTGCAAAAAGCTTTTGTGGAAAAGGGAGCAGTTCAGTGCGGTTTCTGTACACCTGGTACAATTATCTCTGCGTATGCTTTACTTAAAAATAATCCTGACCCAAAAGAAGAGGATATAAAGAAGGCAATAGATGGCAATCTCTGCAGGTGCACTGGCTATGTACAACAAATTAATGCAATAAAATACGCAAGTAAACTCCTTAAAGGAGGCAAACGATGAACGGATTTGAATACATAGGTAAAGATACAGATAAAATAGACGCAATGGCACTTGCAACGGGCCAGCCACTTTTTACAGACGATATTTCGTTTCCGAATATTCTTCATATAAAAGTTCTCTACTCTCCGTATGCCCACGCAATAATAGAAGACATCGACACAGAGGAGGCTCTAAAAATACCTGGAGTAAAATTGATACTCACTTACAAGAACACGCCTCAAGTTTTGCATACAACAGCAGGACAAGGATGGCCTGAACCATCTCCATATGACACATATATGTTTAACGAAAAAGTGCGTTACATTGGAGACAGAGTAGCAGCAGTCGCAGCCGAAACAGAAGAGACTGCCTATGAAGCGCTAAAACACATCAAAGTAAATTACCAAAAATTGCCTGCAGTGTTTGACCCTGAAGAAGCAATGAAAGAAGGAGCACCAGTAATACATGATGAAGAAGGCATCATTGGAGTTTACAATCCAAAAAGAAACATTATCTCGCACATCGAAGTAAAAGCCGGAGATATTGAAAAAGGCTTCAAAGAATCCGATGTTGTTGTTGAAGATACTTTCGAAATGCAATATGCCCAGCATTGCCCCATAGAGCCACACGCAACAATTACATATCTCGACGAGTACGGAAGGCTCGTTATAAGAACATCTACTCAGGTTCCATTCCATGTTAGAAGAATCGTTGCACAAGTTCTTGGAATACCGGTACAGGATATCAGGGTAATAAAACCAAGAATAGGTGGCGGTTTTGGCGTAAAACAAGAGATTATACTCGAGGAAATCTGTGCTTTTGTAACTTTAAAAACTGGAAGACCTGCAAGACTTGTTTTCACAAGGGAAGAAGAGTTTGTTTCTTCAAGGACAAGACACCCAATGAAAGTCACTGTAAAAATTGGTGCAAAGAAAAACGGGATATTTAATGCAATTAAAATGTATGCATTGAGCAATAATGGCGCTTATGGAACCCATGGGCTCACAGTTACTTCAAATACAGGCTCAAAAACGCTGCCATTATACAATAAAGCACCAAATATCGAATTCATAGCAGATGTTGCGTACACTAATTTGCCAGTTGCAGGTGCATACAGAGGGTACGGGGCAACCCAGGGTTATGCGGCTCTTGAACAAGTAGTGGATGAGGTTGCTAGAAAACTTGGAATGGGTTCAATCGAAATAAGAAAAATAAATCATATAAGAGTGGGGGAAACTTCTCCAATATTCAAGGCTCTTGGAGAAGGTAGAGAAGGCATCACACAATACATTCAGAGCGAAGCAACCGACAAGCTCCTTGAGTTGGGAGCAAGAGAAATCGGGTGGTCTGAAAAATCCAGAAAACCTGCAGAGGAAACAATCAAAGTAAGAGGCATAGGAATGGCTCTTCTTATGCAGGGTTCTGGAATACCGATTATTGATATGGGGTCTGCGACAATCAAATTAAATGAAGATGGCTCTCTCAATGTGCTATACGGCGGAACAGATATAGGCACGGGGCTTGATACAGTCGTAGCCCAGATTGTTGCAGAAACTCTTGGAGTAAAACCAGAGCAGGTTATAGTATACGCAGCAGATACAGACGTCACGCCCTTTGATAAAGGAGCATATGCATCAAGCGGAACGTTTATCTCCGGTGGTGCAGTTTATAATGCTGCACTCAAGATAAGAGAACAAATACTTGAAGTAACAAAAGAAATATTCGGGGAATTTGATACAAAAGATTTTATTTTGAAAGACGGTCTTGCAACCAGTCTGAAGAGCGGCAAAAAAGTAAGTCTCTCTGAAATTGCATACCAAACACTATACGTGAAAAAACAGCATCAGATTATGGCGACAAATTCCTTTGTTTCTGATTCTTCACCACCTCCATTTGCTGCACATTTCGTAGAGATTGAGGTAGACAAAGAAACAGGTATAATCACGCCGATTAAATATGTTGCAGCAGTCGACTTGGGCGTTGCTATTAACCCAGAACTTGCAAAGGGACAAATCATAGGCTCAATCGTTAATGGCATTGGCTACGCGCTAACAGAAGAGTTTAAATTCAGTCAATCAGGAAAATTAACAAACAGCAATTTTATGGAATACAGAATTCCATCATCAAGAGATATACCAGATATTAAGACAATTCTCGTTGAGACTTACGAACCAAAAGGACCATATGGGGCAAAATCTGTTGCAGAAATAAACATAAACGGCCCTGTTCCTGCAATTGGAAATGCA
>CAZJKI010000077.1:0-3617 GCA_964546685.1 uncultured Caldisericum sp. | reverse complement strand
TGCTTCTGGAAATTCTAAACCATCTTTAATCCTCACAATAAGATCAGTTCCACCTGCAAGAAGGCGAGCCTTACCTTTGTATTTCATGAGAAGTTCAATAACTCCTTCGACGCTCTCTGGTTTAAAATACTCAAATTCATGTGCTATTGCCATAGTTTCCTCCTCTAAAATAAAAAAGAGAAGAGGATTGTTCCTCTTCTCTTTGAATTTAAAATTATTTTACTTTCCAGGCTATGAATCTACCCCACATTGATTCTGCTTCCATGGCTCTTGCAAGGAAACATCCTAAGTAATATCTACCACTTGGAAGATTCGCAATATCTGCCGAAAGGTTTTCTGCATGGACAAGATGCTTTGGGAAGAGTTTTATATGCATAACTTGATAGAATTCTTCAATTGGATACATCTCATCCCAATCTTTACCAAACTGCTCTTTAAGTTTTCTGTTTGCTTCTTCAAACGTCTTAGGATGCCATATCCTCATGATTGTATTCATCGGGTGATCTGCACTGACAGCATCGACTCCTATCCACTTGATTTTCATATCAATTGCCCACTGTGCAAAGTCAGGTGAAGGACCCGGATGCCTTACCATATACTTAAATTCATTAGAGTCAGGGCTATTCCACCCGTACTTGTTCCAGCCAGTTTTTATAACAAGAATGTCTCCTTCATGAATATCAACTACTTTCTTTATCATTTCAGGAGTATAAACACTAACATCGCTTACCATGTTCGAGATATCAGCTATAACGCCAGGGCCAATCCATTCTTCGAGCGGAACCTGTCCAATTGTCCTTCCTGCTGGATAGAAGTGTTTCTCTCCGTCCATGTGTGTAGCAAGGTGTATACTTGCGTTGCATATTGATGCATTTCTACCAAGGCCAAACTGCTGCTGACCAACTCTCTTAAAGAATTTCACGGTAAGAGGTTCATAATTTAACCATTGAGGCGTCCTCACGCTAAATGGTACAGTGAGATCATACTGTTCCATTGACTCCATGATTTTAATAAACTCCTCGTTATCCATGCCATCCGGTGCCTCATATGCAGTTAATCTCGCCCACGCTGCTTCAGTTTCCATAAAAGGTATAACTCCATTGAAGAACCACATCCTCTTGTTCAAGAGCTTTTCTATATCTCCTCCTATAGCTTCAACAAAAACTAAATGTGATTTTGGTACCTTCACGTGCATTAACTCATAATATTTTTCAGGAGGGAACATCTCGTCCCATTCCTTTCCGTAATCTTTTCTTAGCTTTTCTTTTGCCTTTGCAAAATCTCTCTCATGCCAGTATTTTATTGGAGTATTCATCGGGTGCTCAATACAACCGGCATCTATACCAACCCATTTTAGTTTCATCTTCATAGCCCATTCAAAGAACTCCATGTTAGGTCCCGGGTGACGAACCATGAAGCCAAATTCACTTGAACCTGGTTTATCCCAGGAGTATTTACTGTACCCGGTGTAGATAATAAGAATGTCTCCTTCCTTTACATTCGCCTTTTTAGTGATCATTTCAGGAGTAATAATACCGTAATCACTCACCATATCCGAAATGTCAACAACGATTCCTTGACCTGAAAATTCTTTAAGAGGGATGTCTGAAATTGCCCTTCCCCCAGAGTGGTAAGCCGTTTCACCCACAAGATGAGTACCAACCGAATTACTCCAATTCAAAATCTGACCATTTGCACCTTGACCACCTCCATAAGCCCCTGTAACTCTCTTAAAAAAGTGAACTTCAAGTGACTTGTCGTGCGGCCATGGCGGGGTGAAAATAGAAAGCGGCTGTGTTAAATCATACACTTTCGCCTTCCTCATCAACTCTAAGAATTCCTCGTTTGTCATTTCTTCCTCCTCCCTATAATTTTATATTTTTTTTAGCTAACATACTTCTTAGCAAAAGCAATAACTGCTTTCTTAAAGACCTCCATTGGTGCATCAAGAAGCCCGGCACCGACTTGCCCAACTCCCGGATTTTTATGCGCAACACCCGTATCAATAAACGGGGCTACATTTTTTTCAACAACTTTTCTGATATCTATCCCCGTTGGAGTACCTCTAAAATCAAAGTATGGAATCTGGTAAACATTATTTTCACCTATTGTAATTTCGTACATTGCAAGGTTCTTTGAAACTGCAAGTTTAACGTTTCCTCCCACGAATTTAATTATTGCAGGTGCAGCAGCAATTGCCAGACCCCCAAGACCTGCAGTCTCCATTATTGAGCTATCTCCAATATCTCTGCCAACATCTTCTTTTGTAAAACCGGGGAAAAGGAGAACATCCGGAACAGGCGATTCTGCAATAAACCATTCATCGCCGAGGCCAGAAACTTGAATACCCCAATCTGTTCCATTTCTAGCCATAGCAGTTACCATAGTGCTTCCCTCAATATTTCTTGCACCGTCGAGAGAAGCCTTGCAGCTTGCCATGATAAATGGAAGGAAAGTATGGATGTTTGCTTGCATAAAACCAATTACATCATTAGTATTTTTTACATCTTCCATAGTTTGAAGAAGATACGGCGTAATTTTTGCAAATAAGAGGTATGATGCAGCTCTACTTCTATTGTGTAGTTCATCTCCCATTGTAAGTGCTTCTGCTATTATCGGTTTAAGCTCCATTTTCCCAGCTTTTTTTATAGCTTTACTTAGAACAGGAAGCATAACATTTTCCATCCACTTCAATCTTTCAATTACGTCTGGAGAATACGCGCCCATCCTTAGAACTTTTCCAATCCCCTCATTGAGAGTGTTAAAAGCTCTATTGCCAAATGTTTCATTTTCAACAACAGCAACAGGCATTGATGCAGAGACAATTCCTGCCATTGGTCCAACAGTATTATGATGGTGACATGGATCAAATTCTATTTCACCTGAGGCTGCTAATTTTTCAGCCTCTTCTGGAGTGTTCACGAATCCTTCATACATTAAAGCACCCGTAACAGCACCTTTTTGAGGGCCACTCATTCTATCCCAGGTTACAGGTGGACCCGCATGAAGAATAAGATTTTTCTTCATTCCAGGAATCACATCAATTGCTTTTTCTACACCAACCCAGACAGGCCTTGCAACAAGAAGTCTTTTAAAAGCCTCTTGATTAGCCTTTTCGATGTCTATCATAATTACCTCCCTATAAAAAATTTAATAAATTATACAACCAAATTTTTATAAGTCAAATTATATACCTTTCATTCATCCATGAACCCTTGAGTTTAGGTCTTGGATTAAGAGTAATATTTAAATTAATATCTTCAATTATATCCTTGCAATACCTAAACTCTACAATCAAGAGATCGTTTTCAAAAGGTTCTCTAATCATCTCTGCTTGGCGAACAACCCATTTGAAAGCTCTCTTGTAAGGGCCTTAACCCCTTTACTGCATAAGCAAAGCTTCTTTTAAAAAATTTTCAATTCATATAAAATTTCTATTTCAAAGACACTTTCAATTTTTACTCAAGTAGTTCCTTTTTTACCTCTATTTGGCTTCCATTCAAAAAATAGTGGTTTATAGCCTCAATAAATTGCTTTGGGTAAGGAATAGTAAAAGCTGCTCTGTCAATAATTTCATTTTCATTCATAAAATAAATTGCAAGGCATACCTGATAAGT
>CAZJKI010000076.1:0-3640 GCA_964546685.1 uncultured Caldisericum sp. | reverse complement strand
CAAAATTGGCGAAATCCACGAGAATATTGAGTATTAGACGGCCTGTTGAGGTTGAAGTGTTAAACTGCTGGGTAAGGGAAACGAAAGATATATTGTTCTCCTGAAAAATTTTCATTGTCTCATGAAAATCAAGAATGCTCCTTGAAGTTGGTTTCCACGGTTTGCCTTACACGGGAGGTTTTAAGGATTAAGCGAGAGAGGGAGAAATCCCTCCCTTTTTTTGTTTGAGGTTGTTCCTTTGGCTTGCTCGGTATCGCTCCGCCTCGTTTTATTCACTCGGCTTTGTTTTACCTCACTCGCCGGGTAAAGGAAATACTTTATTAAAAAATTATTCACATCTTTAACGTATGTAACCCTTACACATCCTCTCGACTAAAAACAATTGATTAACCCATTATTAAAAGCATACGAGAGGAATGTATATAAATAAAGTCTAAAAATACTCTTGAAAACATGGAACTTTTTTCAAGTTTGCGAGTCTATATATGTGAGAGGAAAATTTAAAAAAACCTATTGCAAAAAAAATGAATAAGCTATTATTAGAAGAGAAACAAATTCAGCCCTCGGAAAGGAGGCGATGGGTTTTACAAGAGGGAATAGTTCCTCGAAGATAAATAGGAGGTGTTAGGGGAAAGAAAATTTAACAAAAACAATTAATTTATTTTCTCAAGAAAAGTTTCATAAAAATCAATTTGCGCAAGGAGGTGCCGTATGAATTTGAAATATAAATTTATCGTTGTGATTTTATTGTTGATAATTGTACAACTTATGTCTTTAGGAGTTCCAATTTCTAAAGGTGAAGATGAGACGAATTCAGCCATGAAATCTGGCCAATTGTTTCTTGAGGAATGTCCTGACTTCCAAGGGGGTACACTAATAGAACCTAAGGTCTTTCAAAACTTAGATGGAGAGAATATTGCTTACATGTACAATATTGTAAGAAAAGGGAAACCTTTAGGTTTTATTGTTGTGGGAAACGCTGCGTATGGATACAATGTGTTAGAAGCTACCGTTGCTCCTCTTCTTTTATCTATACCTTCCATCTCGCAAGTAAAAACTCAAATAGCAAAAGACCTCAAAATATCAATTGAAGAGAAGGATGTTGAGAATCCACATCTGGTTTACTTAGGTTATGGCTCATACTATGCAATCTATACTATAAAAGGAAACTCAATTGCTTTTGACCTACGAACTAAGCATGCTTTACCTATTTCAGATTTAAAGAATCATATAGTAACACCAGAACAGTACAAGCATCAAAAAGGTGATGTTCGACTAAGCGCAACTGAAAAGCTTAGTCTTCCTGTTCCGGTTCGTAATATGAATGATCCTGCGATTCCAGATAACATGCAAAATAATAACAATTGCGGGCCTACGTCTGCTGCTATGATTTCAGAATACTACAAAATATATAGAGGATACTCAAGATTTGACAGTTGGCCAGATGACCACAATCGTCTTTATGTTTTAATGAAATGCAATAATTGGGGAGGACCTGGTGTAGCGCCATGGAATGCTGGTCCTGGATTTGTAAATTATGCTTCTGAAAAGGGGTACAATTTTAGTTCTTCTTATAACGGAGCTTCATATAATGATTTTAGCAATATTAAAACCTCTATTCAATCAGGACAACCTTTTATTTTGGTGGGGTGCTCCTTATCAATCTTGGCATTACTGCGCGGTAAAGGGCTATTTCATCTATAACACTTCAAAGCAGATAATTGTTAATGACCCTTGGGGATACACTGCTTATGTGGATTGGGATGCAAATTGGGCTTATGTAACTTTACACTGGTTGTTCCCTTATTAAAAAGCATAGTTTAAAGGTATAATTAAGTATGGGAAAATTACCTTTTTTAGTTATTGCATACATTTTTATCCTTCTCCTTGCCATTGTGCTTTCTGTAGTAGCAGCAAAGTTTGTTAAAAGAAGGGCCTTAAGAATTTTTTTACTCGTTGCGATCTTGGTAGTATTTTTTGTAATGTTAACAATTCCTTTCATTTCTTTAATTCAATCTTCTTTTTTAAAACCTGTGTACATTGATGCAGTGAGCGATAATGCAGGCGGTGCGATTGTAAGCTTATGGCAGAATGGCGTAATTTCATTAAGAAGACTTGGAAGTGATGGTAAAACAATTTGGACAAAACAAATTAGTCATGATTCAAACAGTGTATCCTTTCATAAAGTGTCTCCTAATAATTCTTCCGGAGTAGTTTTATTTTGGGCAGAGTCAAAATTGCAAGATGAAAGCAAAAATTATTTGTATGCACAAAGTATAGATGTTAATGGAAATTGCCTCTGGAAGTCAGATGGCGTCCTAATATCATCCCAAACTTGTTATAATGTACCTTATAATATCTTAACTGACGGATGTGGTGGGGCATTCTTTTCCTGGATTGTAATAAAAGATGGTTACGAGATACGCATACAGCGAGTAGATGCTTCAGGAAATGTTTTATGGGGAGAAGATGGGAAACAAATAGCTTTTTCTAAAAATAGAATAGACGATCTCAACTTGGTGAGGAGTTTGAACGGAGTTATTGCCGTTTGGACAGTAGAACAAGAAAATAATTCTCAAATTTATACGCAAATTCTTGATTTAAATGGAAATAATCTTTTACAAAGTGGTGGCTTTCGAATAGATACCAATTCACGGTATTGTAGAAACGTTCACGCATTGAGCGATAATTCTTCTGGAACGATTATTGTATTTCAGGATGGTTATGGAGATTCTGCACCTGTCTATGCATTTCGAATTAACTCTCAGGGAAAACAAATAGGAGAACAGGTTAAAGTCGTAGCATCTTGTGACCCTACATATATAAGGGTAGCCCCTCAAAAGGATGGTTTTATTTTAGGGTGGATTGTTACTCCGGGAACAACCTCACTTTTCCCAAGCGAGTGGACTTTACATATTCAAAAATTTTCCTTTAAATTAAAACCTTTATGGGATGATAAAGTTATTTATGTAAGCAAAATTACAGCGGGAAGGCTTGATTTTAACTGGGCAATCTCCAATGCTTATGACTTATTTGTTGTGTGGCAAATGGCAGAAAGTCCTGCAAAAGGTGATTTGCTATATGTGCAAAAAATCAATTCGGAAGGCAAAGAATTACGGGGAAGTAATGGGATTTTAATCTCCACTTCTAATCTACTTTTTCATCCATCTTCTCCTTGTGTTATACCCGACGATGCAGGAGGGATGATTATAATCTCTTTGAAGAAAAACTTTTGGGGAACAAAGTATATAATTTTTTCTCAGAAATTTAGTTCAAGTGGAAATCCTCTCTGGTAGAGGAAACTGCACAGGACTTTTAGATACCTCCTCTACCAATCAAAGTAGAGGAAGTACTTTTTAATTTCTTGTATTACCTAACCTAAATTGGCAGAGAATTAACTAAATTAAAAACAATATTTGTTGTATTTCGAATGTATTGTTAATAGTCACGCTTGAAAAATCTTTTTAAAACTATGGAACTTTTTTCTGCTTAACGATATCTATATATAAGAAAGAATTTTTGAGAACCATTTGAAACTTTTTTCTCAAACCCCTTGACAAGAGAGAGAGTATAAAATATAAGTGGAAAGAAGGTGGTGTGATATGAAAGATGAGAATAAAACACAACAAAAGGAGGTGGG
>CAZJKI010000075.1:0-3641 GCA_964546685.1 uncultured Caldisericum sp. | reverse complement strand
CGTATGTAATAGTCAACAAAGCAGAGAATCCATGGGATTTGAACCGAGATAAGAAGGTTGATTCTGAAGATCTTAAAGCCTTTACATTGGCATTTGGAACAGAACCCAAAGATGAAAGTTATCTTCCTTTGGCAGACTTTAATATGGACGGAATTATCGATGGAAAAGACCTCATTATTTTAGCTTCTCACTTCGGTGAGAATTATCCATAAGGGGGCGATATCCATGGCTAAGAAAGGCGTTTTAGAAGGAGGAATTATGAGGAGGATTACTGCATTTATTTTGGTTCTTTTTATTGCTATGTCAACTTTTGCCTTTGTAGGAAAGGCAACAGGAGAAGAAGACCAACATCTTTATCAAATTGGTGTAATCGGTATAATGCCTGATGATTATATTGGGGCTTTTGCACTACATACAGCAAATACCTACGAAAGCGACTATAAGAGTGATTTATCATTCCCAATGCAAGGGATGGCTATTACTCCGGACGGTAACATTGCAGTCTGTGATACGAGCTACGGTAGAGTTCATATCTTAAACAAAAACCTTCAGAACATTCTAACTTTTGGTGAACTTGGTACAGGTGAAGGAAAACTTCAATATCCTGCAGATATTGCAGTAGATGCCGATGGTAATTTCTATGTTGCTGATTTTTTCAATAATTATTGGGCAAAGTTTGATAAGAATGGAAAGTGTCTTTTAAATGCTGGCTCTGAAGGGAAAGAAAATGGACAATTTAATGGTCCATCAGGTATTGCAGTAACAAACGACGGGCTTGTGTTTGTCTCAGATCAACTTAACCATAGAATCCAGGTTTTTGATAAGGACGGAAACTTTAAATCTGTCTTACAAACAGAAGTAGGTGACCCAGGTGGAATGTGTGTTGATCCGTCTGACAATTTGTATGTTGTGGATATGCGAGCTTGCTCCGTGTTTAAGCTTGATAAAACTGGTAAAACCCTCCTCAAATTCGGTGAATCCGGAGCTAAAGATGGTCAATTTATTTATCCATTTGATGTATCAGTTGACAAACAAGGAAGTATTTATGTCCTTGATAGGGGACTTGGGAAAACAAAACATGCAGTTGTTCAAAAGTTTGATTCAAGTGGGAAGTTTATTTCAAAGTTTGGTGGAAATGCAAATATTCCCCAGTCAAATGGTACATTCTTGACTCCTGGTGGTTTTGCAGTTGATAACGATGGCAATGTTTATGTTATTGATTCAGGTTATTTTTACTCGCCGGGTAACCCATTTGGGTATCCCATAGGAGTAAGGCTTACCAAGTTCGATTCTTCTGGTAATTTTGCTTCAAAAGTTGATTTTGATGTTAATGAAACCGGAAGACTTATGAATCCGTGGAGTGCTTGCGAAGACTTCAAGGGCAACATCTGGGTGGCAAGCTGGACAAACTTCAGCGATACAGGTGAAGTTGACATTTTTACTCCTGATGGAAGATTTATTAAGGCAATAAAGGGAATTTCAGATAATGAGCCATTTAAGGCAATTGGTGGCATTGCTTCCGACGGAAAGGGAAATATATACATAGGGCTTGGTGATTATGTCGCTAAGTTTGATGAGAATGGGAACTTTATTGCAAAAATTGGAGAGAATAAAGTTTCTAATGTTTTCCAGGTTGCAGTTGATTCGTCAGGGAACATCTGGGCAGCAAGCAATGGTACACAAGCGGTTGTTGGTTTTAAACCTGACGGGACCTTTATTAGTCAATTTTCTCCTGCACATGCACCAGTTGGGTTATTTGTGGATGCCAAAAATAATTTTTACATTACAACAACAGACGATAATAAAGTGTATATTTATGGTTCTGATGGAAAGCTTAAGGGTTCTTTTGGTGGAGGCGGAAAAGCTGTTGGAAAGTTCTGGGTGCCATATGGCATAACTGTCGGCCAAGATGGAAATATTTTAGTTGCAGATACTGAAAACGGGAGAATACAGGCATTTAAGGGAGATACTTTTGAGCTTTTGTGGTCCACTCCAAGAGAATTCTATGAACCTGCGATGATGAGCTGGACTAAAAATGGAAATTTACTTGTTGCTGATTGCTTCCACAACGTTGTCCGCATATTGAGTACAAAAGCTCCAGTTCAAGCGAATTTTGATTTTGTAGTGAGAAGCTCCATTTTCAAAGTTGAAGTAAAACCTGGGGAATCGATTAAGTTCAATCTTGTTCTGAGGAACACAGGTAGCTCTGATGATTCTTATACAGTAAATCTCGAGAATAAACTTCTTTCTGGCTGGACAGTTTCACCCATTGCAGAAAGCTTCAGCGTGAAGGCAAAAGACCTAATACTTATCCCTGTAACTGTTACCGTTTCATTAACGGCAAGCCCCAAAGATGAAGGAACCCTTGTTTTTACATTTGCTTCAGTTAGCGATCCTTCCAAAACAAGAATTTTGGAAATAAAAATCCAAACACCTGATGTCCCTCCTGTTAATGTAAACATTGTTGGAGACAAGGTCCCTCTTGGAAAAAGTGCCGTGATAGACATTAAAGCGGATAAAGTTGAAGGCTTATACGGAGTTTCCGTTACATTGAGCTATGACAACGACCTTTTGAAGGTTGAAAACATCGAAGCTGGAGGCATTTTAGGAGCAGATGCAATTTTTTTAGAAAATCACTCAAAAGCTGGAACTATGATTATTGGATATTCCCTGAAAGGTAATATTGAAGGCGTGTCTGCTGCTGGTTCACTTGCAAAAATAACGTTAACAGGCCTTAAAGAGGGAACTTCTCAGCTGCAGGTTGTTGATTTGACTCTTTACAACAATAAAGGCGGCATTATAAGGAGTACTACAAGTGACATTAGTTTAACTGTTTATAACCCTGCGCCTCCTGCCTTAGCTGTGAATATCACCGATGGCACTACAGTATCAGATTCCTCTTTCTCCTTTACTGGAAAAACTGACTCTGGATGCACTGTTACTGTTAACGGTAAACCTGTGACTGTTTCAAGCGATGGAAGTTTCAGTGCTTACATTACACTTTCAGAAGGGGCAAATTCTATAGCAGTTGTGGCAACAAGCAAGTATGGAGTGACAACCAAAGTTACAAAGACAGTTTATCTGAAAACTTCTACCGTGATTGTGCTCCAGATTGGAAGCCAAACTTTTACTGTAAACGGCGAAACAAGAACCCTCGACTCCCCTCCAATTATTAAAAATGGAAGGACTCTATTACCAATAAGGGCTGTCATAGAAGCTTTGGACGGACAAATTGAATGGAACGGCACCGAAAGAAAGGTAACAATTAGTTTAAAAGGAACAACTATCGAACTTTGGATTGGAAAACCCCAGGCAAAAGTAAATGGAGAGCTTAAGTGGATTGATGATTCAAATCATAAAGTTGCACCAGAGATCATTAATTCAAGAACTATGCTTCCGTTGAGGTTCATTGCAGAAAGCCTCGGGGCAAAAGTTGATTGGGAAGGAACTACTAAAACAATCACTATTACTTATCCTGCGCCGTAAATTATAAGGGGAGGCGAAAGCCTCCCTTTTTTTATTTCTATGGGATACTTTATTCACTTAAATTTTTTATTCACACCGAATAAGTTGCGAAACAACCTGGGCTCCACCCCTGCAAATACGACATGCTGTGAGCGACAAATCTACACAGTCATTCA
>CAZJKI010000074.1:0-3799 GCA_964546685.1 uncultured Caldisericum sp. | reverse complement strand
TTCCATAAGGTATAGATTTTTGAGGGTGGGGGATTAGCCCCACCCTTTTAATTATCATGGAGGTATTTGGTGGAATCAGTTGTTGAACTTAAAAGTATTACAAAGGTGTTTCCTGGAGTTATTGCAAATGATGGAATTTCTCTCGATATTAAAAAAGGAGAGGTTTTTGCAATTGTTGGTGAGAATGGTGCCGGCAAAACCACTTTAATGAACATTATCTACGGGCTCTATATTCAGGATTCAGGCGAAATTTACATCTTTGGCAAGAAGATAGTTCACAACTCGCCTGGTAAGGCAATTGAAATGGGTATTGGAATGGTGCATCAACATTTCATGCTTATTCCCAAATTTACTGTTGCTGAAAATATAATATTAGGGGAAGAATTTGTTAAAAATGGAGTTGTACTTGATATAAAAAGGGGAATAAACGAAGTTAAAGGGATTTCTGAGAAATACGGACTTAAGGTCGAGCCCAATGAAAAAGTGGGAAGCCTTCCTGTTGGGATTCAGCAGAGAGTTGAAATACTGAAAGTGCTTTTTCGTGGCGCTGAAATTTTGATTCTTGATGAACCCACGGCTGTTTTAACACCGCAGGAAACAAAGGAATTATTTGAAACAGTAAATGCTCTGAAAAACGCGGGGAAAACAGTTATATTTATCTCTCACAAACTTAAAGAGGTTCTTGAAATTGCTGATAGAATCGCAGTTTTTAAAAATGGGAAATTGATGGGAATAAAGGATGCTAAAGAGACGACTGAAAGAGAACTTGCACGTCTTATGGTTGGAAGAGATGTGGTATTTGAAATACCCAAAAAGGAGAAGACCCCTGGAGATATAATACTTGAGGTAAAAAACCTTTTAATTATGAGCGATAAAGGAATACCGGCCGTTAAGGGTATTTCTTTTAAGTTAAGAAGAGATGAGATACTTGGTATCGCAGGAGTAGAAGGTAACGGTCAGAGAGAACTTGTTGAGGCCTTGACAGGTTTAAGACCAATAAAAGAAGGGCAGATATTAATTAGAGGTAAGGAAGTTAAAAAGTTTGACCCATGGTTCTTTAGAAAGAGTGGAGTTGCCCATATTCCGGAAGATAGAAGAGACAGAGGGCTTGTTCTTCCATTTACAGTTTCTTATAATCTATTCATAGGAAGGCAGAGGGAGGATTATTTTTCAAATGGTGCGTTTCTGAATAGAAAGAATATCGGTGATTTTGGAAACAAAAAAGTCCTTGAATATGATATAAGACCTCATAATCCGAATCTTGTTGCAGATTCTCTTTCGGGAGGAAATCAACAGAAGGTAGTTGTCGCAAGGGAGGTTTCCTATGATCCTGACATCCTTGTTGCGGCACAACCAACAAGAGGCCTTGATGTTGGGGCAAGCGAATTTGTCCATAAAAAGCTCGTAGAACAAAGGGATTCAGACAAGGCAGTACTCCTTATATCTTTTGAACTTGATGAAATTATGATGTTGTCGGATAGAATAGCAGTTTTATATGGTGGTGAAATCGTTGGTGAACTTCCTGCGGAGAAAGCAACAGAAGAGGAACTTGGTTTGTTGATGCTTGGCTTAAAGAGGTACGAAAAAAGTGAGGTCGTATCATGAGCACAAAAACTCTCGAATCTTCAAATGGAATATTGAACTGGTGGAACAGAGAGAAGGAAAGGCTCTCTAACTTTCTTGTTCCAATAATTGCGATTATAGTTGGTTTTCTTGTTGCAGCCATTATGATAGCGGCATCCGGTAAAAACCCATTTGCTGCTTATTCCTTGCTCTTCAGAGGAGCAATTGGAGGCTCTTTTCAGGAAATAATTACTTTGAAAGTTGCAGGTGAAGGTTTACTTAAGGGAGCAATTCTGACACTCACAGGTCTTTCTGTTGCAGTTGCGTTTAATGTTGGCCTTTTTAATATTGGTGCAGAAGGGCAGTTCATAGTAGGTGCAATAACGGCGGCGTATCTTGGCTTTAAACTCGATATATCTCCATGGATAAATATACCACTTATTCTTATTGCAGTTGCTGTCATTTCAGGTCTTTATGGAGCATTCGCAGGATGGTTGAAAATAAAAAGAGGGGTTCACGAGGTTATTACTACAATCATGTTGAACTGGATTGCTGTAAACCTTGTTGAAAACTGGCTTGTCGTCGGTCCATTCAACATTCTGAGGTATCAACCTGGTGCAGTGCTTGCAGGAACTCCTTATGTAAAGGCTTCTTCGAGACTGAAACCATTCTTCACGGGCACAAGATTGAATGCCTCGATAATAATTGCAATCATTGCAGTTATCCTTGTTTATCTACTTTTAACAAGAACGGTGCTTGGTTATGAAATCCGTGCGACAGGTAAGAACCCTAAAGCTGCAAAGTATGCAGGTATTAACACAGGAAAAGCAATGGTTACGGCAATGTTTATATCAGGTGCGCTTGCTGGAATTAGTGGTGCTTGCATGATACTGGGGACAGAGGGACGCTATCCGGGGGTCTTCAGGCCTGGGTATGGTTTCGATGGAATTACAATGGCTTTGATTGGAGGCAGCGGAGCCATCGGAACTTTCTTTGCTGCGATATTCTTTGGGCTTGTAAGAGGCGGTGCCACTGGAATGCAATTAATTGGAATACATAAGACATTTACAGATATCATTCAGGGAATCGCAACACTCTTTGTTGCAGGACAGGTTGGAATAAAGTTCCTGCTGTACAGGATTGGTGAAAAAAAGGTTTTGACGAAGGAGGTAGCGGAAAGTGCAGACGACTAATCTCTTTGTTTCGCTCATTTCCTCGGCACTTCAGTTTGGAACGCCGATAATTCTTGCTGCACTCGGTGGGGTTATGTGTGAGAATGCTGGAGTTGTAAACATTGCTCTTGAAGGAATGATGAGAATGGGTGGATTCTTTGCAGTGCTTGGCTCTTACATGTCTTCGAAAGGTATAGATCCCATACTCGGCTCAAGAAATCCTTTAGGCGGTAATCCATGGATTGGAATTCTCTTTGGAATTGCAGTAGGTGCTCTCGTTGGTCTTCTCCATGGATATATTTCGATATCCCTTAAAGGTAATCAGATTATTTCAGGCGTTGCGATAAACGTATTTGCACTTGGTGGTATGACATTCTTTCTTGAAAGGTATTTCAATACAACAGGACATTCTCCGTCCGTTAACTCATTTCTCGGTAAACCGCTTATTCCTGCATTGGTGAAAATTCCTGTCGTGGGTGAGATTTTTGCAACAATGAATGTTTTCGTGTGGCTCGCAGTAACACTTCCTTTTATTATTCACTTCTATCTTTACCATACACCATGGGGATTAAGACACAGGTCAGTGGGAGAGCATCCAAAGGCAGCAGATACCCTTGGAGTGAACGTATATCTTATAAGATACCTTGCAACAATTGCTTCGGGTGTCCTTGCAGGTCTTGCGGGCGTTTCTATGTCTATTGGTCAGCTTGATTTATTTGATAACCATATGCCAGCAGGGCTTGGCTTTATTGCTCTTGCAGCAATGATTTTCGGAAAGTGGACACCAATTGGCACATTTCTTGCCTCTCTTTTCTTCACAGGCGCGACCGTACTTCAAATATATGTCCAAACAGTTGCTCCTCAGGTTTTAAAGATAATTCCAAGGGGTTTCTTTATTGCCTTTCCTTACATCCTTACTCTTCTTATTCTTGCAGGATTTGTTGGAAGAGCCATACCTCCCGCTGCCGATGGGACTCCTTATGAGAAGGGCGAAAAACTGTAATTCCCAAAAATAATTTTGTAAGTGATACTTCTTTGATTATAGAAGGTAGCAAGAATTTTCT
>CAZJKI010000073.1:0-3876 GCA_964546685.1 uncultured Caldisericum sp. | reverse complement strand
CAGGAGCAGGTGTAGTACTGGCAGCATCAATTTTTCACTTCAGGGAGTTTTACTGAATCAGTCCTAAAATACGATTTTCCTTACTGCTACGATTGTAATTTTGCTCTGTGTGATCTAATGGAGCTTGAGGATTTTCTCTATGATTGCTATACAAATGATATTCCCTGCGGAGCATGCCTTTGGTGTGGAGGTTTATTTTATTGCATGATATAATTTGTATAATATATGATTTGCATACAATATAAATAACAATAAGTTTTTAAAAAGGAGGTGCATTATGAAGATTTTAAGAATCAACATGAGTGAAGACGTACCAGTGGTAAAAGTTGAGGAATTAGGAGAGTATGAAGGACTTGGTGGAAGAGCGCTCACGTCTGCAATCATTTCGAAAGAAGTTGATCCTCTTTGCCATCCTTTAAGTGCTGCAAACAAGCTTGTTATTGCTCCAGGTTTACTTGGTGGGTCTTTGGGTGCAATGTCTGGAAGAATTTCAATTGGTTGCAAAAGCCCGTTGACAGGTGGAATTAAGGAATCTAACGCTGGTGGACAAGCAGGACAAGTTTTAGCAAGGTTGGGATATGCGGCAATTGTTCTCGAGGGAAAACCAAAAGGAGATGACCATTACAAAATCTACATTAACAAAGATGGCGTAAATGTGATTAAAGACAACTCCCTCAAAATGCTTCCAAACTATGATCTTATTGAGAAGATGAAAAGTGAATACGGTGAAAATATCGCTTGTATATCAATTGGCCCTGCAGGTGAAATGAAGATGTCTGGTGCTTCTGTTGCAATTACTGATATGGAATTACGACCTACAAGACATGCAGGAAGAGGTGGACCTGGTGCGGTAATGGGTTCCAAAGGAGTAAAAGTAATTGTACTTGATGACAATGGAACTAAATTGAGAGAGCCGAAAGATCCTGAAGCATTTAAAGAAGCAAACAAAAACTTCATTGCAGGACTTCAAAAACATCCTGTTACAGGACAGGGACTTCCTACTTATGGAACAAACATATTAGCTAACATCATAAATGAGGTTGGTGGTTATCCTAGCTATAACTTCAAAAAGGGGCAATTTGAAGGAGCAAGTAAGATAAGTGGAGAAGTTGAAGCAGAACTTGAAGCAAAAAGAGGTGGAAATCCAACTCATGCATGCCATCGTGGATGCGTAATCCGTTGCTCTGGAATTTACCACGACAAAGATGGCAAATATCTTACAAAACAACCTGAGTATGAATCGGTATGGGCACTGGGAGCACACTGCGGCATTGACGATATCGACAAAATTGCCATGATGGACTTTCTCTGTGATAACTACGGACTTGATACCATAGAGATGGGAGAAGCAATTGGTGTTGCAATGGAAGCAGGACTTCTTAAATGGGGAGATGCAGATGGAGCAATCAATCTTCTGCATGAAGTTGGCAAGGGTAGTTATCTTGGAAGAATTTTAGGAAATGGAGCAGCATTTACAGGAAAAGCATTTGGAGTTGAGAGAGTTGCTGTTGTTAAAGGACAGGCACTTCCTGCCTATGACCCAAGGGCAATCCAGGGAATTGGAGTTACCTATGCTACAAGTCCTATGGGTGCAGACCATACTGCAGGATACTCAATTGCCCTCAATGTATTAAAAACAGGTGGTTTTGTTGATCCACTAAAGCCTGAAGGTCAGGTAGAACTATCCAGAAATCTTCAAATTGCAACAGCGTTTATTGATTCAACTGGAATGTGTCTCTTTATTGCCTTTGCACTTCTTGATCAGCCAGAAACAAACCAGGCGTCGTTAGAAATGCTAAATAGCTTCTACGGCTTGAATATGACTGATAAAGATGTTGTAGAGTACGGTAAGAAAGTGCTAAAAATGGAAAGAGATTTCAATACCCGTGCAGGATTTACAAAAGAACATGATAGGTTACCGCGATTCTTCTATGAAGAACCCATACCTCCTCATAATGTAGTGTTTATGGTAAAAGACGAGGAACTTGATCAGGTATTTAACTGGTAGTTAGATAGGTTTTTTAAGATTCCCCGGGGTGGATGCTGCCCCGGGGCTTGTTATTTAGAAAATTATTTTATAATGTAGAAATGTATGGGAGAATTGAAAATTGGAATTTCCTCAGAGATTGTCCGTTGAAACAACAACAAGGTGTAACCTAAGTTGCAAGTTTTGTCCAAAGCAGAGTCAAAATTATAAATTACCTGAAATGGATATGGATTTTGAAACATTCAAAAAACTAAAACAAGTTTTACCTCATATTAAAAGTATCGTTCTAAATGGTATTAGTGAACCATTACTTCATCCACAACTTGAAGAATTTTTGGCGTTTTCAAAAGAGAATACAAAAAGAGATGCTTCTATTGGATTCCAAACAAACGGAGTGTTTCTTTCTGAAAAACGAATGGAACAGCTTGTTAAAGCTGGGCTAAATAGAATTTGTGTTTCCATTGATTGCGTTGTGCCAATAAACGGTTTTCATATCCCTGAATTTTCCAAGAGAGCACTTGAAGTGGTATACAAAGCAAAAAAGGATGGCGCAAAGATTGAAAGTGGAGTAGAGATTGTTATTACAAAAGAAAACTTAGACCAAGTCATCCCTACAATTATTGAATCTTCGAAATATGAAATTGATTTTGTTATACTTTCCCACCTCATTCCATATTCACCTGAAGCCACCAAAAATGTTGTCTATGAAACAAATAATAAAGAGGCTGTTCAGATTTTTAAAAAGTGGTATTCAAAACTTGTTAAGAAAGGTTACACTGTAGATGATTGGATAGACCAGATAAAGAAAAAGGCACTCCCTGAATACTATCCTGTTGGAAACGAAGCACTTCAATTGTATATTTCTATGTACGACGAAGCAAATAAGAAGGGCAAAACAATAAACTTAAAAAATACGCTTAGTAGAGATGAGAATCTTCTCGCACAAGTGGAAAAAATCCTCAAAGATATTAGAGAACTGAAGAAGAAATTAAATATTGATATCAAGATCCTGAGGATAAATCCAAAACCAAAAAGAACTTGCGAATTTATTGAAAAAAAAGAAATGTATATTGGAGTAGATGGGGAAGTATCACCTTGCTATTTTTTATGGCATAGCTATACCGTTTATATTGCAGGCTTTAAAAAGAATATAAAAAGATGGTCTTTTGGAAATATAAAAGAGAAAGACCCTGTGGAAATATATAATTTGCCTGAGTATAGAAGGTTTAGAGAGTCTGTTATTGAATACGATTTTCCTTACTGCTACGATTGTAATTTTGCTCTGTGTGATCTAATGGAGCTCGAAAACTTTATTGGCGACTGTTATACAAATAGTATTCCTTGTGGATCTTGCCTTTGGTGTGGAGGATTGTTTAATTGTATGCTATAATAATTTAGGAGGTTCGGTGATAAGTGATGAAAATAACGATAAGACTATACGGAGGATTAAAAGCCTTGAATGAATTTCCGAAAGATGAAAAAGGAAATATTGTTTTTGAGTCGCAAGAATTGCTTACAGTGGCCCAATTTATTGATGCTTTAAATTTGAATGAAAAGTTTTTCATAGTTGTTCTGAATGGGGTTATTCTCAATGATCTTGCCATCCCATTAAAAGATGGCGACGAAATAAGTCTTTTCCCTCCTGTTGGAGGGGGTTGAGGTTGTGCAGGTTATAATCAATGGTACAGGGTATTTTGGAGATGGATTTTAGTTGGCATTAGGCAAAAAAGTTGTAGGCACAGCAGTTTGTTTTATCTCCAAAATTGCCGATAGGGTATGTAGGCTGTTTCGTCATCGTATATCATATATCAGGTTATGATTATTGAGGAGAACATTGCGAGGGCTTCGAAGAAGCGCGTGGCAATATGAGCTCGAAAAGCACACTGGAG
>CAZJKI010000072.1:0-3949 GCA_964546685.1 uncultured Caldisericum sp. | reverse complement strand
GAAAGCATTATAACTCTTAACTTATGTATTTTTCTACAATAGAAGCTATATCAGGATTCTTCGTTGCTTCTATAATATCTTCTTTTGGAATAGACAAAAACAGCCCAACAATTTCTGGGTCAAACTGCGTATCTTTTCCTTCTTCAATGATTTTAAGGGCCTCTTCAAAAGTGTATGCTTTTCTGTAAGGCCTATCGCTTGTCAGTGCATTAAAAACATCTGCAATGGCAATAATGCGTGAGGAGATCTGAATTTCATCGTCCTTTATCCTATCTGGATATCCTTTTCCATCCCACCGTTCATGATGGTGCCTTATTATCTTTCCTACTTCTGGGTCTAGGGGAGAAACAATTTGCTCTCCTTTACCTGGATGCTGTTTTATAACCTCGTACTCTTTTTCTGTTAATTTTCCTCGCTTAGAAATAATTTTGTCAGGGATACCGATTTTTCCAACATCGTGTAGAAGCCCAGCGATCAAGATTGTTCGTCTTGCATCTTTGCTGAGTCCCATCTTTTCTGCAAGGTAAACCGATAAATAAGTTACCCCTTCTGAGTGCCCTTTTGTATACGGATCTTTAGAGTCAATCGCGTTCGTAACAGAGAGGATATATCCCAAAAGTAACGCCTTTTCCTTTTTAACTGAAGTTACCATTTGGTAAAGGTTTGCAGTTTCTCTTCCCAATCTTTCGAAGAATTCTTTTTCATCGCTATCAAATGTCCTCGCTTTATTGAATCGGACGCGGAATACAGGGACATCTACAATATTAGAATAAATTACCAACTGCGATTTTCCTTTTTGCTCAGGGGCAATTTCTTCATACTGGATTGGAGACTCAACCAAAACTGATTGTTTTTCTTTTGCTGCGTAGTTGATTGATTTGGCTTTCTCCATTACGGCATACACTTCGATCTTTTTTCCATTATATTTTACAAGGTAAACGCCTTCCTTTTTCTTCTCACCGACTGCCACTTCCTCTATTTCATCAGGATACAAATTGCAAAGAATTTCGTACGATATTTTGACAATATCTTCCTTTTTTGTATTCACGCTGACCTTGTGAAGCAGGGAGACAGATGCAGTGTTAAAATTACTTAGTGCAAACAGCTTGTTGTATGCAAGCTTACTTTCAACAAATACTGATGAAAGATTAGAGAGGGCTGTAGCAACGCGGAGGTCTTCTTTAAGGAAAATCTTGCCTTCCTTAAAACTATCAAGGAAAATCCCCCCAAAATACTCATCATTCACAATAATTGGTGCAACAAGCGTTTGTTTGATCTTGTTCGTTCCTGCTTTAAAGAGTGCATCCTTTATGCTTTTAGGTAGTGCCTCATCGTAAGTAACAATATCTCTTATGACGGAAACTGTTTTGCCCTTCATTATGTAATGCTCGTCCACCTTAAATGCTATGTCTTGAAGGACATCCTTTTTGTATCCAAATGATGCCATATATCTGAAATACTCTCCTTGCTTTAAAACTATGGAGCCTGCTTCAGCTGTGGGAATAAGATATTTTCCGACCCCAAGGATATTGTCAAAAAATTCCTCTTCCTTCATCGAGATATCAATCTTGGAAAATTCAGATACGATAAACATTAATTTTGCTTCGGCTTCCTTCACAGAGTCAATAAGAATCTTTCTTCTAATAAAAACTGAGCCGAGGTTTGATATTGCAGCGGCGACTTCTAAATCAGTTTCTGAAAATGCTTCTTCAGAGTGAAAGCTATCAATAAACAAACCTCCATAGTATTCTCCATTTACAATAAAAGGTGCCTGAATGGTTGATTTTATTCTATCGGTACCAATTTCTTCGAATTTCTCCAGTTCTTTTCCAATGTTCTCTTTCGAAGCATTAAAGATGTTTTTTATGATTACGGGTTTCTTTTTTGCAGAAATAACAATTTCTTCTTTGGTTAAGTAGGGTCTTTCTAATTTTTCGATATCGAACCCTCTAACCGCCTTAAACATGAACCTGTCGCCTTCCTTTACAATAACGCTCCCTGCTTCTCCATTTTCGATAAGCATAATTGCATACGCAAGCAATCTATTATAAAATTGGTTAATATCTTGATCTATATTAGCGTGGGCAAAGAATTCTACGATGCGCAAGAGTTTATCCGAAAGAACTTTTGCTTTTGTGTATTCCTGCACTGCCATAGTTTTTAACTCTTCGCTCTGAAGAGTATAAGATGATAACAACTCTTTTGCTAAAAGTAGAACTGAAACTATAAAAATCAATATTATAAATAAGTCTTTAAAAATCTCTTTCCACAAATCAGTCAAGACAATGTCTTCAGGTACTATTGCAAAGATAGTGTAAAATTTATTTTGAAAGATACGAATATCTGTACGCAACAGGAGATTCCTGCCAAAGATACTGTCAACAAAAGTTCCAGGACTATTTATGTTGGGAATCACTGCTGTAATATTAGTGAGCAGTAGGCTTTTTTCTTGTGCAGCTATGATTGTCCCATAAGAATCAGTAATGATTATTCTTTCTTTAAGAAAATGCCCCGATATAATTGCTTTTTCAAGAACAGGAGACTGAATGTTAAACAGCACTGCTATGCTTCCGTCGAACATGCCTTCTTTAAACACTGGCTCGTGGAAAATAATCGCAGGGAAACCCTGCACACTCAGTATTGGATCTGAAAGGACTTCTTTGTACGTTTTTAAGAGAGTTTTTACATGTGGTTGAGAGGAAATATCAGTCCCATTTGCCTGTGTATACGGATATGTGAAAATGATTACGCCGTTTTTATCCATCCGAGTGATGGAGGATACCTTTTCTTTATTGGTCGAATAGAATGTTTCCAATAGCTTTTCTGTCTTTTCAGAGATATTTATTATATCTTTGTTTTCCGAAAGGATACTTAAGTTTTTTCTTATGTCTGTTATCCTATCTGAAAGCTCCTTGCCAGTGTTTGTAGCGTCAATAGAGAGTTTGTAAGCGTAACGAGTTAGGTTTTGTCGTATTGTGGTACGCACGCTTTGCGCTGCAGCATAAGTTAACGCGCCAAAAACCATCGTTCCCAGAATACCCGTTATAATTATATTCCTTGCAAAACGAACAGCACTGGGATGTAGTATGGGAGTTTCCACTGGTTTTATGCCAGTTAACTCTGTCCTTGCAAAAGCAATAAAAAGGAGAGACGAGGTCATCACACGGAAGGAAAAAGAAACCATTTTTAATGACTGGATAAAGCTTACATTTAGAATTTCAGAAATGCCTTTTAAAAAAAAGTCAAAGAGAAGACCAAGAATAAACAATGAAATAAAAGTGGTTAATATTTTTCTTCTTTCTTTAGTAAGTAAATATAATTTGCTAATGCTTGTATTTGTGATGATTATAAGGAGAGCATAAATTACGAGATCTATCGAAACAACGTAATTTTTCTTAAAAGCAACATAGATCGGAAGAAGGAATAGCAGGAAGGAGTATAGAACAATCCTCTTAGGCATTTTTGCCAGTTCTTTTACTTCACCTTCAATTTGCCTTATTCCTATAAAAAGAAATGTGTATGAAATCAGGATCAGTATGTTGCCTGCAAGAAAGCTTTTCTCAAGGCTAAAGATTGAATTGAAAATAAAAAATTCCTTTACACTAACCGCAATGCCCGTAAGGATTAAAGAGGAAATGATATTAGGCAGCCCACCTGTTTTACCATTTTCCTTTGTAATTTTATACCTTCCGATAGCTGCAAACGCTATTGGTAAAAGCCACACAATGTATTCGAATACTGCTGCTATTGCTAACATTTCTCCACTGTCAACCTAAATTTTTATTATTTTATTATAGCTATGATTTAAAATAAAAAAAATATAATTACATTAATTCAAAAATCTTACTCCTTTCTAATTGCTTTCTTTGCAATTCTATGAAATTAGATCAGGACTTGCTATAAAAATCCCTAAAAATCTTAAATCATTTTATTAATATTTTTTCACTGC
>CAZJKI010000071.1:0-3994 GCA_964546685.1 uncultured Caldisericum sp. | reverse complement strand
CCATATTTGATATCAACAAACTGAAATGGATGAATCATAAATATATAATGGAACTATCATCCAAAAAGATATACGATCTTGCTAAAAATGTGGGAATTAAGCTTAACGAAAGTGCAGATTTTAGTTGGTGGCTAAATTTTATTGATTATACAAAGGAACATTTTGATACTCTAAAAGATGTTGAAATTATTTCTGAAGATTTCTTTGGGGAACTTACTCTAAGTAGTCAAATCCTTGAGGAGCTTAAAAAATTGGAATCAATTAACCTGTTAACCCTTTTTCTGACTAATCTTTCACAGTTTGAAATGTGGACTATGGACTCAATACTTAACACGATAAGGGAAACAGGGAAGAGCTTGAGTATAAAAGGAAGAAATCTGTATTTTCCATTAAGACTTGCAATTACAGGAAAAGAAGAAGGTTTAGAAGTGCATGAATTTATTTATTTTCTTGGAAAAGAGAATGTAATCAATAGACTTAAAACTGCCGTAAGTTTACTCAAGAATTAGATAGGGGGTTTATAATGCTTAAAGTTTACAACACCCTGATGAGAAAAAAGGAAGAATTTACAACAAGAGAACCAGGAAAGGTTTATATGTATAATTGTGGTTTAACGCCTTATGATTATCCACATGTTGGTCATGGAAGGTCTGCTGTAGTTTATGATATTATACATAGATATCTTGAGTTTCTTGGTTACGAAGTTATTCATATTTCAAACTTTACTGATATTGATGATAAAATTATTGATAGGTCCAAGGAAATTGGTATAAATTATAAAGAACTTGCTGAAAAGTTTGCACTGGTTTACCTAAAGGATTTAGAAAAAATTAACGTGAAACTATTATACAAGTATCCGAGGGCAACGGAACACATTAAGGAAATTATTGAAATGGTAAAAATCTTAAAGGAAAAAGGTTATGCTTATGAAGTTTCAGACGGGGTTTATTTTGAGGTAGGTAAATTTAAAGATTACGGCAAGCTCTCTCATAGAAATCTTTCTGAGCTAAGGAGTGGAGCAAGGGTAGAGGTTAACTCAGAAAAAAAAGACCCTCTTGATTTTGCGCTATGGAAAAAGGCTAAAGAAGGGGAGCCTTCATGGGATAGCCCATGGGGGAAAGGAAGACCAGGTTGGCATATTGAATGTTCAGCAATGACACTTTATTATTTAGGAAATTCTTTTGATATTCACGGTGGTGGAGATGATCTTATTTTTCCTCATCATGAGAATGAAATCGCCCAATCTGAGGCATATACAGGAAAAGCACCCTTTGCAAGATACTGGGTTCATAATGGAATGATAGAAGTTGGCAAAAAAGAAAAAATGAGTAAATCTTTAAAGAACTTTTTCATTCTCGATGAACTCTTGAAAAATTATGGTGGAAATATTGTTAGACTTTACTTTATTTCAGCATCCTATAAGAAACCTTTGAATTTTGATATAGAGACGCTTGAACTTGCAAGAAAAAATTATGAATATTTTGTAGAAAGTATGAGTTCTCTTAGAGGCATTGTTAATAGAAAAGTTTCACGTGACACTGTTTCTAGTGTTGAAATTGCTCAAAAAATATCAGATTGGAAAGCGTCTTTTATCAAAGCAATGGATGATGATTTTAACACACCCGTCGCAATTGCCATTATTTTTGATGTATTCAAATTTACAAACGCGAATAAGGATAAGCTTTTGCTTGAAGACGCTTTGAAAATTGAGTTAATGCTGGAGGAGATTTTTAATGTTCTTGGATTTAAAAACATTAAAAGGAAAGAAGAAGCTTTATCTTTTTCATTGAAGGATGAATTGGTAGGAGTAATAGAGAGATTATCAAAAGAAGAAGATTTAAAAGAAGATTTTTCAGGCATTGATTTACAACTCGATTTGGAAAAACTTCTGGATGTCATTATAAAAATTAGATTGAAAATAAGACATAGAAAAGAATTCATAAAAGCTGATAAAATAAGAGATGCTCTTAAAGATATCGGAGTAGTACTGGAAGATAGTAAAGAAGAAACTTCTTACAAGCTTGTGTATACAGATGGCGAATAAAGAAGAGTATTTTATTGTAGGGAAAAGGGCAGTTTTCGAAGCACTTCGAGTTCAATATCCTTTAAGGCTAATCGTTGTCCATAAAAAAGAAAAATATGATGATGTAGTACATGATATTATTTCTCTGGCAAAAAAAATGAAAATTGAAATATTGCTTAGAGATGAACAATGGTTTGAAAGAAGGTTTAAATCTTTAAACCCACAAGGTATTGTTGCAGTAGGAGCGCCGTTTGAATACTCGTCTCTTGAAAGCCTTGAATTTACTAATAATTCAATTTTTTTGATACTTGACAGGATTCAGGACCCCCAGAATTTTGGTGCAATTATAAGAAGTGCTGAATGTGCAGGCGTTTCAGGTGTAATAATTCAGGAGAAAGAATCTGTTAATGTTACAGAAAGTGTTATCTCTATTTCTTCCGGTGCTGTTTTTTATATGAAAATTGTAAAAATCAAGAACTTAACTTATGGAATTAATTATCTAAAAGAAAAAGGAGTTTGGATTGTTGGGATGAAACCCGATGCTGAGATGTCATATGCTGATATTGATTACCGGAATCGTTCTTTTGCGATTGTTTTGGGAAACGAGGGAGAAGGCATAAGACATGGAATTATTGAAAAGTGTGATTTTATAGTTTCTATTCCAATGCACGGAAAGGTAAATTCGTTAAATGTTTCAGTCACTGCAGGTATTATACTTTTTAAAGTACTCGAAGTAAAGAAAAGCAATGGAGAAATCTAAAGATAAAAATATCGAACTTATTAAAAAAGCCCAAAACGGAGATAAAGAGGCTATAAATGATATTATGTATTTTTATTCTTCTTTTGTAAAAAAAATTGTGAGGTACTATGGTATCGTTTTAAATAGAGAAGATAAGGAAGATCTTTATATAGAAGGACTGCTCGCTTTGCAGAGAGCGGTCCTTTTTTTTAATCCAGATAAAGGAGATAATTTTGACGATTTCGCTTTCATTGTAGTAAGAAATACTATTCTTGATTTTTTAAAAAAGAGAAAGAATAAACCAAGAGTCACTTCTGGTGAAATTTTAAAAAGTGATGAACAAGATTTCGAGAATTTTTTATTTATAAAAGAGAGATTAAGTGAGTTTTCGAAAAAAATCTCTCCATTTGAAAGAGAAGTTTTAAAATTTTGGCTTGGAGGATATGGAATAGGAGAAATTGCACAAAGGCTCGGTAAATCTTATAAATCAATAGATAACGCAATGCAGAGGATTAAAAAAAGATTTAAGACTCTTTTCGTAAATGAATAACATGTTTTAATGTGTTATTTGAGCATATTCATTTTATTTGATTTTTTGCTGCCGTTGAAAATTTAAGTAAATAAATTATAGTTTTTTTATATTTTGTGGTAAAATAAATAGTTTTATTTTAAGTCAATATTTCCTTTAACACTCTTGACAAATACTATACTATTAATATAATTAAATTCGGAATTGCCGACGTAGCTCAATAGGTAGAGCAACTGATTTGTAATCAGTAGGTTAGCCGTTCAAGTCGGCTCGTCGGCTCCAGGTGGGTAGGTGGCCGAGTGGTTAAAGGCGACAGACTGTAAATCTGTTGGTGGAAGCCTACGGGGGTTCGAATCCCTCCCTGCCCACCATGCGGGAGTAGCTCAGTGGTAGAGCATCAGCCTTCCAAGCTGAGTGTCGCGGGTTCGATTCCCGTTTCCCGCTCCATGTTGCGGGGTGGAGCAGTCAGGTAGCTCGTCGGGCTCATAACCCGAAGGTCGCTGGTTCAAGTCCAGCCCCCGCGACCATTAATATTTTTAGGTGTTTGCCCATGTAGCTCAGATGGTAGAGCGCATCCTTGGTAAGGATGAGGTCACCAGTTCAATCCTGGTCGTGGGCTCCAGGATATTTTTATTTTATAGTATTTGCTAAGGAGGTAACTATGGCAAAGGAGAAGTTTGAAAGGACTAAGCCACATGTGAAC
>CAZJKI010000070.1:0-4089 GCA_964546685.1 uncultured Caldisericum sp. | reverse complement strand
AAAAAACTTATAGGACTACAAAGTATGAAACGGCGATTTTACCATATTTCTTCTCTCGGAACTTTTTGAGTGTATTCTTACCTTGATATTCTTCTGAGAGAGACTCTGCCCACTTGTGCTCGGCGATAATTATAGATTCGTTTGCAAGATGTGGGAAATTTACAATCTCTTTCATTGTCTGGCCGACAAGAAGCGAGGCATAAGGAGGGTCAAGAAAAACAAAGTCAAATTTTTCTTTAATTACATCAAGGCTTCCCGGGCTTTGCAAAAACCTTAAAACATCCTGCCTTATGACAAGGGCTTGATTCTCGATTTTAAACCTTTTGATGTTTGTGTGAATTGTTTTTATGGCTCTTGCGTCTTTCTCGACAAACACGGCAAAATCTGCTCCTTCGCTTATTGCCTCTATCCCCATTGCACCTGAGCCTGCAAACAGGTCAAGAAAGGTAGTCCCTGCTATATTAAACCTGATTACATCGAAAATTGCTTCACGCACCCTATCGGTAGTGGGGCGAAGTTCAATTTCCTTTGGTGGAGATATAATCTCCATTCTTTTAAATTTTCCTGTTACGATTCTCATTAAGCAACCTCTATTAATGAAGATTTACCTAAAAATTTTTTATCAAGAATTTTAATAAGCTCATTTACGTTCTCTTTTTTCCAAACAACATTTCCCTGGATGAGATCTATTGCCTCTCTTCGCGCGAGTTCAAGAAGTTCAAGATCCTTCTTTCTTAGAAGCGTGGTTATTTTAAATTCGGGCAAACCGTGCTGTTTCGTGCCAAGAATCTCTCCAGGTCCCCTTAATTTAAGGTCCTCTTCTGAAACTTCGAATCCATTGTTAGTCTTTTCAAGGATTCTTAATCTGCTGATTGCGTCTTCATTAGGGTTCCTTGTAATAAGAAGGCAATAGGACTGTATATCGGCTCTACCTACTCTGCCCCTCAGTTGGTGAAGCGTTGCAAGACCAAACCTGTCGGCATCTTCTATAATCATGACTGTTGCGTCCTTCACATCAACACCAACTTCAACAACAGTGGTAGAAACAATAACATCAAATTTACCTGCTCTAAATTTGTCCATTACTTCTTTCTTTTCATCAGAAGTAAGGCTACCGTGAAGTATCCCTATCTTAACACCTTTTAAGTAAGTTTCCTGCAATTCTAATGCTCTTTTTTGAACTGATTGAAGTTCGAGCTCTTCGGACTCCTCAATCAGTGTGCAAACAACGTACCCTTTGTGCTTATTTTTTAATTCTTCGATAAGCAATTTATATGGATCTCTATCATCTTCAACAAAAACTTTGGTCACGACCGGCTTTCTTCCTTTGGGCATTTGCCTGATCTCGGTGATATCAAGGTCTCCGTAGAGAGTTAATGCAAGTGTCCGTGGAATTGGGGTTGCACTCATCACAAGGGTATGAGGAATTTTGCCTTTTTCCTTAAGATTGCTTCTCTGAATGACCCCAAACCTGTGCTGCTCATCTACGATAACCATTCCGAGACCTTTAAATTCAATTTCATTTTCAATAAGTGCATGGGTTCCCACGACAAAATTAATTTTTCCTTCTTTTAAATCTATTAAAAATTCCTTCCTCTTTTTCCCTTTTAAACCAGAAGTAATCAAAGCAACGTTTATTTTTGCCTTTTTAAAAAGTTTTTCTGCGACCCTGTATGTCTGCTGTGCAAGGATTTCTGTTGGAGACATCATTGCAGCCTGATAGCCATTTTTACATGCAACAAATGCCGCAAAAAGTGCTATGACGGTTTTTCCAGAGCCAACGTCTCCATGGAGAAGCCTGTTCATCGGTTTACCTGAAGCGAAATCTTCTTTTACGTCAAGAATTGCATTTACCTGGTCTTCTGTTAAATCAAATGGAAGCAAGCTTTTAAATTGATTTATCTCCTTTTGCGAAATATCTATCTTAATACCTTCACTTTTTTTGATTTCCAGTTTTCTCTGCCCAAGCAGAAATTGAAGCTCAAAAAGCTCATCAAAGATTAACCTGTCCTTTGCCTTTTCAAGAAGCGCAAAACCTTCAGGAAAATGTATATTTAAAAGCGCCTCATTAAGCGATAATAAAGATATTCTGTTCATTACTCTCTCATCAAGGTAATCTATCAACCCGCTATCGTAAATATCAAGTGCTCTCTTCAACCGAGACCTTAAGATTTTCTGAGAAAGCTTTTGAGTGAGAGAATAAATCGGTATTATTCTCATTGAATGAATTGTTTCTTTTCCTTCTTGCAAAACTTCGTATTCAGGTGAAGGCATTTCCCAGCTGCCGTAAGAAAATTGGATTTTTCCATGTAAAATAACAACTTCACCTTCCTTTAAAACATTTTTTAAATATGGCTGGTTAAACCAGATTGCTTTTACATATCCTGTGCCATCCGTGCAAAGAACAGTTAATATTTTAAGCCGTGCTTTTCTTTCGGATAGGTTTAAAATCTTGACCTTGATGGTTACCTGTTCGCCAGATCCTACCGAAGCAAGCTTTGTAAGGTTTCTCAGGTCAATATAATCCCTTGGAAAATAATAAAGCAAATCATAGGCGGAAAAAACATTGAGTTTCGCGAGAAGTGCTGCAAGTTTAGGACCGATGCCTTTAACATACTGCACAGGAATGAATAGGTCTGATAAAGAAAAAAGTGATAATTTGGTGCCAGGCTCCGAGTAATCATGTTCTGATCTCGGGTTTAACAATTCTATTACACTATCAATAATATGCTTTCTTCTTTCGGGCTCCAGGTTTTCATAATTTTTAAAAAATTCTTTTATTTTTTCCCTTTTCGCAGGGTCAATCTCTATCTCTTCTATCTTATTTAGTATAAAACTGTGAAGCCCTCCTATAACGGCATCATTTTTAAATCCTCTTTTTATCTCCAATCGGAGAGGTTTCTCTAAGAATGGAATGTTCATATAAGTATTTCTTTAAGGAAGCTCTTGCCGTTTAATACAGAAAGCCCGAACATTTCAGAAATCGTCGCTCCTATGTCTGAAAAAGACTCCCTCAAATTAAGGTTGTAGTTATTTTTCACATGTTTCCCATAAACAATTAGTGGTACAAGCTCTCTTGTATGGTCGGTATGTGCCTTAAAAGTTGGGTCACATCCATGGTCAGCAGTAAAAAAGAGGACATCGCTTTCTTTCATAGCGCTCATAATCTCAGGGATAAAATCATCAACACCTTTTAACCCTTTTCCATAGTTAATGTAATCCCTTCTGTGTCCCCAACTTGCATCAAATTCAACGAGATTGGTGAAAATTATTCCCTCAAAGTCTTTTTTTATCGCTTCAATGGTTTTATTCAGCCCATCAAGGTTATTTTCAGTATGAATGCTCTCAGCAAGTCCCTGGCCTGCAAATAAGTCATGTATTTTCCCGATTCCCAGAACTTCTTTCCCGCTCTTTGAAAGCAAATCAAGCACAGTTTCCTGAGTAGGCTTCAACGCATAGTCTTTTCTATCTGCAGTACGGACAAGACCATGTTCAGGGTCACCTATAAATGGACGTGCAATTACTCTTGCTACTGCATGATCGCCTACACAAACTTGCTCTCTTGCGATTTCGGACATCTTATAAAGTTCTTCAAGGGGAACAACATCTGTATGGACGGCAATCTGAAATACAGAATCTGCTGAAGTATAAACAATAGGATCCTTCGTCCTCAGATGTTCTTCGTAAAATTCTTTAATAATCTCCGTGCCCGAGGCAGGTTTGTTTCCCAAAGCCTTTTTGCCGATTAATTTTTCAAATTTATCTATTACATCGTTGGGGAACCCGTGAGGATATGTTGGAAACGCTTTCTTGAGTATTATGCCCATCATTTCCCAGTGACCGCTTATTGAATCTTTTCCCTTTGACATTTCTTTCATTCTGCCAAAGGAGGAAATATAATCCCCTCTTTCCCCCATAAGGAGCCCCTTTAGTCCCATTTTCTCCAGATTTGTCAAAATTAACCCGGGGTTAAACTGCAATGTGTGAAGGAGAGTATTTGCTCCCCAATCTCCGTATTCAACTGCATCTTCTGCTTCTCCTACACCTACACTATCAAGCACTATAGCTATCGCTCTTTTAATATCCATC
>CAZJKI010000069.1:0-4180 GCA_964546685.1 uncultured Caldisericum sp. | reverse complement strand
TAGGGTACCCAAAAACCCGAATTTTAAAACCCTGATTTTAAGCCATTTGTTAGAAATCGGGCCTATAAAATCATAATTTAGAAACCCGCATTGTACCGTAGAGTATTGATGAATACTATCTTTTATGCCCCTAATCTAACGCGTTTTAAAGGAGTAAAAATGGGCTGGAGGATATAAACTACCACCCCACCCTGAAATTGCAGAATTTACCCCCTTATTGTAGATGTAGAGAAAAATGCTGATTAATACAGGTTTTGTAGACTATAAAAAGATATAAAAACTTTTTTGGGTGGAGTATTGAGGAGAGTCTGTTTACCTACCCAAAACGAACTACGGAGACTCCACGGGCTTCGCCCTCAGAGTGACAGAGCGGAAAAACACCCTTAGGATGACGATTTCTCTCTGTCACTCTGAACACAGTTGCGAAAGGTCTCTGTATCAAAAGAATTTAAGGCTGAACTGCTATAAAGGAAATGCACAATTATAGAAAAAGGAATGCCTCTCAATGACAAAAAAGAAGTAAAATTGATATTATTTATACCTCTGCAAAGTATGGATTTCTAAAATCAAATAAGGTCGCTTCCTCTTCTTCATGCTTGGAACGGCCGTATTTTACCTTTTTCCCCGATATAAGGACATACTTATGAGCTCTCTTTAACACCACTCTCATATTCTTTAACTTCTCTTCATTTAAAGATGACTGCTTTCTCCCTTCAATGATTCGCCTGGCAGATTTTATACCGACACCCGGAATTCTAACCAGTTCATCATAAGATGCCTTGTTCAATTCCAGGGGAAAAAGTTCAGGGTGCTGCTCTGCCCAGATTTCCTTGGGGTCTTTCTCGAGAGAAAGATTTCCTTTGTCAAAAGATAACTCTGTGAATTTGAAGCCGTAAAGTCTCATCAGGAAATCTGCCTGATATAATCTGTGCTCTCTCATCAGAGGACATGCAGTTTTATTCTCAAAGGGAGTATAAGTAACCGGAGAGAAGCCGGAAAAATATGCCCTTCTCAGTTTGAATCCATCATAAAGCATGACTGCCCTTTTCAACAGATCAAAATCTGTTTCTTCAAGCACACCTGAGATAAATTGTGTCGTAAAACCGCTCTTGACTTTAAGCCCTTTATCATCAAAACTTTTGATTGAGTTAATTGCCCTGAATATTTCCTCTCTAAACCTCTTCTCGGGTGCTATTTTCTTTAAAAGGTTTTCCTCTGGTGATTCAAGGTTTATTGAAACACGGTCAGCAATTTTCATTGCCTCCTCTATCTGAGCATCCTGTACTCCAGGCAGAATTTTAAGATGAACATACCCTTTAAACTTATAAGTATTTCTTAAAATCAGAATCGTCTTGATCATTTCATCCATTGTCTTTAAAGGGCTATCATAAATTCCTGAACTCAAAAATATGCCTGAAACATACCTTTTCCTGTAGAAATTCATAAAGATTCTTGCAAGTTCTTCTGATTTGAAGGAAGTTCTCACGGTGTTCCGGGATTTCCTGTTTACACAGTAGAGACAATTCCTCTCACATTTATTAGTCTGCAGCACCTTGAAAAGAGACACGCATTTCCCTCCGGGTCCTACAGTTTTATATATATTTCTGAAAAAATCAGATTCTTTTATGTATTTATATTGAGATTGATTATTTTTGGAACTAAAATCAAGTCCATATTCAGCCTCGGCTTCCCTCAACATTCCAGGACGGAAGGAGGTTTTCGCACTCTTGTCATAATTTGCCGATTCTGCCAGCAAAGAAATTTTAAACTCAGGAGTTTCACTTTTTATTAAATCCATTTCAATCCTCAAATAAATTATATCCCATCAGAAATATTTATCAATTTGTTATATGGAGACTTCTGAAAAAGTCTCTTTTTGGTATCAAAATCGAGACTGCCACGGACACAAAATACATGCCCTCGCAGTGACAAAATATACAGTCATTGCGCACTCTTTTCCTTGCGAAGCAAGTGGAGCGCCTTTTGCGACGTAGCAATCTCGCCTTTCAAAAGCGAGATCGCCACGGGCACAAAAAGAATGTGCCCTCGCGATGACAAAAGAGGAGTATGAGACTGCCATAAAGAAGCACACGATGAAAGAAAAGGGAATGTAATGCCTGGCACAAATGGGAAGTTAATCCAAAACTTATGAATACTCCTTTTCTTTCTCCTCGCCCCTGTAAACCCTTAAAATACCAGCAGCAATTGCTTCCATTTCATGCTCGCCTGGATAAACAAAGACAGGTGCAATGAAAGAGACGTACTCCTTTATATTGTTTACAAGTTTCTCAGAGCAGGCAAGCCCCCCTGTCAGAACAATTCCATCGACCAGACCTTTCAATACGACGGAATGTTTCCCTATTTCCTTTGAGATTTGATAAATCATTGCATCATAGACAAGTTTTGCATATTCGTTGCCTTCGTCTATCATTTGCTCAACCTCAATCAATGAATTTTTGCCGAGGTGAGACACAAGACCGCCTTTTCCGGTAAACATTTTTAAAATTTCTTCTCTTGAGTATTTGCCACAGAAACATAAATCAAAAACAGCAATATTAGGCAGGTCTCCTGCTCTTTCGGGTGAAAAGGAACCATCACCATTCAGGGCATTGTTCACATCAATGATTCTTCCTTTTCTGTGTGAAGCGATAGATATTCCACCCCCGAGGTGAGCAACAATAAAATTGCAATCCTCATATTTCTTTCCAAGAGATTTTGCTACTTCTCTTGCGGCTGCCTTCTGATTGAGAGGGTGATCTTTTGCCTCTCTTAAAATACTCTTGAGCCCGGTAATCTTAGCTACAGGTTGCATCTCATCAACAATAACAGGATCAACAGTAAAGCATGGTATATTCAAGCCTTTTGCAAGATTAAACGCAATAGGCACTGCAAGATTTGAGACATGTGCACCGTATCTTAAGCTCAAAAGGTCCTCAACCATCTTTTCGTTTACCCGATAAACGCCTGACTCAAGAGGATGTGTATTGCCGCCTCTTGCACCAATTGCATCAAAATCTTCTACTCTGTATCCACTCTCTTTAAGAGTTTTAAGCACAATATTTTTCCTTAAATCAAGCTGGTCAGGAATTTTTTGATATGGAGCAAGTTCCTCCATTGTATGATTTATCTTCTTTGAAAATACCTCTTTCTCATCCTCAAAAATTGAAATCTTTGTAGAGATTGAACCAGGGTTAATGACAAGAATTCTCATTACGCCTCCAAATCATTTGACACTGCTATAGCAAAAACTATTGAGAAAAATTTTGTTTCAATTGAATCTCCCCTTGAAGCTAATACGCAGGGTGCATCGGGTCCTATAAGAATACCTCCACTTATTGCATTACAAAGATGCGTAAAAGCTTTTCCTGCAGCATTTCCTGTTTCGATATCCGGGAAGATAATAATATCGGCATCACCCGCAACAATAGAATCAACATGTTTAATCTCTGCTGCTTCCTTTGAAACTGCAAGGTCCATTGCCAATGGCCCATCAACAATGCAGTTCTTAATCTGTCCGCGTCTATTCATCTGAGTTATAATAGCAGCATCAAGTGTTGCCTGCATCTTAGGATTTACAGTTTCAACAGCAGTGATGATAGCAACCTTGGGATTTTCTATACCAATTCTCCTTGCAAGGCCAACACAATAATTTATCTGCTGGACCTTATTTTCAAGAGTAGGTTTTAATATTACTCCTCCGTCAGACATCATAAGAAGTTTGTGGTAAAGGGAAATGTCCACAAGCAAAGCATGAGAAAGAAGCTTTCCTTCAGGTAACAAACCCCACTCTTTATTGAGGATACCCCTGAGATAATTTGCAGAACTGCAGGAACCTTTCATTAAGACGTTTGCTCTCATTTCCCTGACTTCCTTAACTGCCTTTTCAATTGCTTCAAGCTCGTCAGAAACCCAGACCGTATCAAACATCGAAAGGTCAATATTATGCTTTTGTGCCTCGTCTTCAAGCACACTTTTGCGAGCAAAAACAACTACAGAAAACAAATCCTGAGAAATACCTCTTGCAAGTGCTTCAAGGGTATGAGCATCCTCTCCAAGAGCCACTGAAACTTTTTTTCCTTTCCCTTTTATAAGGGTATAAAGGTCTTCAAGATGTCTTATTGCCATTATGTCCTCCTTAGCAAAACCATTTTAACTAAAATTTTATAAAAAAGAAATTCGT
>CAZJKI010000068.1:0-4220 GCA_964546685.1 uncultured Caldisericum sp. | reverse complement strand
ATTCTGAGCGAAGCGAAGAATCTCCTCTTTTCCTTTTTACTTTGTCACCCTGAGCTCGTCTCAGGGTCTCCTCCTTTTCTTCTATTTATTATTTTTCAATTTCTTTGAAATTAATCCTTCAAAACGAAAGTAAAATAGTAAAGCGTTAATTTTTAGTTTATTGTAACTTTTAGAATAAGCGTGTTATTGCAAGACCTGACCCCGAGCTATTTTAAATTTAATTAAGCAGGGGGGAAGTATCGATTTTTATACTCCAAGCTAAGGAGGAAACTAGGTGAAAGACTACGGGAAAAACTATACAGAAAACTACTAAGAAAACTACACAGAAAATTTTAGGACTGACGAAAGCAAAACGACAAAGCTTTAAAAACATTTCAAAGCAATTAAGTACTGTCTTAAGGTTTCGAAAATATTAATTTGAGTATTTTTCCAATTGAAGCTTATTTAATTAATAGATTCCCAATCTTTGTTCAATATTTTTTAGATCACGCTTTTTATCTAAAAGTTCAAAAAGCTGGCTTGGTTCATAAACTTTTAATTGGTTGGAAAATTCTCGGTCTTCACTTGCAAGAATGTTTTGAATTTTTTTGATCGAGTGTAGAGGTGCTATAATTCGAGGTCTCGAGTTCCATTTAGTGAATGCAAATTTTAATCTGGTAACTGCTTTTTCGATCATATCAGAAAGCTCTACTTCGAAGGCATAAGTAGGTACCCCTGAAATTTCGCGTTTCCATACTACATCTAAGTGTTTATCCTCTCCAATAAGTTCTACTGGATACTCGAGTTGAGTATGATAGAATTGTAATTTGCCTATCTCAGCAATAGTATTTTGTAACTCTCTGTGATGCGGGATATCTTTCTCTTTTTGTGCTGTGAGATATACGGGGGCTTCCTCTTTTGCTAACGGGGGTTGAGAAATTGAAGCTCCCTGATATAGGTCTAATTGGTTTATAATTCCAAATATTTCTTTTGAGCGATTAAGCAGATCTTTTACCTGCTCTTTATTTAATGCTTGAAATCCAATTTGCCAAATTAAGTTAAAATCTTTAATCTTTATGTTTTGAGTTTCCCAGAGTTCAGGATTTATTGTTTTTAAAACTTGAATCCTAAATCGTAAAGGCCAAACAACTTGTTTTTTAAATAGTTCATCAGACCATACTAAATTAATGTTATCTATATATTTGTCTTTAACCATCCCCATACCTATAATTCCGCTTATTGGAGAAGTTGTATAAAACCAGACAATATCCCCTACATTCAATGCCTGGAATTCTTTATTGTATCTTTCTTTTAATCCCCATATCGGTATTGGTTGAGAAAGGGCTCTTTCCCAATTTTCTTTTATACCTATTAAAAGCCAATTTTTCATAGCTTTACCTCCTAACTTAAGTCCTCTTTATTATATATTATAACACTTCCTAAGATCTGTTTTAATTTTCAATTATTTCCTGATCAAATCTTTGTCAAGAGTATTTCAAATTATTTAGAGTTAATTTATTAGAATGGCTGTTCCTGCCCCCATTTACGGAAACATTTGAAAATATATGTAAGATTGATGGTGTTTCTTTACAAGCCATTGACAAAGATTGAGCCATTTTAAGGTCCTGGCAAATTTTTAACAATGCCAATTCTACCCTTGCACCCCGTAATAAGGAGAGCGGCAATTAAAAATACAATTAAAACTATCTTTTTAAACTAACCTTTCAGAATTGCTTGTTTAAATATATTTTTCATTACCTGAAGAGGACTGCAATATATTTTATTGCTACAGAAGAAGGATTGGGCCTTAGTAGCTTTTCCTCAACTTGTGCAGTCTTTGAAAGGATTTCTGCCTCTTTCTCTTTAAGCGAAGCATCCAGTTTAGTCTGTAGATTGGCAAGTTCATTGTTTATCTGCTGTATTTCCATCTCTGCTTGTTGTTTTCTTAGGTTTGCTTTTTCTCTTCTTGTGATTGCATTGCTTCCAGCCCTTCTTAAACTGCTCCTTCCGCTTCTTCCGGTCAAAATTGAAAAAATACCCGAGCCTATGTCCATTGCAGTTTCGGTTGTAAGTGCTTTCAGTTCTGTCTCTGCCCGAGCTTTTTTGTCTTCTGCAGTTTTTAACTTGCTCTCCAGACTAAATTTGTCTTTTGTGAATTTGTCTTTAACTTTGCTAGTATCACTATCAAAAATCGAGCTTATTCTATCTTTAATGCGGTTTAGAAAATCGCCTTGGTTTTCTCCTAAGTTGCTGTAGAGCTTGAAATACGGGCTAAAGTAATAAATTTCTTCTTTGCTTTTGATGAGTTGCTTGAACTTCTCCTGAATGCTTTTATAGAATTCTTTTTTAAGGAGTTTGTCTGGGATTTCTGCAAATGTGGCGCCTTCAACTGGCTTGTTGTCGGTTAGTGGGGGAGATTCCAAAAAATCGATGTTTTCTAATGAAACACTTTCTAATGTCGGTTTTACGGTTGCTCTAAAAGTTTTTTCTGAGAAAATGTTTGCTGAGTCCTGCTTGTATAATGCTTCTGACTCAATGTAAACATACGGCAAAAATGGTCCAAGGCCTCTGTTTGTTTCGAAAAGCACTGGAATTCCTTCAGGAAAGTCTGGCAAGTATTTTTTGCTTTCGCTTTTTATCGCAACTGACTCAACTTGCATTGATGTTTTCTGAGGGGCCATGAGAAGCGTTATTTGATTTTTTGTAAGGGGTCCTCTTAGGTAGCTCATTGCCCAGCGTGATGTTATTACCTTTGGCAGATTTGTGTGGACGTTGTGAAGCAAAAAAGTTCTTGGCTTAAGGGAACTGAGGATACTGTCGAAGTAATTTTTGTTCAATGATTTGCCTGATTCTTGCAAGGTGCCCTCAAGACCTGATAGCACTCTTTCCTTGTCCCTTTCCTGCTGGAGCTTTCCAAGGAACCATGTTCCTGCATTGGTAAGTCCTTTATAGTCTATGTCGACTGGGTTTTGAGTTGCAAGCATCATCGAGAGGCCAAAAGCCCTTGCCTGTTTCATTAATGTAAGAAGGGGATATTTTGACGGTGGATTACTGGGATAAGGAGGAAAATATCCAAATACTTCGTCGAAGTAACAAATTAGCCTCGGGCTGTCAGTGCCAGGTTGACCTCTCATCCAGGAAAGTAGTTCCTGAAGAAGCAAAGTTACGAAGAACATCCTTTCTGAATCTGAAAGATGGGCGATATAGAAAATCGAAACTCTTGGCTTACCATTTTTCTTAATAAAATTACCAATATTTAGCGGTTCCCCTTGAAGCCACGTTTGGAATGCAGGGGATGCTATTAGAGAATTGACTTGCATGCTTAGATCCATTCTTTCCTGCTTTGGGAAGAATGAGTCCACGCTAAAAACACCAAGCTTTTCAAAGGGAGGTTTCTGTACCTGCATAATCAGGTCTTCTATTGTAAGGTCGTGGCCTTTTTGCCATGCATCCTGAAGTATTGAAGATATGAGAATATGCTCTCTGCTTTTTACAGGATCTGCCTGAATTCCGAGAAGCCCGAGAAGTGCTGAAGTAATGCCTTTTATTTTTTCGATGGTTTCCTCGTCACCTAGGTCTTGTTCGGGTTTTTTAAAGCTTTGAAGAGCGCTAACAGGCACTCCTGAAGTGGATCCGGGCGTAAAAATGGTAAAATCTGCAGTATTTTTAAGCTGTGCGATTTGTTCTTGTGAGACTTCCCAGTCTGATAAACCCTTCCTCCATATGTTTGCCACATTTTCAGCGTACATATCCACGCTTAAGCCTTTTTGCTCGGCTTGCGTTGGGTCTACCCAGGGCTTGAATTCTTCAGCAGTCAAACCAGGGAATGTTAACAAGAGGTTAGTTAAATCTCCTTTAGGGTCTATAGCGATAATAGGAATGCCGTCAAGGATTGCTTCCTCGAGAGTAACAATTGCCATTCCTGTTTTACCAGACCCCGTCATTCCTATCAAGACTGCATGAGTTACCAAATCTTTTGTTTTGTAGAAATACTTATCTTTTAATTCACTGGTTTGAATATCTACCTCTTTGCCAATGTAAAGATTTGATTTGTCTTCCATTCCATCCTCCCCACTTTAGTTATTATACATTTACAAAACTTTATTACAATATTATTTTATTCTCAACCAATTTGGAATTATTATAAATATCTTATATAATTTAGGAAAGGGAGGTATCATGATAACAGGTATTGTTTTAGTGCATTTAATTTTTATGGCAGTCGCATTAGTCTTGTTTGT
>CAZJKI010000067.1:0-4320 GCA_964546685.1 uncultured Caldisericum sp. | reverse complement strand
ATTCTTCTTTTATTCACTCTAGGAATCTTAAGCTTATCCCTGTATTTTGCAACAGTTCTTCGTTTAATTTGAATTCCTTCTTTTTGAAGTAGTTGTACAACCTGCTCATCTGTTAAAGGATTTTTTTTATCCTCAGCATCTATCAATGTTTGGATTTTAACCTTCACTTTCTCACTGTTAAAAGAAATCATTTTCCTTCTAAAAAAGAAATGAACAGGAAAAATTCCTTTAGGCGTTGAAATATATTTATTCTGTATAAGGCGCGAAACAATTGATTCAGAAAGGTCTTTAGAATCTGAAAATTCGCCAAGAATAACTTTTTCAGGATAATTATTTGTGCCATGAAAAAAATCTCCGTTGAGAGCAACAACTTTTTTACCTATCCTCAAGAGCAAATCATCCCTTTGTTTAATAGCTTTTTGTGCCCACATTGCTTTTTCAAGTAAAAATTCAAATTCTTCTTTTTTGTCCTTATCAAGTGAACTTAAGGCTTCCCTATATTTCTCATTTATTACAAATTCTCGCCGACAGCCCTTGTTCAAGAAAATGTTAAATGAATCACCCTCCTTTTCAACAATAATATCAGGGACCCTCGAAAGATTTTTTGTCTCTTTTAACATAAGTCCAGGGGAAGGATTAAGACACGATATCTTTTGCCTTAACTCTTTCAGAAATTCGTTCTTAAGGCCGTATTTTTTTGAAATCTTTTCAAATTTACCGTCTGCAAGTTCCTGAAGATGGTCTTTCAAAATCTTTTTCACTTTTGGAGCAACTGGGCTTTCCCTTTCAAGCTGAAGAATAAAACACTCAACAAGATTTCTTGCAGCAATTCCCGGTGGATCAAGAGTTTGAACAAGATTTAGAACTTTTTCCGCGTCTTTAACTCCGATCTTAAAGCTTTTTGCAACCTGGCCCAATGTTAATTTAAAATACCCTTCTTCATTGATGTTATTTACTATATATTCTGCAATTTTCTTGTCTACATCATCAAGTTCAAGCATGTTAAGTTGGTGGTTAAGAAACGAATAAATGTCTTCCTCGTTATCAGAAATATTGAAAACGTAATCTTCATAAGAATATAAATTTGAAAACTCAATAAAAGGATTTTCCTCAAAAAAATCATTTAGAAATTCGTCGAGCTCAAGATTGTTAAGCTCAAAGATCCTCGATCGCAAAGCAAGATATGGAATGAATTTTAATTTTAAAGAAGGCCTTTGAATATTCCTATTTTCCATAAATTTCCATTATTTTTTTCAGTCTATAATATATCGATTGTTTGGAATACCTGCCATTAGATTTCTTTGAAAGCTCGCTTAGAGGAAGATAGGGATAGGCAAGCCGCAAAACAGCTATTTCCTTAAGGTCACTTCTTATTTTATAAAGAAGACCTCTTTTTTTAAGATCTTTCAAAATTTTTAATTGCTTTGTTGCTGAGGCTGTTTGTCTTTCAAGATTTGCATATTCAAAATTTGCTTTCCTGTTAGCAGTATTTAAAACATCCTTTACAACAGCATCTTCCTCCAGGAGGAGATAAGCTGCAATTCCTCCTATTTCATGTAATAACTTTTTTATATTTTCTCTCCCTTTTATATAAATATGGTTTTGACTTTTTAAATGCTTTAAATCAAAAGCTTTAAGAATGTTACTCAAGAAATTCATTTCTCTTTCTTGTTCAAACCTAAATTCAAGGTGATAAGAAGGAGGCGAAGAAAGTATACCACATCCAAGAAATGCTCCTCTTAAAAAACTCCTTTTTTCTTCAATCTTTTCCTTTGTAATTTTCGAAAAAATCTCTCTCACATTCAACAGTTTATCTACCCCTTTAAACTCAAGAAAAAATAATTTACCTTCCTTTAAAAGAATATCTGAAGTTCTTTGAAAGCCAATGCGGTCCGCAAGCATAATCAACTTCCTGATGACAAAAATTTCCCTGGAGCTAAAAAACAGGCTTCTTGAGTCTGAAGAGAATACATATCTTCCATTACCTATAATGAAACCATAAAACTCGCTCTCAGGGTGATTATGCACAAGAGAGAGTTCATGCTTCAAAAAAGCGTTCAGGCTCTCTCTCTTATTAGCTTCATTAAGGTTTCGCCGAGCTTCTCCGGATTGTGCCGTACAAGATCACCTCTTTCAACAGCAAAGTCTCCTTTTATGACTCTTATTCCCATTTCTTCTACCTTCTTTGCATCCTCCTCTACAAAGTCTGAACCTGATGCTATATACTTTTCAAGTACGTTTTTGCTAACTTTTCCGGTGTTAATAATAGCAAAGTTGATAACACCCTCGCCCAGAATTTTTATAACTTTTTCTATATGTTGAGAGGCAGAGAATTTATCAGTTTCTCCTGGCTCAGTCATTATATTAACAACGAAAACTTTCCTGGCCTTGCTTCTCCTTATTGTATCAATCATGGATGAAAAAAGCATAGGTGGGATTATACTTGTGTAAAGACTTCCAGGTCCTATTACTATTAAATCAGCATTAGAAATTCTTTCTAAAGCTTTTATATAAGGTTTGGCATAGTCAGGTTTTATAAAAACCCTTTTTATTTTTCCATGATAGTCTGTTATCTCTGCTTCGCCTTCAACAATATTTCCATCATCAAACTCTGCACATATTGTTACATCTTCAGTTGTAAAAGGCATTGTTTCCCCGTTTATTTCAAGCAGCTTGCTTAGTTTAATGACTGCATCACCGAAGTCACCGGTAATTCTTGTAAGACCTGCAATAATTATGTTGCCTAAGTTATGACCATTAAGAGGGGAATCTTTCTCTTTAAACCTGAAAGACAAAAGCTTGGAAGCAAGAGAGTTTTCTTCTGAAAGCGAAACAAGACAGCTTCTTATATCGCCGGGCGGTGGAATTTTCATTTCTCTCCGTATTCTACCAGAGCTTCCTCCACTATCAGCCACAGTGATTATTGCCGATACTTTAACAAATTCATCCTTAAGCCCTTGAAGAACTGATGTGGTGCCTGTCCCTCCACCTATTACAACTACTTTTTTCTTCAGGTTCTCCTTTCTTTTTTCAAAAACAATATTCATAATTTCATTTTCATTCTTTTCGGGTGCCAGGCACTGGGCAATTGAAAGAACAAGCCTTTTTATACCATATATAATCAATAAAATTGAGATAATAATAACAATTACAAGGAAAAGTGGTAAAACAAAGTCTTTATAAGGAATATTAAGGTCCGCAAAAAAGAAAAAGAATTTCCTCAAAAAGGAAGTTCTACTATAAGCGTAGTTGACATAAAAAATACTCAGCACATAAAATAAAATTAACAAACCTATTACTATTGAAACAATATACCTTTTTATCCTCATCCCGGGTAAAATCCACTTAAATCTTAAATGCTCAATTGATTTCATTTTCTCACATCCCTGTGTTCTAATTCAACAGAATAACCCTTGTCTTTCAAAAAATCTAAAAGTATTTCACCTATTGCGACAGATCTGTGCTTTCCCCCGGTACAACCAAGAGCTACTGTCAAATATGATTTCCCCTCCCTAATATAATATGGAATCAGGTATAGAAGGAAATCTTCGAGTCTTTTTAAAAATTCTTTTGTCTCGTTAAACTTCAACACGTATTCTTTAACTTTTTCGCTCGAACCATTTGAATCAGCAAGTTCTTCTTCATAGAATGGGTTTGGAATGAACCTTACATCAAATACAATATCTGCTTGAATGGGTACCCCGTATTTGTATCCAAATGTAACTACTAATATTTTCATAGCATCTTTCTCGGGGTATGATAACAAAGAAACAATTAACTGTTTAAGGTTTTTTAACTCAAAATTCGAGGTATCGATAACATAATCAGAAATTCTTTTAACAGGTTGTAGTATTTTTAATTCTTGTTCAATGCTATCCCTGAGCTCTCTTTCGTCAATTGGATGCTTCCTTCGAGTTTCTGAAAATCTCCTTACAAGTACTTCATAAGAAGCTTCAAGAAAAATAACCTTGAGGGTTACCTTTGGATCCTTTTTGAGCTGCTCAACTTCTGCAGGAAGAGCACTTAAAAACTCTCCGCTTCTCACATCTATTACTGCACAGATTTTATTAATCTTTCCTTCTGTTCTTTTTGAAATTTTAAGAAAATCCCTGATCAAGTTTGGAGGTAAATTATCAATACAAAAATAACCAAGATCCTCCATTATGCCAATTGTTTTAGTTTTTCCAGCACCGCTTAACCCTGTAATTACTACAAAATTTAATTTCTCATCCACATCTCTATTATACTGTTTTTAAACTATTTTATGAAAAGTCATTTAAATATATATTACAGCTTAAATGTTCTTGATAGTACAATGTC
>CAZJKI010000066.1:0-4785 GCA_964546685.1 uncultured Caldisericum sp. | reverse complement strand
CATTAATAGAGAATGCAGTCATTGCATGATCTTTCTGATTTGTTCTAAACTTTTAGCACAATAAGAATAAACTTATATCTTCAAGACCCTTCATTCTTTATTTGAATAAAAAAGCTTCTATTCCTTTACTCCCATCATAAGAAGTCCAATCTTTTCAACAGGTATAGAAGGGGGTACCTCTCCAATAATTTCCCCCTCGTACATCACAACTATTCTATCTGAAAGACAGATTATTTCATCCAAATCTTCTGAGATTAGTAAAGTACTACAACCTTCTTCCCTTTTTTCAATAAGCTTTTTGTGTATATATTCAGTTGCTCTAATATCCAGTCCCCTCGTTGGTTGCGAAGCAATTAAAACTTTTGGCTCTGAAGAAAACTCTCTTGCAAGAATGAGTTTCTGTATGTTCCCTCCTGAAAGATTCCTCACTAGTGTGTTTATTGAAGGAGTTCTTACGTCGAATTCCTTTATAGAGGAAGTCACAAAATTCTTTATCTGGTTGAACTTCAATACTATCCATCTTGCAAATTCATAAACTCCATGATTTTTGAGTATCATGTTCTCAAGGACAGTAAAATCTTTTATTACTCCCACCTCCATTCTTTCCTCAGGTATAAAAGAAATGCCCTCTTTAATTATGAAATATGGATTCTTATTAGTTATATCGGCTTTATTTAAAAAAATTTTTCCTTTTCTAATCTCCCTCAAACCGACGATTGCCTCTGCGAGTTCATTTTGACCATTTCCTGAAACTCCGGCGACCCCGACTATTTCACCTTTTTTAACCATGAGGGAAAAGTTTTTAACTGCAGGAATATTCTTATCACTTAATACTTTAAGGTTTTCTATTCTCAATATAACTTCTTCTCTGGGTTTACTTTTTTTCTCAAATATACTTTCTATTTCTCTATCAACCATCATTTTTGCAAGAAGATTTTCATCTGTCTCTTCTCTTTTTACTTCTCCAATTACTTTTCCATCCCTTAAAACACTTATCTTATCACTTATTGACAGTACCTCTTTCAATTTATGAGATATAAAGATTATCCCAATTCCACTCTCTTTCAACTTTTTAAGAATCTTAAAGAGTTCATTTGTCTCTTGTGGTGTTAAAACAGCAGTTGGTTCATCAAGGATAAGAAACTCGGCTTCCCTAAAAAGAATTTTCAGAATTTCTACTCTCTGTTGTTCTCCAACTGATAGTTGCCATACATAAGAACTCGGGTCAATACTAAATTCATACTTCTGAAACATTGTATTTATTCTTTTTTTTGCGTCTTCTAAATCAAGAAATGGCTTCTTTTTAGAAGGATAATTGAGAACTATATTCTCAATGACTGTAAACGATGGGACAAGCATAAAGTGTTGATGAACCATGCCAATTCCAAGGTTGATTGCATCAAGAGGAGATCTAATGTTAACCATTTTCTCATTAATAAGAATCTCTCCGGCATCAGGCCTATACATACCGTATAAAATTCTCATAAGAGTAGATTTACCAGCACCATTCTCTCCTAAAAGAGTATGAATTTCTCCTGAATTGAAAATCATATTTACATCATTATTAGCAAGAACTCCTGGAAATCTTTTTGTTATATTTTTTAATTCGATTTTTTCTATTTTCTTCATAAAAATAAAGAGAGGGTAGACTCTCTACCCTCTCCGAAAACATTTATTCTGGAAGTTTTACTTTAATTTCACCATTTTTTATCTTTTCGAATGTATCATTAAATAATTTCTCTATCTCTGGAGTTATTAGATTTTTAAGTTTTGGATTAAAGACAAGTTTAATTCTACCATTTCCAAAATCAAGAACTATTGTCTCACCACCAAGTTTCCCTTTATTCCGGCTATCAATCATATACACAACAACATCTTTCCAATAATAAGCTTGAGATGCTATTATACTATCTGGAGCAAGGGAACTTTGATCCATATCACTTGAAAACCAATATACATGTCTCTCGGAAACTGCCTGGATTGCACCCACTGATTGTTGAGCAGTTCCCGTTAGAATATCTGCTCCTGCTTCAATATGAGCAATTGCCATTTCTTTTGCCTTTACAGTATCTCCAAAAGAGCCTGTATAAGATTCAAGAACCTTAATTGAAGTATCGGTAGCATTAACTCCTTGAATAAATCCATAATTATATTTTATGGCATCCCCTGCTTTAACAGGTCCAACAATTCCAACAATCTTCGTTTTTGTCAATTTTGCAGCCAGCATTCCAAATAGATATGCTCCATCTTGAGCCTGGGGGTCATACGTAAAAATATTATCTCCAGTCTCAAAAGCTGTTCCATATGCAAAGCTGATCAGAGGGAATTCTTTAGCAACTTCAAAAACAGGATTTTGATATTGAGCACCATGAGCGATTATTATATTATAGCCCTTATTTGCATAATCTCTCAGAGCGGCACCGGCATCAACAGGATTCGGCATGTTTTCAGTTACACTTACCTCAATTTTATCAATTCCCAGCTCTTTTTGAACATCCATCACTCCTTCATACATACCTTGACTCCAAGCCATGTCATCCCTTCCACTCGGGAGAATCAAAGCAATTTTAACTTTTTCAACGGGTTTTTCTTGAGGCTTGCACCCAACGAACAAGCCTACAACAAGCAGAGCTACTAAAAGCATCATTAATGCTTTTTTCATTTTTTCCTCCTTGTATAAATTTGCAATGGATTATGCCCCATCGCCGGCAAAATTAACTCTCATGTGGACTCCCTTTCAAAAGGTTTACCTAAAGCAGACGGACCCTTCGCTCTTCCAGCTAGAAAACTTAAAACAAGAATTGTAATGACATAAGGAGTCATAACAGCGTATTCATAGGGAATTTTTGTTCCTAAAACTTGTATTCTAAGTTGTAAAGCGTCAATGAAACTGAAAAGAAACGACCCCCAAAGAATTCCACTTGGACGCCATCTCCCAAAGTATACAAGTGCTATGGCAATAAAACCTCTTCCAGCAGCAATATTATCTACAAACGTTGCTTCTATTTGACCTATAGTCAAAAAACTACCAGCAAGAGCTGCAAGAACTACTCCTATCACTATACAAATATACCTAATTTTAGCTACTGATACCCCTAGAGTATCTGCTGCATGAGGATTTTCTCCCACAGCTCTAACCTTCAATCCAAAGGTTGTTCTAAATAGAATAATATATGAGATTGGAACTAGAAGAAGAGCAAGATAAACCATCCAATTTTGATTAAAAAAAACTTCACCGATAAATGGAAGTTTTGAGAGGATAGGTATTGATAATGGCTCAAAACCAGAAGTTGTCACAATTGATCCAAGTGTTAAACGGAACAACAAACCTGAAAGTCCATAACCAAAAAAATAAATTCCTATTCCACTTATACCCTGTTCAGCCTTCATTGTTACATTTATAAAGGCAGTAACTAAACCCATAACTAAGCCAATTAAGATTGTAACAAATATTCCAAAGTATGGGTTCGAAGTCTTCAGAGCTATAAAGAAACTTATAAATGCACCGAGGTTCATTATTCCCTCGACCCCAAGATTATAAACTCCACTTCTCTGAGAGAACATTTCACCTATTGAAGCAAGTAAAAATGGGGTAGATAATCTTACTCCAGAACTTAAAAGACCAATAATTACACCAGATTTTGAAAATTCTCCAATCATTCTACCTTCTCAATAGTGGTGCTAACTTTCTTTGCTAAAATTTTCCTTGAAATGATCTCAGTTCCAACAACAAAAATAACTACAAGACCCTCGATGACATAAACTATAGAACCTGGGACATTAACAGATCTCTGCAGCATATTTACCCCAACAAGTAATGCGCCAAAGAAAAACGATGCAGGAATATTACCAATTGGATGAAGCCTTCCAAACAGGGCAGCCACAATTCCAGAAAATCCGTAACCTGCACTTATTCCATCCATTAATCTATGATGAATTCCACAAACCTCAACTGCCCCAGCAAGTCCTGCAAGTCCCCCAGCCAGAAACATAGAAAGAGTCAAATATACTTTAACATTTATTCCTCCATATCTGGAAGCAACTGGGTTTTTTCCAACAGCCCTCATTCTATAACCGATTGTGGTCTTCCAAAGTAACAAATACACTATCACAGCTGTTATAAGTGCTATAAAGATGCCAGCATGTAATCTTGTACCTGGAATTAATTTTGATAACCAACTAGATTCAGTTATTCTTGCGGATTGAGGATAACCTGTTCCATAAGCGATCTCTTTTGGATCCATCAAGGGTCCTCTTAACAAAAGATAGAGAATTTGAAGAGCAATTGCATTTAGCATTACAGTTGATAGAATCTCATTTACATTTAGGTAAGATTTTAAAAACCCGGGAATAAAACCATATATTCCTCCTCCCAAAAAACCTGAAATTAAAACAAGTGGAAGGAGGAAATATTTAGGAAAACCAGGAAGATTAAGAGCAACTACGGTAGAGAGAATCGCTCCTACAATCATTTGCCCTTCTCCGCCAATATTTATATTTCCGCTTCGAAATGCTATACAGATGCCACTTCCCACAAGTATGAGAGGAGTTGCCTTGACAATTGTTTCAGTAATTCCATAACGAGTTCCAAATGATTCAAAGAATATTGATTTATAAGCATCAAAAGGGTTTACATTAGAGAATTTTAAAAAAATAGCACCTATTAGAAGAGCCAGCGCCACCGCGCCTAAGGGTACGAAAAGGTTTATAACCAGTGAATTAAATAACTCCTTTTTTAAAACCCTTGTCATAAAAAAATTATAACTTATTCTTACAAAATGTCAA
>CAZJKI010000065.1:0-4850 GCA_964546685.1 uncultured Caldisericum sp. | reverse complement strand
CTTCCCCTTCGCTTTTCTCAGGGCTTCGACTCACTCGTTCAGCATGACAGGAAAAGAGAGAGGGTTAAAAGCAACGGAAAAAATTACGAAGTAAAAAAGGTAGTGGTTTTAACTTTCTTTCTTATAAGGGACGCCATCTGCTGCAGGCCCAATTGCCTTACCAACTACGCCAATAAGAGCGCCTATTGTAAGGATGTAAGGAAGTGCAAGGTAAAAACCAACAGGGATTTGAGCTGCAATTCCCGTTGCAGTTGCCTGAAGGATAAACTGTAACACCTGCGCCGAGGCAAACAGGAATGATGCCCACATTGCACCAAAAGGAGTCCACTTACCAAATATCATCGCGGCAAGTGCAATAAATCCTTTACCTCCAGCCACTCCTGTGTTGTTAAACGAAGCCATTGTTCCAAGCGAAAGTGCTACACCACCGATTGCAGCAAATATAGCACCTATTATAACTGAAAACCACTTAATTTTAAATACATTTACACCAAGCGTTTCTGCAGCAATTGGATTCTCGCCCACTGACCTGATCCTTAAACCAAGTACGGTATGATAGAGTAAAAAATGAAGCCCCCAGGTAAAAACCAATGAAAACCATACAAATATAGTAAGCCTGGAGAATGCTCCGAGAACCGGGATTTTCGAGAGGAAACTTAGATTTATCCTGTTTGTAGCAGAACCAAAATATTGGACAGATGGTGAATAACCTGTCGTCCTAAAAATCAACTCAAGGAAATATGTTATGATACCCAATGACATAACATTTATCGCAATGCCTGAAACTATCTGATCACCAGCCCATTTAACAGTAATATAAGCATGAAATGCTCCAACGAGTATACCAATTCCAATCCCCCAGAGAAGCCCTACCCATGAGTTTTTGGAAACCGCAGAACCCCATACACCAAAAAAAGCAGCAAATCTCATTATTCCTTCAAGAGCAATATTTACAACGCCTGCATTTTCTGAAATAACTCCACCGAGTGATGCAAGAAGAATAGGCGCTGCAAAATCAAGCATCTGTGCTATTGATTGGTTTAAAAGTTGCATACTATGAAATACCTCCTTCCGATTTAACCTCTTTAACCCGTTTCTTGGCTTTGACTAATTTAAATAACAGATACCTTACAAGTACCTGAAGTGCTATAAACGCAACTATCAAACCCTCGATAATCTGAGGAAAAGTTTTTGGTATTCTTGCAATTTGGACAGCGGTTGATCCAGTTCTCAATGCACCTACCAAAATCCCCGAAAGAAATATCCCAAATGGCTCGTTCTGTCCAATAAGTGCAACCACGATTCCATCAAACCCATACCCTCCTTCAAAGACAGGCGGATACTGAAATAAGATACCAAGCACGATAAAAGAACCGCCAAGAGCTGCAACAGCGCCTGATATAAACATTATCTGCATAATTCTTTTTGATGTATTGACTCCAGATACTTTCGGAGCTTCCATGTTAAATATCGAAGTAAATCCCATTGCGCGGATCTCGTAACCAAATGTGGTCCTGTAAAGAAGATACCAGATTAAAAATACAACCACAATCATAATCAGTATGCTAATATTAAGACGAGTGTTATATAGAATTATGGGAAGTTTTGCAGTGGGAGAGATATAAGGAGTACCTGAAACTCCTGTTTCAACTTTTGCTGACATCGGGCCTCCGGTTGGGACAAGCCATCCTTCTATAAGTTGAAATGCTATCCAGTTAAGCATAATTGTTACAATCACTTCGTGTATGCCTCTTTTAGCTTTCAGATATCCTGCAATAAGCCCCCATAAACCGCCCAAAAACATTACCATAATAAGAATAAGGGGAATATGAACTATCGCGGATAATCCTGTAAAAGGTTTTGCATATCCGAAATACGCCGCAGCGACTGCACCAACAATAAACTGCCCTTCCGCTCCTATACTGAACAATCCCCCTTTCGCTGCGATTGCAAAGGAAAGACCTGTTGCAATAAACATTGAGGATGAAAGAAGCAACTCTGCGAAACTACTCCTCCAGAAGGGGCCAGGGATTAATCCAGATGCATTAAAAAGTAATTTATACGCAAGGATGGGACTTCGACCAGTAGATTTTATAAAAATGGCACCAACAATGAGTGCAAGGAAAATTGAAACTAAAGGTACAAGAAGGTTCATCCACCAGTATTTTTCTCTTCTCCCTACAAATATCCTGTAAAAAAACTCTTTCATTACTGCACCTTCTCTTTCCTCTTAAGGCCAAGCATCATAAGACCGAGCTCTTCCTCGTTTGTTTCATTGGGTGTTACCTCACCAACGATCTCTCCGTTATAAAGAACAAGTATCCTATCAGACAAGCCCATAATTTCAGTAAGTTCAAGAGAAATTAAAAGTATTCCAATGCCTTTTTTCTTCTCTTCAACAAGCATCCTATAGACAAACTCAGTGGCTCCTACATCAAGGCCTCTCGTAGGTTGAGACGCAAGCAAAAAATTGTGCTTCATTGACATTTCTTTAGCAAGGATAAGTTTTTGCTGATTTCCCCCTGAAAAGCTCTCGGCTTTAGAACAGATATCAAGTGGTCTTACATCGAACTCTTGAAGTTTTTTAGTCGCAAAGGTATCAATTTCTTTATCATTCAAAACACCTTTATTGGAAAAAGGGTAAAGTGTGTGTTGACCCATAATTACATTCTCTCTTGCTTTAAAAGGTAGGACAAGTCCCCTTCTTTTCCTGTCTTCGGTGATGTATGCCATGCCTTTCGTCCTCATATTGTAAGGAGTGATGAGTTTTATTTCTTCGCCGTTGATGGAAATTTTACCACTTACTGGCTTCCAAAAGCCGAGAATGGCATTCACTAACTCTGCCTGTCCGTTTCCTTCAACTCCCGCTATACCAACAATTTCGCCTGAATAAACGCTAAAGGAAACCACTTTCAGACTAAGAAGACCTTTTGGATTTTTTACGCTAATATTTGAAACAGAAAAGACTTCTTCTCCTCTTTTAACATCGGCTTCTGGTACTTCCAGCACAACATCTCGACCGACCATCATTAGTGCAAGCTCCCTCTCGTTAGTTTCTGTTTTATTAACAATTCCTTGAAGCTTGCCTTTTCTCATAACCCCTACTCTATCAGCAATCTCCATAACTTCATTAAGCTTATGAGATATAAAAACGATTGTTTTCCCATTGTCTTTTAGTGCTCTCAAAGTTTTAAAAAGCTCCTCAGTTTCCTCAGGTGTTAAAACTGCCGTTGGCTCATCAAAAATAAGTATTTCTGCTCCTCTTCTCAAAATTTTTAGGATTTCAACTCTCTGCTGGATACCAACAGGTAAGTTTTCCACCTTTTCAGTAGGATCAATTTTAAGACCAAACTTATCTGAAAGTTCTTTAACCTCTTTTACTGCTCTACTATAATCAAACAAAAAGCCTTTGCGCGGTTCGTCACCAAGAACAATGTTCTCTGTAACAGTAAACCTCGGGATGAGCATAAATTCCTGATGCACCATTCCAATTTTAAGTTTTATTGAATCCTCTGGAGTTTTTATATCCTCTTTTTTACTAAAAACATAGATTTCACCAGATGTAGGAGTATAGAGACCATAGACAATTTTCATCAAAGTAGACTTCCCTGCTCCATTCTCACCAACAAGAGCAAAAATTTCGCCTTCTTGGATAGAAAGTGTTACATTGTCATTTGCAAGAACATTTGGAAACTGTTTAACAATATTTCTAACACCAAGAGCTTCCATTTTGCCTCTCTAATATAAAAATTATGGGTGGGACTTTCTCCCACCCATAAAAATTTTGCCGCTCAAAATGATGCTGGAGGAGTCCAGCTACCAACAACTTTTGGATCTTCCGGAACGGTAATGGTTCCATCAATAATCATCTTTTTCAAGTTCTCGATCTTATTAATTTGATCCTGAGTGAGAACATCCTTTACATGGTCTGGAGCATATCCAACACCACCATCTTTAAGGGAAAGAGTAATTGCTCCGCCTTTGAATGTTTTATCTACAACACTCTTTATTGCATCATAAGTTGCAAGGTCGACGTGCTTTATAGAAGAAGTGAGTGTTCTACCTGGACAGAGGTTTGGATCAAGACCCATATCTACATCAACACCGATACCCCAGTAAGGAGCTCCTTTTTCACAGATTGCCTGGAACATACCGTTACCGGTAGCGCCGGCAGCGTGGAAGATGACATCTGCACCAAGGTTAATCTGTGCGTCAGTTGCGGTCTTACCAAGAGAGGGGTCAGTGAAGCTGTTTGTGTACTGGCCATATATCTTTGCAGTTGGATTAGTTGTCTTTACTCCAGCTCTGTAACCTGCTTCATACCTTAATACTGGAGGAATTGCCATACCACCAACATAACCGACTTTGTTTGTTTTTGTTGCATAACCTGCAATTGCTCCAACAAGGTATCCGCATTCCTGTTCCTTAAAGAGATATCCTACTACATTGGGAAGCTCAACAGAATTTCCATTTGCATCAACAGGAGTTGCATCAATAAGCATAAACTTTGTGTTAGGGTATTTTGCCGCAGATTCACCGATCGCACCAGCAAGCATAAATCCAACACCAATTACAAGGTCGCACTTCTGTTGTTCTACAAGGTTCTGAATGTTTGGAATATAATCTTCTTTTGCTTTTGACTCAAGAACGATGGGTTCAACATCAAGGGCGGTAATGTCTTTGCCTTTAAGATCTTCAGGAATGGATGCGGTATATTCTGCATCAGTAATTGGTGCATATCCACCACCCTGTACATATTGTACCTTTGCTGCCCAGGTTTCAAGTCCACGAAGAGCAGAATCGTTAAATGACCTATCACCTCTTCCACCAACATCTGTTACAAGTCCAAT
>CAZJKI010000064.1:0-5056 GCA_964546685.1 uncultured Caldisericum sp. | reverse complement strand
AGGAGGAAAATATGAAAAATAAAGCAGAAATCGTAAGGTCAATTTATCTTTACCTCGTTTCCCTTACCGGGGTATTGATGACTGTCTTTAGCATAATAAATCTATCAAATAATTTACTAGACTATTTCTTTCGCGAGCAACAGTATTATGACTACAGTTATCTTATCAACTCAAGCGTAAGAGGTCTGGCCTTTTTAATTATGGGCCTATTATTTTTTATTTACCACTGGAGAATTATAACTCATGAAAAACGGATCGGAAAAAAGGAAGAAATTATTGAGGTTGAAACAAAGATGAACCTCTTTGAAAGCATTTTTTTCTACGCACTATCTTATTCTGGCTTAATGATCTTTGCATTTGCTTTTGCATCTTTCCTAACAGGATTTGCATATGTTACTTACATAGAAAAACCGCTTTCAACAAATCCCTCATCACAAATTAGCGTTAACCTAAAAAGTATCATTCAAGGAATAATTGCAATGGTTGTAGGTGCTGTATTGTGGTTACTTGGCTGGAGACACATACAAAAAGCTTACGCTCAAAGTACCAAAGAAGAAAAGAGTACTTAAAATAGTCAATGAAAGTAAAAGATTTATTTTTTTTAATCGACTCTTTCTCTCCATTTTTTCTTCAGAAAGAGTTTGATAACAGCGGAATACAGTTTGGAGATCCAGATGCAAAAGTTTCAAAACTTCTTGTTTCTCTGGATCTTACGAAAGAAGTGGTAGATGAAGCATTAAAACAAAATGCTAACTTAATCATCACACATCACCCTCCAATTTTTTTTCCTTTGAAGAAGATTACACAAAATGAAAATCCTTCACTATTTGAAGCTATTACTAACAGAATAAACATTATATCTGCCCACACAAACTTTGACCTTGCAAACTGTGGATTAAACGATTATGTTGCGGACTTGCTTTCAATTAAAAAGCTTGAACCAATCGAAGAGAGTAAAGAAAAAATATTCAAATTTGCTGTCTATGTGCCGGAGGACTTTGCAGAAAAAGTTAGAAAAGCAATTTTTGAAGCAGGTGCAGGAAAAATTGGAAATTACAGTGAAACGTCATTCAATATCAAAGGGAAAGGAACATTCAAACCTCTTGAAGGAACAAAACCTTTTATAGGTAAAAAGGGTATAAGGGAAGAGGTTAACGAAGTGAAAATCGAAACCATTGTACCAGAAAGATATTTAAATAAAGTGTTAAATGAAATGAAAAAAAATCACCCATACGAAGAACCTGCATATGACTTATACGAAATTAAAGAAGTGAAAAACGAGGGGATAGGATTAATCGGAGAAACTGCCAAAGAATTTACACTAAACAAATATGCAATCTTTGTTAAAGAGAAATTAAACGCCAATTATTTAAAACTCATCAGGGCTAACGACAAAAAAATAAGAACCGTCGCCTTATGTACAGGAGCCGGAGCAAGTCTATTAAATAAGGTTATTAAAAAAGATGTTGACGTATTTGTCACGGGAGACATAGATTACCATAAGGCTTTATATGCAAAAGAACTAGGGCTGAATATTTTAGATATAGACCACTTCGAAACAGAAAAATTCTTTGTAGACGCACTGACCAAAAAACTAATACGTTCAGGAGTAAAAAAAGACAAAATAATTAAAAGCCAAAGCCAAAAATCACCCTATGAGATAATATAAAAAAGGGCAGCTTAAGCTGCCCTTAAAAACTAAACCTAAAATCTACTTAAGTTCTACTTTTGCGCCTGCGTCTTCGAGCTTCTTTTTTAATTCCTCAGCATCCTTCTTCGGCATTGCTTCTTTAACTTTCTGAGGTTCTTTTTCGGCTGCTTCAACTAAATCTTTAGATTCTTTCAGACCTAACTGCATTGCTTCTCTTACAACTTTGATTACATTAATCTTCTTCGCAGATTCAAACCCTGCAAGAATAACATCAAATTCAGTTCTCTCTTCCACCGGAGCAGCCTGTACTCCTGATGCTGCAGTAACAGCAGCAACTGGTGCCATTGCACTAACACCAAATTTCTCCTCAAGAGCTTTGACAAGCTCTGATAATTCTAAAACACTCATTTTCTCGATTTGCTCGATAATTTCTTCCTTAGTCATTTTATGCCTCCTTAAATTTAAGCAGATTGAGCTAATTGCTCTTTCTTATCTTTGATTTGACTTAAAACATTTACAAAATCATTTTCGGTCTTCTTAAGTACGGTTACAAGTCTACTTAAAGGCGAGTTCATAAGGTACAAAAGCTTTCCAATAATAATATCTCTTGGCGGAAGTTTTGAGATTTCAATGACTTCCTCTCCAGAATACCATCTATTACCAAGAAGACCACCTTTAATATCAAACAATTTGTTCTCCTGTGAGTCTTTCAAATCGGTAAATTTCTTTGCAAGCACAGAAGCATCGGCATCGTTAATTGCAATAGCTACAGGTCCTTTAAAAATTATTCCATCAACTCTTAAATCGAGTTCTTCGGATACAATTCTAAGAAGATTAGATTTAACAACTCTATAAAATATGTTTTCCTTTTTAAGAGACTTTCTAAGCTCGGAAATCTCATTTCCCTTAATTTTGTTAAAGTTCACGAAAATTACATTTTTGTTCTCAAAATTTTCAAGGTTGCTTTTCAGCTCTTTTAAAACTTGTCTTTTTTCATCTTTATTCATAGTGCCTCCTTAAATTAAATAACCCCGATGCGCAAAACCGGGGCATATTAAAGTATTCAACTTAAATATTCCTAAAACCTCGGCTGGCATCTTTTAAGGGATTAACCCACCAACTTTCTCAGGTCAATTTTCTACACTTTTAAAAGTTCCTGCGTATTTAACCTCAAAGAAGGCGACATTGTAAGAGAAACATAAGCCTTCTTTATATACTGCCCTTTTACAGAAGCTGGTCTTGATTTAACAATCGCACTGCCCAGAGTAATAAGATTTTCCTTTAATTGCTCTTTGCTAAAAGAGGATTTACCAATAATAGTATGTATTACTCCAGTCTTGTCAACTCTGTATTCTATCTTGCCCGCTTTGAATTCTTTAACTGCAGAAGCAATATCATTCGTAACTGTACCTGCTTTAGGACTTGGCATAAGTTTTCTCGGCCCAAGAATTTTTGCGATTCTTCCAATAAGTCGCATTATGTCAGGACTGGCAATTGCTACATCAAAGTCAAGAAAACCTTCTTTTTCAATCTTTATGACAAGATCCTCCCCACCTACGTAATCTGCTCCTGCATCTTTAGCTTCTTGAAGCTTGTCCGCTCCTGCAAAAACAAGCACTTTTATGCTCTTACCTGTTCCATGAGGTAAAGTAATTACACCCCTTACATTCTGGTCAGACTGTTTAGGATCAACATTTAAAATACATGTAAATTCAACAGTTTCATCAAATTTAGTACTTTTTAGTTCCAAAATTTTCTCCAGAGCTTCATCCATAAGATAAGGCTTTACATCAATTTTCTTTTTCAGTTCTAAATACCTTTTTCCTCTCTTCATTGTTTCCTCCTGTGGTAACGACTATGAGTCTCCCACAAAAAATTAATCTTCAATAATAGTAACGCCCATATTCCTGGCTGTACCTTCAATTATCCTGGTAGCAGTATTAATATCAGTCGTATTCAAGTCTTTCATTTTCATTTTAGCAATCTCAGCAAGCTGTGATCGTTTCAAAGTACCAATTTTCTTTTTATTTGGTTCGGGAGATCCAGAGTCAACTTTAAGCATTCTCTTTATCAAAGAGGATGCTGGTGGGGTTTTCGTAATGAAATCAAAACTCCTGTCTTCATACACATTTATAACTACAGGTATTATAAAACCTTCTTGTCCCTGAGTTGTTGCATTAAATTTTTTACAGAAATCCATTATATTAACACCTTTTTGTCCTAAGGCTGGCCCAACTGGTGGAGCAGGAGTAGCTTTACCAGCTTCTATCTGAAGTTTCACGATACCCATAATCTTTTTTATTTTTTTCACCATAAACTTCACCTCTTATATTTTCTGAATAAATTCACTTTCTATTTCTACAGGCATTTCCCTACCAAACATTTTTAAAATAACTTTTGCCGTTCCTTTTCCTTCATCTATTGATTCAACAACACCTTCCATGTTCTTAAAAGGCCCGATAAGAATTTTTACTTTATTGCCCACACTAAAGTTTAGCTTTTCCTTAGCTTCTTCTTCGCTTATTCTATTAACAATTTTTTCTACTTCATCCTGAGTCAAAGGGGTTGGTTTATTACCACTTCCAACAAAACCAAGTACACCAGGGGTATTTCTCACTATATACCATGTTTCATCATCCATAATCATTTGAATAAGTAAATAACCAGGAAAAACTTTAACTGGCTTAATTTTCCTTTTATCATGTTCAATTACGCTATAATGATCCACTGGCAAGAAAACATTAAATATTCTTTCTTCCAGTCCATACCCTTTTATTCTCTCTTCCAGCTCAGTCAGAACCTTTTTCTCAGAACCAGAATAAGTATGAACAAGAAACCATTGGGGACTTTTTGTCTCTTCTTTATCTTTGTCTTCCATATTACTTAACAATAAGCTCTACCCCTTTCGCAAAAAGAAAATCCCAGATACCAATATATGTAGCCCAAAAAACAACAAAAATTATAACAACAATAGTGTACTGTAAAAGTTCTTTCCTGGTTGGCCACTTAACTCTTTGTGAAAGCTCTACCCAGATACCTTTTAAAAAATCCTTTACTCTCGAACCCCTGCTAGGTTTTAATTCATTATGTTCACTTCTTCGTACTGAAATTCTTTCTTTCATAACGCTGGCAGGCCCGGGAGGAATTGAACCCCCAACCCTCGGTTTTGGAGACCGATGCTCTACCAATTGAGCTACGAGCCTACGCTTTTGCCTCCTTATGTAAGGTATGTTTCTTACAAAATTTACAGTATTTATTCAATTGCAATTTCTCTTTGTTATTTTGTCTATTTACAGTTGTAGAATAATTCCTTTTTTTGCACACAGTACATTCAAGGAGCACAATTTCTCTCATCTTTTTTCACCTTATTCAATAACTTTTGTAATTACACCAGCACCTACAGTT
>CAZJKI010000063.1:0-5067 GCA_964546685.1 uncultured Caldisericum sp. | reverse complement strand
GGGGGGAGTTGTGCTTTCTACTCAACTGATATTGGATGAGATTGAAAAGGTCTTGCTTAAAATATATTCCATAGTAAGATTTGGTAACTTATTTTGCTTAAGCATCAAACTGTAAAATGATTATTAATCTCCCCATATTATGAAATCTAAAGAATTGCCTTTTTTTGTTTTATCGAGAACATCGTAAAGCGGATCATATTTCGAATTATTTCTATTAAATTCAAAATATCGCCCTGAAGAATAATATTGTTCTATTACATAGTTATAAAAACGTTCATTTCAATCCCTTATAGGCGAGCTAAAAACTTGATTTCCTTGAAACCTAATCCGAAGTTTGCACCAGTTTCAATCCCCCATAAGAGAACTTAAAAACTCTTTATTCGAATTTATTACCTTTTTATACCGAATATTGCACCTGAAATGAAAGGCATAAGTCATATTAATCAAATTCCTGATTCTTTTCGTTATTAACAAAAGCTTTTACTAAATGTATTTTTACACAAAAAAGTTAATGTACTTATTTTCCCAACACAAGGTAGCTCTTATTTTGGTAAGCAACTCTCCGAATTTTGCCCTCTGTTATAAGTTGGTCTATTGTCTTATCTGGATCAACATATGTTTGAGCAAGAATTTCCCTTGCATAGTCTTCTCTTAGTGGATGGACCGCTACTATCTTAAGGATTCCTTCTGCAGGGTCTTTAAATCCTGCCGTACCAAAAGTACCTTCCTCTTGATAATTTAAAAGATGTATTTCTAAACCAACTTCCTTAAAGTAGTCATACCACTCAAATATTTTTTTAGATGGTTTTACCCAGGGCTCAGCTAGAGGACGTACTGGAACTCCAATGTATGCAGTTTGTGGAGAAATCCTTTTTATTACCTCAGAAACTTTTTTAAGGTTGTCTTCACCGTCATTAATTCCATCTAAAAGCATTGTTTCAGTTATTATAATCCCCTTATATACTTTGCTAAAATCTTCCATATCCTTTAAGATTTTTGGTAAGGACAATGAAGGATGAGGTCTATTAACTTTTCGATAAATATCTTCGGTACCTGCGTCAATTTTTAGAGATACAAGGTCTGCCTCCATAAGGTCCTGAGAAGCAGCCTCTATTAAAGAACTATTAGTGATAACAGCAACCTTGATTTTAACCTGCTTCTTAATTCCTTTTATAATTTTTCCAAGGTTTATGTCTACTGTTGGTTCGCCATCTGGCACAAATGATATGTAATCTATTACTCCTTGGTAATCATTTACAGCTGAAACGACCTCCGAAACTATGTCATCAGGTTCAAAAAATGGCTTTCTTTCCACAGTTAAGCTGGTAGTTCTGCCAACCTGGCAGTATATACAATTGTAGCTGCAATGCTTCTTTGGTATGTTGTTCACTCCAAGGGAACTGCCAAGTCGTCTTGAGGGAACAGGACCAAAAATATACCTCATCTTTTACTCCTTTCCTTTTTCTTAAACATGAAGTTATCTCCTCCAGGCTGCATAACTTCATAATATCCGTGAAAAGCTACATCATACTCATTAATTAGACTCTTCAACATGCCTTTTACACTATTCGGTAGCTCTGTTTAATTAATTATGAGGAAAGCAAAAAACTATTTTAATCGTAAGATAATCGTGTTTTTTCGTCGGTTAATGTGGGTTTTATCATTTCACGCCATTCAGGTGTATCCCATGTTCCCAAATTGGAGTGCACTCTAAAGTATTTTTCAGGAATTGGATGTGTTCCTATCACAACAGGAATTTTATATTTTTCTTCTATAAATTTTTTAAAGTAGCTTATATATGGACAGGGTGGATAACCAACAACTAAACCAGTTGCAAGGTGAATAACATTTGCACCATTTTTTATCATCTCTTCAGGTGCATACTCTATGTTTCCTCCAGGACAGCCACCGCATGAAGTGTATCCAACAAGCTCAATTTCTTTCCCTTTGTAAACATTAAAAGCTCCTTCATAATTTCTTATCGACCTGAAACATTTTCCACCTGCGCAACTACGATAACGGTCACAAATAATAATCCCGACTTTTACTTTATCGCTCATATTATTCCTCCTTTTTATTATTTATTATTGCATTAACTTTAGACCAAATATTTGTCAATTCTTTTGCTACTGCACTATCTCTTGCATATTCTATAACTGTTTTACCATTAACCATTGCATCTACAAATACAGGGTCAAACGGTATTTTTCCCCCTATGGGAATTTTTTCTAATTCGCAGAATTCTTGTATCCTTTTTGTATTTTCTTCATTTATGTCGAACTTGTTTATACAAACAAAAGGTTTTATTGAAAAAATTTTTAATAATTCAAGCAATCTTTTTAAGTCATGAATACCTGATTCTGTTGGTTCGGTTACTATCATTGCATAGTCAACATTTGTAACTGAAGCAATCACAGGACACCCTATACCTGGTGAACCATCAATTAATATCAAAGATTTCCTTTGTTCGCTTGCAACAGCTGCAGCGATTAAGCGAGTCATTGTTACAAGCTTTCCCGAATTCTCTTGACCTAGAAACAGCAGGGCATGAACCATTAAGCCATAGGCGGTTTTAGAGATGTAAACCTCTCCGGCTTTTTGCTTAACAGTGGTAACTGCCTGTGTAGGACACACAATGCTGCAAACTCCACATCCCTCGCATGATAGATTGTCTATTTCAAAATCGCTATTTATGGCGTTAAATCTGCAGTTTTGAATGCACAAACCACATTTTATGCATTTTTCTTTATCGATAAATGCCAGATCTTCGCCATAAAAATCCTTAACTTTAAGAACCGACGGCCTTAAGAGCAAATGCAGATCAGGAGCATCTACATCGCAATCTACAACGACCGTATCGTTTGCAATCGCTGCAAAAGATGCTACAAGAGAAGTCTTTCCTGTTCCGCCTTTTCCGCTTAAGACAACTATCTGTGTCATTTATTCAGCAACCTCTTAATCTCCTTGTAAAGATCCTTAAACTTCTCTTTCCATTCAGGCATATCTACCACCATAGGTACTCCTTTTGAGTAAGATACAGCTATTCTTCTCTCGTAAGGTACCGTAAGCAAAATAGGAATGTTTTTACTTTTACAAAAGTCCCAAACTCTTTCATCACCTAAATCCGCCCTATTTATCACTACACCAAAAGGAATATTGATTTGAGTGAGCACTTCCACCATCATCGTAAGATCGTGAAATCCAAATGGTGTTGGTTCAGTAACAAGAACACAAAAATCGCTTCCTTTTACCGCTTCTATCACGGGGCAAGATGTACCAGGCGGGGAATCAACAATTACCAGACTGTCATTTGAGATCTGCCTTTTTACCTCTCTTATGATAGGTACGGCTAATGGTTTAGATATTTCCAATTCACCATAAATAACTTCTATATTAGCTGTACTTCCATGCATCAGTCGCCCAATTCTGTGCATTTCTTCATCTATTGCATGAACGGGACAGACGATAGCACAGCCCCCGCAGCCGTGACAGAGATCAGGAAAAATAGTGACTGTGGTTTTGGAAGCTAAAATTGCCTTATATTTACAAAACTCCGCACACTTCTTGCAATGTACGCATAATGCTTCATTTACTCTCGGCACAGGAACATTTACGGTCTTTAGTAAGTCAAATCCTGCCTTAATAAAAATATGAGTATTTGGTTCCTCAACATCACAATCAAGCAATAGCACATGTTCATCTTCAATAGAAAGTGCAAGACTTACAGATACCAGAGTTTTTCCAGTACCACCTTTTCCGCTTGCAACAGAAATAACCATTATATGTTCCCCTGGCTTTCAGAAAATTTGCAACGTTCAATTCCGCTCAAGATGATGCCCCTATTTAATATCACCATCCTTTGCCTGACAGGTATCTTTCAACTGCTTCTTTGACATTCCCAGAAGCTCCCGTTACTATTTTGATATTTGAATTCTGAAGTGCTCCAAGTGCATTTGGGCCAACGTTTCCTGTAATAAGAACCTCTACCCCTTCGTCTAGTATGAGCTGGGCTGAACTCACTCCTGCACCACCTCTATTATTTGCTGCCATATTTTGGATTGCTTTAAACTGCATTGTTTCAGAATCGACGATAATGAAGAATAGGCATCTACCGAATCTCTGATCAACCTGTGCTTCTAAATTGTTACCTATTGATGTTACGCATATTTTCATTTTTCACTCCCTTCGGTTTTTAGAGAGGGGGAAAAACCCCTCTTATTACTTCTCTTCCGTTGCTCGCTTTTCCAGCTCTGCAATGCGCTCCTTTATTGTGTTCAGTTCACTTTCAAGTTCTTTTGACCTTTCCAGAAGCAAATCCTTTTCATCTCTGTCGGAGAATGAAGGATTTGCGGGATAATATTCAGCAACATTATACGGATAGATAGGAACAACTGGCCAGTATCTGCGAAATCCTCTACCTAATCCTAAACCTCTTCCGAAACCAATTCCCCTTCCGAACCCGAAATAGCGGCCAGCAGGATTTAAATAACCAGGGACATTGTATCCACTGCAGTATCCCAAGCCTCTTCCTGTTCTTGGACCATAACCTAAAGGTCCGGTTCCATTTCCATACGGCATATTCTCACCTCCTTTCTATTTATAATCTTCCCTTAATAAGTGTGTTCCACAGTTTGGGCATATTTCTTCTCTGCACGGAATACCAGGTGTGTGTGGCTTTCGGAAGCCGCATGTGGGGCAGAAGCAAAATTCTGTAGTTTCTTGCCATATTTCACTAAGCACAACTGTTCCACCTTGAATTCTCAATTCCTTCCCTTGAATAATAGCTTCTGCAACTTTTTTCCGTGCTTCTTCTAATATCCTTCCAAATGTTGCTCTTGAAATACCCATAAGCTGGGCAGCATCTTCCTGGTACATACCTTGCATATCTGCAAGCCGTATAGCCTCAAGCTCATCTAAAGTTAATATCACTATTTCTCTATTTTCTTCTGTTCCCACTGGGGCAAAGTGGTTAAATGTTGGCATTTGCCCTATCCTTCTTCTTCTCCTTGATCTCAATTTCATTCACCTCCTTATTATAAGCATATGCTCATAATTGTCAAGAGTCCG
>CAZJKI010000062.1:0-5595 GCA_964546685.1 uncultured Caldisericum sp. | reverse complement strand
AAAAATTTCCTGACTTAATAGGTTTTCTTTTACTAAAATTTTCAAAAATTCTTTCTTTTTTTTTACTTCTTTTTCATATAATATTAGTATATTTTTTTAAAAAATGGAGGTAGTAATACTGGAAGATGTTTACTTTAATGTTAGCAAGTTTAGAAGTTAATAGAAAGATAAAAACTATTTCCTTTTTTAAATGTTTTAACATTGCAGTATCAAATGAACCTACAATTGTTTGTGTAAAAGAATTCTAAAATTGAAATCGGCAATATAATAGATTAATTGAATTAGAAAAATCTGATTGTAATTATTTATAAAACTATATTGTTTGTAAAGAAGTAGATGGAATTTATATATTTCAGCGAAAGGAGGGTTAATTATGAGCGATTTAAAGTACGTTGGTACTTACGTAGAAAGACCCGATGCTGTTAATAAAGTGACAGGAAAGGCAATTTTTCTCGATGATATTCAACTTCCAAATATGTTATATGCTGAAATTCTAACACCACCTATAGCACACGCAAAAATAAAATCAATTGATACATCTGAAGCTGAACGTTCAGAAGGTGTTATTAAGATTGTTACCGGCGCTAACTGTAATATAACTTATGGTGATTGCGTCAGAGACAGATACCCTATGGCTAAAGATAAAGTTAGATATATAGGAGATCCTGTCGCCGCAGTTATTGCAACCTCGAGGTATTATGCAAGTCAGGCAGCAAAAAAGATAAAAGTTGAATATGAAAGACTACCCGTATATCTCGATGCTCTAGATTCTATGAAAGTCGATGCTGTTTTGATTCATGAGAAGAATGGTGAATACTGGCACTTACCTTCTTATCAACCTGTTCCTAAAACAAATATAGCAATGCGCTATTTTTTAAAAAAAGGAGCAGGGGAAGATGCTTTTAAAGACGCCGATGTAATTGCTGAAGGAGAATTTGTTTATCCCTTTGGTTCATCTGCTGCAATTGAACCTCATGGTACTATCGCATGGTTTCATGAAGACGGAACAATTGAAATTTGGTCTTCCTCAATTTGCCCTTTTATTATTCAAGAGGACCTTGCAAAGACTTATGGCAAGCCGGTATCAGATGTAAGAGTTCATATTCCTGAGATTGGCGGGTGCTTTGGTTATAAATCTGATGTTACTATTGAGGAAACAGTTGCTTACATTGCAAGTTTTGTTCCCGGAAGGCCTGTAAAATGGGTTGCAACAAGAGAAGAAGATTTTACAAGCACACTTATTGCACATGGTGCAAGGATAAGGATGAAGATTGGAGCAAAGAAAGATGGCAAGTTTACCGCTATAAAATCTACAGTTTTCCACTCTGTCGGTGCGTATGCTGATACCGGAGTTAACGTTACTCAGGCTGCCACTCACACTGTGGGTCCTTATGAATTTCCAAATGCTTACTTAGAAGGATTATCAGTTTATACTAATACTCCACCAGTCGGCGCTTATAGAGGATATGGTTATCAATATCCTCATTTTGCTCTGGAAAGATTGATAAATATTCTTGCAAGAAAACTTAATATGAGTGAATTAGAATTGCGTGAAAAGAATTACTTGTCTGAAGGTAAAGTAACTGCACTTGGAGAGAAAATATGGATATCGCATGGAGATGTGAAAAAATGTGCGGATAATGTAAAAAACGCAATATTTTCTCATGACAAACCCAAAGAAGACGAAGAGTTTTACTATGGACGAGGTTTTGCTGCAATAGTAAAAGGTCCTAAAGGTACTCCAAATTCAGCGAAAGGCTGTTACATGAAGTTAAATATTGATGGAAGTGTTAGCGTTAATATGGGAGGCGCAGAGGTTGGGCAAGGATTACGAAGTGTTGTTCGACAGGTGGCAGCAGAAGCTTTAAAAATTTCACCTGAAAAAGTTAGAGTTTATACAGAAATAGACACTCAATTTTCTCCATGGGAATGGCAGACAATAGGGTCAATGTTTACTGTTCAGGGGGGTAGAGCGATTGTAAGAGCTTCAGAGCAGTTAATCATGCAATTGAAAAAGAATGCATCTTATGCACTTAAGTGCGATGTCGAAATGCTTGAGTATGAAGGAGAATATATATACCTTAGAGCAGATCCAGGTATCAGGGTTTCTGTGAAGGAACTTGCACGAGGTTACATGACAGAAAGCGGCGTAACTGTTGGAGATGTAGTTCAAACTACGAGTGCTGAACGGTTACCAAGATATTCAAATCCTGATCTCAAAACGGGTCAGGGCAATATGGGAGTTAACTATACGTTTGGTGCCCAGGGTTGTGAAATAAGAATTAGTAAAAAAACAGGTGAAATTTTTATAGATCACTTTGCTTCAAGTTTTGACATTGGCCAGGTAATAAATCCTGTCCAATTAAGAGGGCAGATTGTCGGCGGAGTTGTTATGGGAATTGGGTCTACTTTTTTCGAACAACTGAAATTTAATGAAGTTGGAAAAATTACAAACCCTCATTTCTCTACCTATCGTTTCCCAACTATAAGGGATATTCCTCAAAAGCAAACAGTTGATTTTGTAGAAACTCCCGATGCTGTTGGTCCATTTGGTGCAAGAGGAATTGGAGAGCATCCTGTTCTTGGAGTTGCATCAAGTATTCTTAATGCAATATATGATGCTATTGGTGTGGACTTCTTTGAGTTACCTGTTACTTCTGAGAAAATTAAAGAAGCTCTTGACAGAAGGAAAACTAAGGAGGCAAACAATGCTTGAAAGAATAAACTTTAAAATAAATGGAAAACAAGTTACTGTGGAGGTAGAGAGTTGGGAGAAGCTACTTGATATATTAAGAGACAAGTTAAAATTAACAGGTGCAAAAAGAGGTTGTGATGATGGAAGTTGTGGAGCATGCATTGTTTTAGTTAATGGAAATGCTGTAAAAAGTTGCCTTTTTCCTGCCAGTAAGCTTGAGGGTGCCGAAATACTGACTATTGAGGGTCTGTCAAAAGATTTTATCATTAACCCTATTCAAAAAGCCTTAATTGATTCAGGTGCAGTTCAATGTGGTTTTTGTACGCCAGGTATAATTATGGAATTAAAAGCACTTTTTGATAAGAATAAAGATGCAAAAGAAGAAGAATTATATAGCTCTTTAGAAAAACATCTTTGCCGATGCACAGGTTATGAGACAATCATCGAAGGAGCGAAATTGGCACAAAAATACTTAAAGGAAAATAAAGAAAAGGGGGGTTAAGATGTATGATATTGTTGTAAGAAATGCTAATACAAGAAAATTTAATCATCCTGTTGATATTGGAATTAGCGATGGTCTGATAAAGGAAATTAGCAGAGATATCCCTTCTAAAGGAAATACTGAAATTGACGCTACAGACAAACTTGTAACAGAATCTTTTGTTAATCCCCACCTTCATCTTTGCAAAGTGTATACCCTAATGATGATGGATGAGAATGCTCTTAAAGATTATCATGGAGCTAATATGGGAAAAGCAATGACTGCTATTGAACTTGCTGCAAAAATAAAAGAGAAGTATAACGAGAGCTGGATAATAGAAAATGTTAGAAGGGCTTTAAAACTTGCTGCTTTAAATGGTGTAACACATATTAGAGCTTTTGCAGATGTAGATAACAAGGCAAAACTTGAAGGCATTAAGGCCCTTATTAAAGCACGCGAAGAATTTAAAGATATCGTCGAGGTCCAAGTAGTTGCCTTCCCTCAAGATGGTGTTGTCCGGGAAAAGGGTGCCTATGAACTGGTTAAACAGGCAATGGAACTTGGTGCAGATGTTGTTGGCGGAATTCCCTGGATAGAATTTACAGAATTAGATGAGCAAGCACATATTGATGCGATGTTTGAAATAGCAAAAACCTATAATAAGGATGTATCAATGCTGGTAGATGATGCTGGAGACCCCGGGCTTCGTACGCTTGAAATGCTTGCAGTAAAGACAATAAAAGAAGGCTGGCAGGGAAGAGCACTTGCTCATCATGCGAGAGCTATGGCACTTTATGCAGAACCGTATTTCCAAAAAGTCGTGGCATTGCTTAAAAAGGCAGAGATGGGAGTGGTAAGCGATCCTCATACCGGTCCACTTCATGCACGAGTAAGAGATCTTATTAATGAAAATGTGCTTGTTGTCCTTGGGCAGGATGATATTTCTGATGCTTATTATCCTTATGGTAGAAACAACATGCTTGAGGTTTTATTTTTGTCTTCTCATATCCTTTGGATGACAACAAGGGAGAACATGGAAAAACTTTATGATATGATTACTGTAGATGCGGCAAGAGCAATTGGGTTAAAGAATTTTAAACTCGAAACAGGAGTAATTGCAAATCTTGTAATTTTGAATGAAGGCAATATAATTGAAGTAATAAGGAATCATGGTAAACCATTACATGTGATAAGCCATGGGAAATTAGTTAACTCGGGAGATTTTTTAATTTAGAGTTCAGTGTAAACTTGAAAAAATTTTAATAAGGAGGTAAAGGTATGAAAAAACTACTAACTTTAGCACTGGTAGTTTTGTTAACGATCACACTTTTTGCAGGTTGTGCAAAACCAGTAGAGAAGCCGCCTGTGGAAGAGAAAATCAAAGTGATTGGGATCTATGCAACTCCTATTGAGGAGCCGTGGGATGGAGCAATTCACCAGGCCTTGCTTAAAGCAAAAGATGAGCTTGGCGTTGATTATCAGTGGGTGGAAAGTGTTGGTTATTCAGATTTTGAAAGAGTCCTGAGAGAATATGCTGATAAAGGTCCTGATATTATAATGGGAGATGCATTTGGAAACGAAGAATCTGCAAGAAGAGTCGCAAAGGATTACCCAAAAATTGCTTTTGCATTCGGCTCAGGTGGAGGACCTGCTGACCCAAACTTTGCTGTATTCGATGACTGGATTCATGAACCTGCATATCTTTGTGGTGTCATTGCTGGTAAAATTACTAAATCAAACATTATAGGTGTTGTTGGTGGTTACCCAGTTCCTGAAGTAAATAGAATTGTTAATGCTTTCGTTTCAGGAGTAAAGGAAGTCAATGCAAAAGCAAAAATAAAGGTTACATTTATTGGTAGTTGGTTTGACCCCCCAAAGGCAAAAGAGGCAGCAATTGCACAGATAGAATCAGGTGCTGATGTTATGTTTGGCGAGAGATATGGAGTCATCGATGCTTGTAAAGAAAAAGGAGTCCCTGTATTTGGTAATGTACTTGATCAAAGTGAACTTGCACCAGATTCTGTAATTACAGGGCCTGTATGGAATATGTGGCCTACAGTTCAATATGTAGTTGAATCAGTTAAAAATAAATCATTTACAGCGGTGGATCTAAAAGATTGGTCAATGATGACCAAAGGTGGGGCATATCTTGCACCTTATCACAATTGGGATACGAAACTTGCACAGGATGTAAAAGATCTTGTAGAAAAGAAGAAAAACGAAATTATAGAAGGATTGTTAAGAGTTGTTGTTGATGAAAACACTCCAAAATCTGATTAGTACTAAAAAAGTATTTTATAAGGGGGCGAAAGTCCCCTTTTGTTTTTATTTTGGAGGCAATTAGAAAAAACAATGGAAAAAGTAATAGTAATGGAAAAAATAACAAAAACTTTTCCAGGAGTAATTGCAAATGAAGATA
>CAZJKI010000061.1:0-5718 GCA_964546685.1 uncultured Caldisericum sp. | reverse complement strand
TATTGTCTGCAATCAAAATTTCATAAAGTCCTTTATCCCAATTCTGTACTTCAAGAGATTTTTTGTATCCTGCCAAAACTTCGTCCGTAACATTTGATGGATCATAGAATGCTTTATAAATCAGGCTTTCGAGGCTTTTAACCATGGGCTTTGCAAGAAGTGGAAATAGGAGTTTTCCAACTGGAGACCTCATAATAAGCAGTAATCCTGAAGACAACCCACCTGTTTCAAAAATCGCAGCATCTTCCAGAACTAATTTATCGACCATTTCAGGATATCTTATGGCAAAAATCGTCGCAATAGTTCCACCCATCGAATGGCCTATAATAATTACCCTGCCGAGGTTTAAAGCTTCAATAAAACTCTTGGTAATCTCCACTTGTCCTATCCGGGAGTAAGGATTGATTTCACCCTTTTTAACCTTTGGGCGCTCTGTCAAACCAAAGCCTGGAAGATCAAAAACCACAACTTTTCCATATTTGGAAAGTTGCCCTGTCACATCTCGAAAAGAAAAAGTGCTTGCACCGAATCCATGAATTAACAGTATTGTTCTATCACTGCTTCCGAAAATTTTATAGTGAATACTAATGCCATTTACTTCAATAAACTTCGAATCAGGGTCAACAAGCTCCTCATTGCTTCGATAGGATAACCTTATTGAAACAATGTCATAAATATATACCAAGGCAAAAACTATTACAATAACTAATATTAACCATTTTTTAAATCTCCTGATTCTCCCCATCTACACAATTATATACTTTAATTTGCGTGAAAAAAATATCAACTATCCAAAAATTAACCAACAAATGCCTTTATTTTTTCCATGTAGCTGCCATTTCTCACATCATTGTCGCGGATAAAAAGATAACTACTTACCTTTTTGCCAGTTATACTTTCTACATGCAAAGACAATTTTTCATTTTTTTTGCCCATGCCACAAACCGAAATAAAAACAAGGTTCTTTAACTTATCTTTATTCTCCATAAGAAATGACCTCGCAGCAGGGGGAAGGTTTCCTGCCCATACAGGTGTTAAAAAAATAATCCTTTCGAAACTCTTAATATCGCTTTTAATTGGTCCAATTTTTGCTGTTTTTTTCATCAAGGCATCAAACCCATTTTTGAAGAACATTAAAAAACCATCCCTGTTTACAGGTTCGATTATTTGTTCCATTTCACAATTCATAATTTCTTTAAGCTTTAATGCCACCTTTTCATTCGTTCCGGTTAAGGAATAGTATACGATTAAATTTTTCATTGTTTTCCTCCAGCTAAGTTTATACAAAGTATGAGCACTTTTGCAAAATAAAGCAGTCAAATTTTCCTCCAAAGAAGTATAATATAAAAAATACTAACTATGAGGAAGAATTATCGATGGATAAGAAAAAGAACGACTTTTTAACATTGAAAAACAAATTATTAGAACTCTATTATGAAAGAAAATACAAAGAGGCACTGAAGGTAGCAAAAATGGCTTATGAAAAGTTTAAAGATAGAATTACAGATACGACATTCTGGTTAGCTTGCTTTAATTCACTTTTAAAGAACAAAGACGAAGCAATAATTATATTAAAAAATGCTCTTGATAATGGGATCTGGTGGTCACCGCAATTACTAATGAGCGAAACAGATTTCGATTTCATAAAAGAAGAAAAGGAATTCAAGGAGATAGTTGAAAGATGCAGAGTTTTCTTTGAAGAGGCTCAATCAAAGGCAAAACCAGAGTGTTTATTATTACACGCCGAGAGCTTTGATAATAAAAAAGAAAGTAAACTTTTCATTGCAATACATTTTAGAGGAAGCAATGCAGAAGAGTTCAGTGAATATTTTAAAAAAACTGTATTAAAAAGAGATTATATACTTGCTGTGCCTCAGTCTTCTCAAATTTCTACTCTGAACAAATTTTGCTGGGATAACCATGAGGCTGCAAAAAAGGAGATTTCAGATCATTATAAAGAGATAAGCAATAAATATAGACTAAATGAAGAAGAAACAATTATAGCAGGTGCTTCACAAGGCGGAGCACTATCGCTGGAGTTAGCTTTAGGCGAAAATGAACTAAATATAAAAAAATTCATATCCATTATCCCGGGAATAAAAGATATTTCTTCATATATTCCACTTGTAAAGAATGGAGTAAACAAAGGAATAAAAGGATTCATAATTACCGGAGAAAAAGATTTTTATTTTCCAATGGCCAAGGAGCTTTATGAAGAAGCGCGAAAACTAAAACTCCAATGCGAATTCATCTCGATAAAAGGAATGGGCCACAACATTCCCGAAAACTTTGAAGACTACCTTAATGAAGCACTGGATTTCTTAAAATAAAAATTGTTTACTATTTAAATTGTTCTACAAAATTTAATATTATCTGATAAGCCTCAACAGGGTCGTTAATGTCTTTGACTTTCTTTTCAAAAGGACACATATCATCCTTTTTTATATTTAATATATATGGAACTTTATTTGAATATTCAAAATTAATATTAAAAGTAGTAAAAGTTGAGGCTGCAGTCTCGCTTAAAAGTTTCCCAAATACCTCTTTTGGCTTCAAGAGCACAAGCAAAAGAGCCGCGGCTTTACCAACAACATTGTCCCCCCAGGAAAGACCATAGAATTTATCAAAATGATTCTCACTGTTTTGTAAAAAATCGATTAAAGGCTTTACGCCACTATTAGAAGAATAAAAAATCTTCTTATCTCCATCAAAAGCAACAAGTTTTATACAGCCTTTTTCGAGTTGTTTTTTTATAAGTTCAACTGTTTGCGACATAATTATCCACCTTTAGTCTATATACTATAAAAGGTATTAAAAACACCTGAATTATTATGCCGGGTATTCCTGTAACAAGTGCCGTAATAACATAATTTAAGGCTCCGATATCCAGGCCGAACTGCTTACCAAAAATGCTCACAAATACTCCCAAAAGCGCTCTGCCTAAAATCATTGAAATAATTAAAGATAAAAAAGTGCTAATCTTGAGGGTATTTTTACAAAATCCAGCCAAAAACCCATAACAAACAAGTTCAAAAGTAATAAAGGGCAGAATTGCTGCAGCAGGCATTCCTGTAATAAGTGAACTTATAAGAGGAATCATGAATCCCAAAGCAAGGCCATAAAATGGGCCGATCACAAGACTTGCAAGGAGCACTACAAAAGGCATTGGCAAGAACATTTTGCCTGCTGGAGCACCGAATGCAAGATGAAAAATCATTGGAAGCACTATCCCCAATGCAAGAAAAGTACCAGACCAGACTAAAATTTTTGTCTTATCTCTCATTCAAACTCTGTTCTAACCTGTTTCAACAAATCAATAATCGGCAGTTTCTGAGGGCATTTTGGTTCGCATTGGCTGCATTCAATACATAAATCAGCTTTACCTTTTAAACGACTATATTTACGCCTTGCTAATTCAACATCTCCAAACAACATTGCTTCATTATAAATTGACAAATTTTGAGGTATAAACACTTCATTCGGGCAAGGTAAACAATATCCGCAACTTGTGCACTGGATGGGCGTAAGTTCTGTAAATTTTTTACACGCTTTATCGATTGCTTCAACCTCTTTCTTAGTTAAGTGATTTGTTCCAGACCGTGAGGCATAGTCTATGTTCTGCTTCACCTGCTCGAAAGTGTTCATTCCTGAGAGAGCTAAAGATACTTCAGAATGGTTCCATACCCACTGTAATCCCCATTCTACGTCACTTCTTTCAATACCTGTCTCTTCTAAAATTCCCCTTACCAGCACAGGGAGCCTTGCAAGCTTGCCGCCTCTCAGAGGTTCCATTACTATAACAGCCAAACCCTTATCTGCTGCATATTTCAAGCCACGTGTTCCAGCCTGAAAATTAATATCAAGGTAGTTATACTGTATCTGGCAAAAAGTCCACTTGTCATAATAATCAATCATTTCTTTGAAAACAGAAAATTCGTCATGAAAAGAAAAACCAATGTATCCAATTTTCCCCTCTTTTATCTTATTTTCTGCCCAATCAAGTGGGTCAAATTTCAAAAGATTACCCCAACTTTCCTTATTCATTGAATGAAAAAGATAAAAATCAATATATTCTGTATCAAGCTTTTTGAGCTGCTCGTTGAGTTTGTCGTCCATATCCCTTTTGGAGTTTACAAGCCAAACAGGAAGCTTAGTTGCGAGGTACGTTTTGTTCCTGTACCCCTCTTTCAAAGCTTTGCCAGTTAAAATTTCACAGTTGCCACCATGGTAAGGGTAGGCAGTATCAACATAATTAAGACCATTCTCTATGGCATAACGAATCATTTTAATTGCCTCTTTTTCATCAATATTTTTGGAGTCATCTCCTACTGTTGGAAGTCTCATTGTTCCAAAGCCAAGTGCTGAAACCTTGAGGTTAAGCTTTCCAAATTTCCTATATTGCACCTTTCACCTCACCAATATGATCCACACTACTAAATTATAATTGTTAACGTATAGCGACTTATTCCTTTTCAATTAGATAAGAATTTCACCATAACTATTATACTTCGCTACTAGTTCACCTTTTCTATAAATTAATCTTGATGGTCGTCTTCTGAACGCTTCTGATTCATTTTCTGCAAAAATTATATTAAAATCCGCAGGGTTTCCCACTTTAATCCCGTAATCAGAAAGTCTCATTATTCGAGCAGAATTTGAAGTTATCATATCATAAACAATTTTTATTTTATCTGTCGAATTGTACTGAGCTTGATAAGCCATAAGCAATCCATAGTCAAGTGGATCTCCGTTACCAAATATATGAAAACCATCACATATTGTATCCTGCGCACAGCCAACATTAATACCTGCTTCAACGAGATCTCTTACTCTTGTTAACCCCCTTGTCCTTGGCTCAGGATCAACACCCATTATTGCAAGAACTTGAGGGTTTGAACATATGTTAATATTAGCAACTTTCAAGAGCTCAATAACCTTTTTTGCATGTGCATCATTCTGATATGCAAGGGATGTACAGTGTCCCGCTGTAACTCTACCTTGAAAACCCTCTTTAATGGTCTTAAAAGCAGTATACTCTAAAGACTGTGCAAAAGGGTCTTTCGTCTGATCCATATGCATATCTATATCTTTATCATAATTCTTTGCCAATTCGAAAACAAAGTCAACATGTCTTTTGGATTCTTCAGTTACCCATTCATGCGTGGGCATACCCCCTACAACATCCACACCTAAATTCATTGCTTCATACATCAGCTTCTCTGTTCCGGGATCTCTAAATATCCCTTCCTGGGGAAAAGCTACAATTTGAATATCTGCAATGTCTTCTGTTTCCTTTTTTGCAGCAAGGCATCCCTTTAATGCTCTTAGCCCTGCAATCATATCAACATCGACATGAGCTCTAATTTTAGTCACACCAAACTTCACTGATTCTTTAATCACCAGAAGAGCCCTTCTTTTAACATCTTCTTCTGTATAATTCCTTTTCTTGTCATGCATAACTTTTATTGATTCTTCAAGACTCTCTTCTACCCCAAATCTTCCCCCGAGTGCAGTAAAAGCTTTATCAATATGCAGGTGAGGATTAACAAATGTTGGTGTCAAAAGATTTCCTTCAGCATCAATAACATCGATTTTTTCATTTTCAATTCTTAAACTCTTTTCAATCCTAATAAACTTCCCATTAGAAATTAAGATATCCGCAGTTTCATCTCTGTCTCTAAGTTGTGCATTCCTGACTGATAAATCCATATCTCCTCC
>CAZJKI010000060.1:0-5850 GCA_964546685.1 uncultured Caldisericum sp. | reverse complement strand
TCTCAATGGTAACAGTCTTTGGTTCAAGAGACACACCAATGTTTTTGTAGTACTGCGAATAGTTTTCAACAATCATCGTTTTTAATTGTTCTTCAAGTTGATTCTGTATGGCAACCTTGTCGTAAGAAATTTGTCTTTTTGTTAAATTCTTTGTAAGAAATGCAAACACTATTGCAATAAGCAGCATGCTTATTAATAACGTCTTTGAAACTTTTTTACTCATTTTTAGCCTCCTTGGTTAAAAATTTTTATCTTTGTAAAACAACCTTTACTATCTTTTCTACAATTTTTCTCTGCTTTACCTCCCTGTTTTTAATTTCATTTCTTAAACTTCAATAAGGACTCGCAAGATCCTGTTTTCACAAACTTCCTGAAACTCTTTCCACATTTTTCACCAACAAGCTGTCTCATCGACATTAATTCTTAGCTACAAGACATTCATATCGCATCACCTCCTTTAAAACATACTTTTTAATAATTCTGCTGTTTAATTTCTGCGCTAATATTCTTCTCACAAATTTCTCCTCTCATATATATAGACTCAGAAACTTACAAAAAAGTTCCATAAATTTCGGAGAATTTTTACAACTTCTTCATAAAATCATTTTCTTACATATAGAACCCGCTGATAAAAAACGCTGGTTACAAAGGATTAAACGTTTGAGAGTGAAAAAAGTTCGGTGTGGGAGCTTTAATTTTGTTTTGGCAGTATCCACTTTACTACATTGCCTCCATAGCCTACAACATCTCCGTTTTCAGGGTCTATAAGATAGAAATCTTGATGAGTAACAAACTGCTCCTTATAGGCGCTTCTCTCTGCAGAGGGAGCAGCACTTTCTCTTTCTTCTAATTCTCTATCAACGTCTATTGTTACAAGGTAAAAGAGCTTATCATCTGGTACTTCTACAGAGACAAAACCAAGGTCAAATAGTTTTACATATTCCCCATAGGTAATAAGTATACACTGAGGATTTTGGGGCATCTGTCCGTGGGACAGGTACCTTTTAGATAAACTCACTGCGTCTTTTATTACCTTTTCCTTTGTGAGGTATCCTTTAGGTAAATCATGCAAAGGGAGAGTAATATTACTTAAGTCTTTTACTTCCGACGATTTAGAGATTCTGGGTGTTGCTGGGTAGCTACTATAGAAAAATGAAATTCTCTTTAGAAAGATTTTATTTCCTTTTAAAGTTTTTTTCTTTTGTGTATTAGATAATGATTTTCAAAAAGTTCATGCTTTTAAAATATTGTGCTAATCATACAATTTAATAGCTCTTCTTATTATTAGCATAATCACTGGAAAGAAGCACAATAACAAAAGAGAAAAGTATAGTGATTTATGCAAAGCCGATATGGGGCAACTGATAAAATTAAGAGAAATAATCTCCCTCTGGCCCAAAACCAGAGGGAGAAATGCAAGTGTTATAGTGAAGTCTTAAAAAACTTAATGTATAATAAATTGGTTATCTACGGCAGGAAGGTATACTTCAAATTTACCTTTTTCGTCATTCTTGTATATAATCTCTCCTGATAACTCATAAATAGGCTGAACAAATTGCTGTCCTGGCTCGAATGTTGTGCCAATATCCCCGTAATATTCAGTTGCTACTTTATCAACAATTAACTTATCGGCATCTGGATTTTCGAGTTCAGTCGACCATGCCACTGCTTTATTTTCTTTAAGCTCTCTAACTACTTCATCAATAGACTTTAAAGTGTAGTTTCCAATAGGAATAAGGGTATATAAAGTCGAATTCACTCCTTCAACTTTGCCTTTGTCTCCAATTATTACTCCAAATTTTGGGCCGATAACCTCTTTACTGTCAATAGTAGGGTGGAAAGTAATAACTTTATCAATGATAATTTCTTCATTAAATGAAGGATGATAGGTTATGTTGCTAAGAGAAGTTTTATATTGATAAAGATCTGGTAAGAGCCTGTATTTGTTTACAAATGATTTTGCTAAGGCAAGACATTCTTCATCTCCTGGGACCTGTTTGTCGGGAGTGTAATTGAACAAATTCTGTGTGCTAAATTCATAAAAACCTGTTTTGTTGTAAATAGACAATGTGTTACCTGCCTGCTTCCTTATTACAGTATTTTCATCTTCATTTGAAACTGCGTTTATGTCTATGCGAAATATTGCGCAGAGCTTTTCAGTTCCTTTTTCATCAATTTTGATAGGCCCAACTTTATACACAAGCATCTCATGAGGAAGGTTTGAAACATCTGCACCCAATTGTACGACAAAATCGTGTGGAATGAAACCACCATGAGAAGGCAATTTAAGAGAAGGAAGTAATTCAGGATTCTCACTATATTGATTTTTAGTGCATCCAGAAAATGATAAACCTGCCATAATTATCAAAAAAGTTATGATCAAAACTTTAATATTATTTCTCATTACTTGCCTCCTTTAATTAATTTGCTCATCCCAGTATGAATACTCTTCTGGGTGTTGTAAAAATAGGTCTGGATCTGCACTGTAAGAACTATAGGTATCATCCTTAGAGTTTATCGCTCCCATTACTCTTGCAATTGTATTGTCTAAGTGTCCATTCTGATACTCATAAGCTGCAGTAAAAAATGCATATTTAAAAGAGTTGCCCTGCGCAATTAGCTGACCGTATTTAGTACCTTCATTCGAATCTAACCACATCTCACTTGCAAATCCCATTACAAGATGTATACCATTGAAAATATGCTTTAAATTGTTAAAATACGTTTGGTTACCAAAATTTGTCAGGAAATTACAACAATACATTGTAGCCCATTTAAGACGATAGTCGCTTCCCCCGTGTGATCCCCAAGAAATTTCGCTCCAATCTGCATTTACGGCATCAGTATAATGGGAAGGATGATAAGGTGGATCACTGCTATTTTGAGTAAAGAAGTGTGCTGCCGCATTGCCATTCCCTAAAAAATTAGCGCTAACACCATGTCCAGCAAAAGCAAAGAAATCAACAAAATTTGCTGCACTACCGGTTAGGTCACTTTCCCAGGCGTATTTATCTTCATATGAAAATAGTTTTGTAAATGAAGAACCAAGAGCACTACTTAACTTATTTACGTATTCAACTCCATAACGGTCTCCGAAATTACACCCTCCTATCGAGCTATAACCGTCTACTCCGTCAAAGCCACTGTATAGAGTAGCAGAGAAAACATAGGAAGGTGAACTAATCAGCAAAAAGAAAATAACAATCATTACTACTAACAAAAATAACTTTGAATGCTTACTCGTTTTTACCTCCTTGTTTAAATTTTATATTTTTGTTTTCTTTTCCAAATTCAATGCTTACCATCTTTTCTAAAATTCTTCTCCACTTACCTCCTTACCTAAATTTCATTTTTTAAAACTTTGAAATAATAAAACTAAGTCTTGAAGAGATTCTGCTTGCCACAAACTTCCTGATGCCCTTCCGAGTTTTCACCAACAAGCCATTTCGTCAACATCAATTTTCAACAAACCGCATTCATATTGCACCACCTCCTTTAAAGCATACCTTTTAATAATTCTGCTATTTAATTTCTGCGCTAATATTCTTCTCATAAATTTCTCCTCTCATATATATAGACTCTGAAACTCCAAAAAAGTTTCATAATTTTCAAAGAATTTTTCTATTTTTTTCTTAAGAGGGTGCCTTTAAGCACCCTCAAGCTAATTGCATAGAAAAATCTTTATTTATTTTATAGGGTTTTCGAAGATTATCTGAACCTTGGCTTCAGGGAGAAGCATTTTTGTTAGATCAAAATATTCCCTATATGAGTAAATAAATTTATTAATCTCAAAATTTTCAGGGAGTTCAAAAATAACCCATCCTGAAGCTACTTTTCCTTCTAACTTTCCCATGCCAATTATTGGATGGTGATCGTTTCCGAAAAGGCGGGCTACTCTTGGTGGATCAAGGGCACTATATAGCTTTTGCCTGGGATCGCCTTTTCCTTCAACGTAGAAGTATCCACATAACTCATAACCTTCAAAGGAATCATAGCCAAGAGGGTTTCCGAAATGCCCAGGAGGATCTCCGCCAGTTCTGTCCTTACTTCCATCTAGCAACACTTCAAATGCAATGTATTTTTTTGGCTCTGATTCTTTTTCTTCAATAGAGGGATAAACTCTTCTATAATCTAACACAGTTATGTAAATCCCTGTGAATCCAAGTTGCGCTCCTTTGCCTATCTCAACTGTTTTAGTTCCTCTACCTGCAAGATTGCAAAAAGGAGTTATAATTATTCTTAGAATTAAGAGTATAATAATTATTGCTTTATTCATAATCTAAGGATTTAGCAGATTATTCTTCTCAAGCTCTGACAACAAACTTGGCGATTCTGTTGGACTCCATCTATCGGCATAGACTGTTATTGCAAAAGAAAATGTAGAAAAAAGAATCAAGACTACGACACTCAATATTTTCTTATTCATAATGCCCCTCCTTAAATAAAGTTTATTATTTTTTTGTTCAAAATTCAACTTCCATAATCTTCTGTAACCCACTGATAAGGATTGTGTATTACAGAGAAGTAAACCTGTAATCTCTTCAGTAGATTATTTACTTTTTATGCTACATTCATATTGCACCATCTCCCTTCCCAAGAATTTTTCTTTTCTCCATTTTTCCTTACATATATCCTCCTTTCCTTAAAAATTTGTTCCTCACATAAAAACGATTTTGGAGCAAAAAAGTTCCACAGAATAATTTTTCTACATTCATATTGCTTGCTCTACTTCCTTTTTTATTTACATTTTATACTCTTTCATTTCTTAGACATGAGGAAACAAGGAACTGACTTTTTTCAGTTCCTTGTTTTTAAGCAGTTAGATACCTTTAATCAAACAATTTGCTAAGATTATGCACTGCTTCAATATCAATAATCTCTATATTGGCAGATTTCTTTAACTCTTCGATTTTTTTATCAATTATCTTATGAATATATCTTGATTTGCAGTTCTCAATAGCAGTCTCTCTTCTAATATTGCTTTTCATCATTTCTTCCTTTATTTCTTCTTCTGTTGGCTCTGGTGCACTGATTGTTTTAGAAAATTTGTTATACAAATCTATCATCTTTTGGAACTCTCTAAAGTGGTAATATTTCTCAATACATTCTTCATCGCTTGCTCCAAGAACACTCAAAAGCTCCTTATAATATTTGCTCCACGGGCTATCTGGATAGTGTTCAAGATTATATTTATGTAAATCTTCTAACTCTTTTAATTCTTTGTTAAGTTGTTCTTCTGGTATAGTCATGCCTTCCTTTTCCAGTTCCTGGGAGAGGAGTTTCATATCAATTATTCTGTGTAATTCTTCTTCTGGGCTTAGGGGTTTACCTTTCAAAAGTTCTTCTTTAGTACTTTCAGGCGTATTTGGGTCCTGTAGCATAGACTCGATATATTCTTTGGCTTGTAAATATGGAAAGTTCCTAGAAAAGTAAGGAAGTGCAACTTCACTAAGATATACAGGTTCTTCATTAACTTTGGCAACTATTTTATCGTCTTTCAGAGTATTTCCAAGATGCCACCCCAAAATATCAAATCCTGGACCGAAAACACCCTTTGCGTATACAAAATAAGCACTTCCTATAACAGCAATTAAGATAATGATGATGATTATTATTTTTTTTCTCTTCATCCTCTCCTCCTAAAAGAATATTTCAATTTCTGGATAGATCCAGAAGGATCCAAATTCACTATACTCAAATCTCGCAGCACCATAAGCAAGTCCAGACGAATTATTTGCTTCAAGATAAGTAGAGAAACTCTTTGTGTTTGCATATAATAATTTATCTGATGCAGGACGTGTTGCCTCACGTAATTTTCTATACGAAATATTATCTGGTTGCCTCACTTAA
>CAZJKI010000059.1:0-5850 GCA_964546685.1 uncultured Caldisericum sp. | reverse complement strand
CCTCCTCCATATATAATATCCAAAACTTCAAAAAAGTTACACTTTTTCATAAAACTAATCGAATATAAACACTACACTGACATTTGCATCGACACCAATTGTTCCACCTTCAACAGGTACATTGGCTTCTGCTCCCTTTACCAACATATCTCTATAAACAGGATAGATAGGGGCAGATTCAACAGAGATGGTCTTTATCCCTGTAATCTTATAGCTTGTTCCTATAAGAGCTGCATCAGCCTTTGCTCTTGCATCCTTCATGGCATTTTCGATTGCCTTGAGTTTCAATTCATCCTTGTTTGAAACATCAAAAACAATACCCTGAATATCAGTTGCACCGTTTTTACTTGCAATCGTAAGAAGTTTTCCTGCATTTGATAACTCGGCCTTGATAGAGAAAGACTCACTCGCCCTGTAACCCTCAAGAGTCTGTTTACCTGTGTCGGGGTTGTAGCTGTAGACTGGATAGAGTGACAAGCCTGTTGTTTTTATATCCTCTTTCTTGACACCTGCTTTCTTTAGAGCTTCAACAATTGCATTTGCCTTCGCAGTTAGATCGTCCATCGCCTGTGTGGGGTCTTTATTTTCGACAGTAACACCCACATTCAAATAAGCAATGTCAGGACTTACCTCAACAGTGCCAGTTCCAGAGACAGAAATCGTGTGGTTCATTTCATCGCTCTGGGCAACTGCCTCTCCTCTTGGTAGCACCTTTCCACCAATAACAACTGTGCCTAAAAACATCGTGAGCACCAAAACTAACAACACTTTTTTACTCATTTTAACCTCCTGTTTTTCCCATCTTTGGGAAATTTTTTAACTTCTCTACATATTAGACTCCCTAAACCTCAAAAAAGTTCCATAAATTTCAAAGAATTTTTCAAAAATTTCAAAAAATCTTCTACCTTCGAAAAAATATTTCTAAATTCATGAATTTTCTGTATATTAGAGTGTATTAATCCATATATGGAGGATATGATGGAAGAAAAAATTGAAGGTAAGGTTCATTATGCAAAAAGTTTGAAGGAGCAATTAAACCTCAGGGTAATAATCCTGGGTATGCTTGGCTCAGCAGTTATATCAATGAGTTCAATGTATGTAGCACTGCGACTTGGAGCACTTCCCTGGCCCACAATATTCGTTGCAATCCTTTCAATGTCAATACTGAAATTGTTGAAACATACAAATGTTAATGAAATCAACTCAACACATACGGGTATGTCAGCAGGCGCTATGGTTGCAGGGGGCATCGCCTTCACAATTCCTGGCATTTGGATGATTCAAAAAGATGCAAACGTAAGTTTCCTTTATGTTCTTCTTATTGCAGTATCAGGAGTGCTTCTTGGAGTCATGGCAGTAATTCTTATGAGAGAATATTTCATTGAGAGGTCAAATCTTCCATATCCAATTGGTGTCGCTTCTGCACAAACTGTTCTTTCAGGGGATATTGGTGGCAATAAAGCAAAAGTCCTTTTTAGCTCTTTAGGAATTTCAGCAATTTTTACAGCACTAAGAGATGCATTTAATATAATACCACAGGCAATAATATCTAAAACTTTGTATGCAAAAAATATACCATTGGGGCTATGGCTTTCTCCAATGGCATTTGGCATTGGTTACATCATTGGTCCTTTGTACATGGGAATGTGGTTTATTGGAAGCATATTTGGAAATATATTTCTTGTTCCCGCTGGAGTTGCACTGAAGTGGTTTGCAAACCCAGACTTTGCAAACGCATTTAAAAGCAGCCTCGGTATAGGCATGATAATAGGTGGTGGAGTGGGAATACTTATAAAAGATATTCTTCCAAAGGTAAGGACAATTTTTTTCTCAGTATTTGAAAATCGTGAAGAAAGAAAACTCTTCGCAAGATTATTCCCAATAGTTGCCGCTATTATAGTAGCAGTTTTAACTGCTTATTTCAAAATTAACATTATCCTAAGTATAGTTGTAATTCTTGGAGTGTGGGTTACAGTGGGTATGGCTGCATACATCGATGGTGCAACTGGAATTGACCCCCTTGAGATATTTGGAATAATAGTCCTTCTTGTTGTACGCTGGATTGCAAATTTTTTCACACCAATGGGAATCATACCGCTTTTTGCGGTAGCAGGAGTCGTTTCTGTTGCATGTGGACTTGCAGGAGATAATTTCCAGGATTTTAAGTCGGGACAAATCTTAAAAACAAACCCTAAAGCACAAATCTTATCAGAATTACTTGGTGGACTCATAGGAGCGGTTACGAGTGTAGTTGCACTATTTGTAATGCACAGAGTATATGGAGCAATGGGACCAAACACAAATATGCCAGCGCCACAGGCATACGCAGTTTCGTTGATGATTAAGGGACTTCCAAGTTCTTCTGGATTTTTCACCGGTTTTTTAGCTGGATTAGTCCTCTACTTTTTTAAAATTCCTTCAGCAATAATTGGTATAGGCATATACCTGCCATTTATCATAAGTGGCACGGCTTTTCTTGGAGGAGTTTTGCGTATCATCGTTAAAAAATGGTTCCCAAAGCAAGATGAAAACGGCACACTTGTAAGCTCTGGTTTATTAGGCGGAGAAGGCTTCACCGGCGTTCTTATAGCCATAATAAAATTCTTAACGATTTTTAGGGGAGGCTAATCAATGCACTCCATTACAGATGTTTTGGGCATCAAAGTTGGGAATGCAGAAGATTTAAAAGGAGGCACGGGCTGCACTGTTATTATTATAGAGAAGGGGGCAGTTTGCGGAGTGGATGTAAGAGGAGGCGCCCCTGGCACAAGAGAAACAGACCTTCTCGACCCTGTGAATCTTGTTGAAAAAGTCCACGCCATTTACATTGGCGGGGGCAGTGCATTCGGACTTGACGGCGCATCTGGAGTAATGCAGTACCTTGAAGAGAAAGGAATTGGTTTTGATACGGGAGTTGCAAAGGTGCCAATAGTCCCTGGAGCAATTATTTTTGACCTTTCAGTTGGAGATCCTCATACATGGCCGGGCAAACAAATGGGATATAAAGCATGCCAAAATGCAAAAACAGAATTCTCAAAGCAGGGAAACATGGGAGCAGGAGTCGGTTGTACGGTAGGAAAAGTTTTTGGAATGGGGCAATGCATGAAAGGTGGCCTTGGCATGGAAAGTATTAAAGTTGGAAATCTAATAATAGGTGCACTTGCTGTAGTAAATGCATTCGGAGACATAGTAGACCCTGAAACCAGTTCAATTATTGCTGGAGCATTATCGCCAGATAAAAAATCCTTTTTGAATACTGAGGAATTTGTAATCCATGGAAATGTTAAAGAAGCTCCCTTCAAAAATACCACAATTGGCATTGTTGCAACAAATGCAAAGCTCTCCAAGGCAATGACAAAAAGAGTTGCGATGATGGCACAAGATGCAATTGCAAGAACCATAAATCCTTCCCACACTATGTTTGATGGAGATACTGTTTTTGCATTATCAACAGGTGAAATCGAAGAGGATGTGAATAGAGTCGGGGTTATCGCTACAAACATGCTTGAAAAAGCAATAATAAATGCCGTTAAAAATGCGGAACCTGTTTTCGGAATCTTATCACACAGGGATTTAAACAATTTCTGACACACTCTCCATAATATTAACAAAGCTAGGAGGTTAAAAATGATGAAAGAAGAAAATAAAGCAATAGATTTTGAGCTTGAAAATCAGGATGGACACAGGATAAAACTTTCAGATTTCAAGAACAAGATTGTGGTTCTGTATTTCTATCCCAGGGATCTTTCTTCTGGATGCACTAAAGAAGCACAGGCTTTTAGAGATTACTACAAAAAAATAAAAGAACTTAATGGAGTAATTTCAGGGATAAGCGGTAACAAAAAGGAACTACACAAAAAATTTATTGAAAAAGAAAGACTTCCTTTTGATCTCCTTGTAGATACTAACTTCATTGTTTCAACTCTATTTAATGTCTATAAAGAAAGGTCTATGTACGGGAGAAAACATATGGGCATTGAGCGCTCAACTTTTATAATAGATAAAGATGAGATTATAAGAAAAGTGTGGAGAAACGTAAAAGTCGCAGGACACGTTGAAGAAGTAATAAAAACCTTAGAAGAAGTAAATAAAATTCAGTGATTTAAAAGAAATTAATTCTCTGATATAATATTCAGGGGGTAAGTCATGAAAGCATTGCTTATAGTTGACATGTTGAATGATTTTGTGGAAGCATGGGGGACTTTGAAGGTAGAAGGCGCAAAAGAAATTATCCCTTACATCAAATCCCTTAAAGAAAGTTTTAAAAAAGAAAATTCTCCAATCATTTATCTTTGTGATTCTCACGATAAAAATGATCCAGAGTTCAAACTCTGGCCAGCACATTGTATTGAAGGAACAAAAGGCACAGAAATTGTTGAAGAGCTTAAGCCTGATAAAAAGGATTATGTTATAAAGAAAAAAACTTATTCAGGCTTTTTTGGCACAAACTTAAAAGAAACACTTAAAGAATTAGGCGTTGATACGGTTTACATAACAGGAGTTGCCATGAATATATGCGTTCATTACACAGCGGCCGATGCGCGAATGAACGATTTCAAGGTTGTTGTACCACTTAGAGGAGTGAAAGGCCTCACCGAAAGAGACGAAGATTACATGAGAAATCAATTCAAAAATGTTTTGAACGTAAAAATCATCATTGGATAAATTAAGGAAAAAACAATGAAGCCAGAAGAAAAGAATAAAATTACTAAAGGAAATTATGTTACAAAAAAGGAAATTGAGAAAATTCTCAACAACGCTCTCAGCGAAATTGATAAAAAAATTTCTGATTTGAAAGAGCAAATCGACAGAGTATATGAATATGTTGATGAGATATTTCTCTTCGAAAGAAAAAATCAATTCCCAGACGACGAGGAAATGAGAATCGTTTACGATAACCTTAACGTAAAAGGCAACTTTGAAAATTCAATTCCAATATATCTATTCAAAAACGAACTTAAGAAAAAGTTTAACATAACCGAAGAAGAGCTAAATAAAAAAATTATCGAGCTCGATAAAAGAGAGATAATATACTTGACTGCTTCCGACGAACCTGAAGAAACAAAAAAATCAGAACGGTGTATCAAATCAAAGAACGACAATCTATTCTACTACATAACCTGGATGAAAAGATAATTGATAAATTCAAATAAAGAAAGTTTACTACAATTTCCGTACCAGGCACCAGGTTAATAGTGCAACTGAAAACTCTTCTAAAATCTGCTTCTCCAGAGTCCTATAACTTTCCCTATAATCTTTGTATCATTTGTGATAAAAATGGGGATGTAGTGAGGATTTTCAGGGACAAGATAAAACCCATTTCTTCTTTTTTCAATCTTTTTGACTGTCGCTTCTTCTCCAATAACAGCGACACAAATATCACCTTCAACAGGAGTTGCATCAGGGTCAACAACAACCAGATCTCCTTCTTCAATATGGGCGCCAATCATACTATCACCTTTTACTCTCAATAAGAAGGCATTCGGGTGAGCCCTCTGATCGATTGGCAGAGGAAGGAAGCCCTGAATCTCTTCAACAGCAATAGTAGGACTTCCCGCATGAATAGCGCCAAGAATAGGAAACCCATGAAATTGATTTTTAGTAGAACGGAGAGAACGAGCCTTTTTATCGCTTATCAAGTAACCAAGACTCTCCAATTTCTTGATATGCTGAAAGACTGTCGAAACTGAGTTATAATGCAGAGCATGCATAATTTCTCTATAAGTAGGGTACTGCCCGTTTGCAATCTCTTCAAGGACATAATTCAAAATCTCCTCTTGCTTTTTAGTTAACTTATCCAAAATTACCACCTCAATACTATTATACGAACATTTGTTCTAAATGCAAGAG
>CAZJKI010000058.1:0-6390 GCA_964546685.1 uncultured Caldisericum sp. | reverse complement strand
TTATGAAAAACTTGCTCCATTGTATTTAGAATCAGGCAACTCAAAAAAGGGTATTGAAACAGTACTTGCACTTATTGACAAAAAAATAACCCTTAAGAAGGCCAAAGAAGCAGTTAACTTATTGAAGGCTCTTGAATCAAACTTCTTTAACGATACGGCTCTCATGCTTAAAATCACTGAAGTCTATGTGAAACTTGGCTTTTTTTCAGAGGCTTTTGAAATAGTTGATAAATTGATAGAAAAAGATAGCAAAAATGTTGACCTTTTGAAAATGGGAGGCGAACTTTTATATAAACTCGGTAGATTCGAAGAATCTTACACATATTTTAATGCCATCATTATGCTGGCACCCAAAGATGAATTTGCAAAAAGCAGGTTAGATGTACTTAAAAGCCAGCAGGTCAAAGGTGAAAAGGAAGAAACTGCGAAATTTATAGAGACTCCTCCTGTAGAGACTGTCCCCTCTTCAGAAAATATTCCTGTCTTAAAAAAGCTCGAAATTCCCGCAGAAGCTCACGGGGAGAAAACACAGCAACCGATAGAGGAAATGCCTACCCCGGCAGAAAAAAAAGAAATACCTGCAGTTACTGAGCCTGTTAAAACCGAGGAAACCCGAAAAACCGTTAAACAAGTTTTACCTGAAACTTCTGAAGGCGCAGGGAGCATCAAGGAGATACTTCACGCTGATCCTGAATATCTTGAAGCGCTTGAGAACATTAAGAAGGGCGATGAAAGAAAAGGTATTGAACTTCTAAAAAAAGCGGCAGAGAGATTTGAAAATATTGACTCCGAAGTTTCAGAGTATATTTACGATAAGATTCTTGTCTTTGATCCAGAAGATACCGAAGTAAAACTAAAACTTGCAGGAATTTATAAAGAAAAGAAGGAAATAGAAGATTGCATTTTTTATCTCAGATCGGCGCTTAAATCTTCAAAGAAAGTTGAAAAACTTCAAGTTTTGAAAGAGTTGACCTCTCTTCTTCCTGAAGATATGGGGATCAAGACAGAGGTTTTTAACTCTCTGATTGAGCTCAAGGAGTTTGACGATGCTTTTGAAATATTCTTCAAGTTAACTGATAAAGATACTATTGAGAACTTTGCGTCAAAGACGCTTCCCCTCCTTAAAGAAGATGTGCAATCCCTCGGCAGGGTCTCAAGATTTCTCAGGGGCAAGGGCGTAACTAACATGCTTACCCACCAATATTTTTACCTTTATGGCAAAGCATTGTTCAACATGGGGGAAAATGTAGAGGGAATAAGGTGGCTTATCTCAGCGCACAGAATTGCTAAGCTACCGCTTGATGATTATGTTATGGTAGCGCAATATATAAAAACTCTTCCCCTTGAAGGAGAAAAAGATATTGTTGGGGATGCGATACTTGGTTACACAGAAAGCATTGAAGATTTAGATAAAAAAGCAGAGCTTTTAAGACTCGTTCTCGAGTTGAAGCCTGAAAAAGTCTCGTATCTTGTCAGTTTCCTTAATATGCTTATTAAGAGAGAAACTATAGAAAAGGAGACTGTCAGCATACTTTTAAGGCTTGTACAAATGAAACCTGTTAATTATGCAGATTTTATATACAACGTTACTTTGAAGCTCGTTGATAATTTAAACGCTGAAGAACTCAACAGTATTGCTACTTTCTTTGACGTTTTAGATAAAAAAGAAGAAGCAACAAAAATATATTCAATAATTACGAACAAAGACCCTGGAAATAAAAATGTCCTTATAAAATTCTTTATTACGCACATTGAAGGGGAGTCCCTTAATGAAATTATGGGATTTTTTGATCAATTTTTACCTTCTCATACCTATTTAAGTTTAGTAGAGCCTTTTATTAATAAGTATAAGGGGAGGCAGTTGAAGGAGCCTTTTGATTACCATGTTCATTTTGTCCTTGGCTTCCTGTATTTTCTTACAGAAAGATATGAAGAAGCTGTGGCTTCTTTCCAGTTTATTGTCCGCTCTCACCAATTTGAGGCTTTTATGCACTACTTCCTTGGTATCTGCTTTGAAAGGATATTGCTTGAAGATTTTGCAATGACGCAATACAAAATGGCCATAAAAATGGAAGGGAATTTGGCAGAGGTTAAATTAAATGCGCTTTACAGGCTTTCTATTTTATACAGGGCGCAAGGCAAAATCAATGAATACCGCGATACTCTTTCGGAAATAGTCTCCATTAACCCTGATTTTAAAGATGCAGGAATTCTTTTTGAATCATTGCCCCCCGAAGAGAAGATTATCGATTTGAACAAGGAGGAATTTAAATGATAACATCGTCTTCTACGTTAAGAGCTGGCGAAATAGCAGTTAAAAAGGGATTTGTAAAAAAGGACATTGTTGAAAAAGCACTTGGTATTCAGAAAGTTACAAAAGAGCCGCTGCTTAAAATACTTCTTGATATGGGAGCAATTAATGACATCCAGTTTGCACAGGTGCTTGCAGAACAGTGGGGATACGAGTATGTCGACCTTGTTAATTATCCAGTTGATAAAGAAGTTTTAAGGTATGTTGACCCTGATAAGGCAAGATATTATGCCTTCTTTCTGGTGAAGAAAGATGAAGGAAAGTTCTACGTGGCGATTGCCGATCCTACAAATATAGAAACCCTTGATTATCTGAGACTCGCGCTTGGCAATAATCTTGTGGTTCTGGTGGCTACAAAACCTTCAATAAAGCAGTCTATAGAGAAGTATTATGAGATGGAAACTACTCTTAAAATGGCTGAAGAAGAGGCAACTGGGGGCCCTGAGTTAGTCGAGGTAAAAGAAGATATTGACCTCGCAAAGCTGAGAGAGATGGGCGAGGAAGCCCCCGTGATAAGAATTGTTAACAATTTTATTTCTCAGGCTATTGTTGAAGATGCTTCTGATATTCATGTTGAGCCCATGGAAACGTCTTTGAGAATCCGTTACAGGGTTGATGGGATCCTTCATGAAAAACAGTCTCTTCCAAAAACTATTCAGCCTGGCATTGTCACCCGTCTTAAGATAATTTCGAATATGGATATTGCAGAAAGAAGAGTTCCTCAGGATGGCAGGCTTTCACTTAAATTTGAAGGAAGACCTATTGATTTCAGAGTCTCTTCTATCCCGTCAATTTTCGGTGAAAAGGTCGTTATGAGAATACTTGACAGGACCGTTTCAGTAAAACCACTCGATCAGCTGGGATTTTCCGAATACAATCTCAAGAGGTATGAAAACATAATATCCCAGCCATACGGAATGATTTTGATTTCAGGCCCAACCGGCTCTGGAAAAACTACTACCCTTTACTCCTGTCTCGACAGGTTAAACTCTCCCACAAAGAACATTATCACCATTGAAGACCCTGTGGAATACCAGTTAAAAGGTATAAATCAGATGCAGGTTAATGAAAAAGCTGGCCTTACTTTTGCAAACGCTCTCCGTTCAATCCTGAGGCAGGACCCTAACATCATACTCATCGGAGAAATCAGAGACGAAGAAACTGCAAGAATTGCTATTGAATCGGCACTTACAGGTCACCTTGTATTTTCGACAATTCACACGAATGATTCCTCTTCAATTGCCACAAGGCTTATAGACATGAATATTGAGCCCTTCCTTGTAGCTTCTTCTCTTATTGGTGCAACGGCACAGCGGTTGATCAGAAAGGTATGCAATAATTGCAAGGTTCCTTACAATCCTTCGAGGGATGTTCTTGAGAATCTCGGGTTCCATATTGACGAAGATGTGACATTCTATAAAGGAGAGGGGTGTGATCGATGTACCCATACAGGTTATCGGGGAAGGATGGCAATAGGTGAAATTTTGCCAGTTTCTCCAGAAATCCAGAAATTGGTGCTTAAAAAAGTCAGTTCAAAAGAAATCGCTGCCCAGGCAAAAAAGGAAGGTATGAAAACCTTGCTTGACGATGCGATGACCAAGGCAGCCGAAGGTCTTACAACGCTTGAAGAAGTTGTAAGGGTTGTTTCAACACTGGAGGTTTGATTATGAACTTAGATGAAATTTTATTGTTTGCTGCAAAACAGGATGCTTCAGATGTGCATTTATCAGTCGGGCTTCCTCCTATTTTGAGAATTCACAAGGAACTTGTTTATCTTGATTCTGAACCTCTTACCCCTGAGAACACTGCAGAGATGATGTATTCAATTATGACAGACAGGCAGAAGGAACTTTTTAAAGAGAAACTCGAGCACGATTTTTCCTACGGCATTAAGGGGATCGCTCGTTTCAGGGTCAATGTTTTCTATCAGAGGAACTCGATTGCTGCTGCCTTCAGAAGAATACCATTTGATATTCCAGAGCTTGATTCTCTTGGCGTTCCTCAGATTGCTCACAAAATTATTCAGGAAGAAAGAGGCCTTATCCTTGTAACAGGTCCCACAGGACATGGTAAGTCAACTTCTCTTGCTTCGATGATCGATGAAATAAACTCAAAGAAATCAAAGCACATTGTAACAGTCGAAGACCCTATTGAGTATCTTTTCAGGCACAAGCGTTCAATAGTTGTTCAGAGAGAACTTGGAAGCGATACTCTCTCTTTTCCGAATGCCTTAAGGGCTGCATTGAGAGAGGACCCCGATGTAATTCTTGTAGGTGAAATGAGGGACCTTGATACCATTGCAACTGCGCTTACCGCAGCTGAAACAGGGCATCTTGTTTTTGCAACGTTACACACAAATAGCGCTGCTCAATCTGTCGATAGGATTGTCGATGTGTTTCCCCCTTACCAGCAGGATCAGGTGAAAACTCAGCTTGCTGGAGTTCTACTTGCCATTTTCTCCCAGCAGCTTATGGAGAAAAATGATAGAACTGGCCTCGTGCTTGCAACAGAGGTGCTCGTTGCAACCCCTGCCGTAAGAAATCTTATCAGGGAAGGAAAATCCTTCCAGATTCCTTCTGTAATCCAGACTAATGCGAATCTTGGCATGGAGACAATGGAGCATGCTTTGAAAAATCTTGTCGTTAAAGGTTTGATTACATATGAAGATGGCCTGAGATATGCCTTTAACAGAGAAGGCTTTATACATCTTATGGGGAGGTAAATGTGGCTTCTTTTGAATATAAAGTTATAAACGCCGCTGGAAAGCAGGAGGTAGGCAGGTTCGAAGGTGATACAGCCTCGCAGGTTGCCGATTTCCTCAGAGGAAGAGGTCACAGAATTGTTTATATCAGGGAAACAAGAGGAGCATTTACAAGAGCTAAACCGGGCGCTAAAACTCAGGGCGGTTTTTTGTCAAGATTTTCAAGGATTTCAGTAAAGGACCTTTCGGTTTTTACCAACCAGTTTGCAACGATGCTGAATGCCGGTCTTTCAATGTCAAGAGCGTTGCAGGTCCTTCAAAAGCAGACGGCGAATCCTAAACTTTTTGCTATAATCGGCGAGGTGTCTGAAGAGGTTAGGAAGGGTAACTCTCTATCCGTAGGGCTTGAAAAGTTTCCTTTGGTTTTCTCTTCTCTTTACGTAAGCATGGCTAAGGCAGGGGAGACCAGCGGAAACCTTGGCAATTCCCTGCTTACAATGAGTGGTTTTCTTCAGAGGGACAATGAAATAAGAAACAAAGTAAGGGGCGCAATGACCTATCCGGTTGCAGTGCTTATTTTTGCAGTTATTATAGTTATTGGCCTTTTCATTTTCGTAATTCCGACTTTTGAAGGTTTTCTCACCCAGCTTGGGGCACCACTTCCATTGCCCACGAAAATGGTTTTTTCTGCAGCAAATTTCCTCATTCACAGAGGCTGGATAGTTTTAATAATCGTTATTGCATTGGTTGCCTTTTACTACAGGTGGATTAAAACTCCCAACGGGAAAAGGCGAATCGATACGCTCAAATTAAAATTGCCCATTTTTGGCGAACTGACCAGAAAATCTGCAATGGCACGATTCAGCGATACCCTGTCAACACTTTTCTCCGCAGGCATTCCCCTCGTTGATTGCCTGGGGGCTGTAGAGGGAGTTATTGATAATGTGATTATCGGTGAAACAATTAAAAACATAGTTGAGAGCATAAAGAAAGGAGAGTCTCTTTCGGCTGCCATTGAAAGGAGCGGCATGTTTATGCCCATGGTGGTCGAAATGACCGGAATTGGCGAAGAAAGCGGAAGTCTCGACAGGATGCTTCGAAAGGCAGCCGAGTTTTATAACGACGAGGTGAACTATATGATAGGTAACATCACCGCTCTCATTAACCCTGTCATGATGCTTTTCATCGGAGGCCTTATCGCAGGAGTGCTTATCTCGCTTTACCTGCCTGTTTTCACGATGGCAGGTTATGTGCAGTAGCGTGGAGGCGCCATTGTATTCACTCTGTCATTCTGCAATCCTTTTCTTGCTGAAGGCAAGCGGAGGCTGTTTTTTGCCTTTTTGTCATTGCGAGGGCTCGTAGAGCCCGTGGCAATCTC
>CAZJKI010000057.1:0-6392 GCA_964546685.1 uncultured Caldisericum sp. | reverse complement strand
CTTTTACTCTCATATCACACCACCTCCTTTTCACTTATATTTTATACTCTCTCTCTCGTGTCAAGTCCTTTGCAGAAGATTTTTATAAATTTTCCTCTCACATATATAGACCCAGAAAGTTTAAAAAAGTTCCACATTTTTGGATGGTTTATTAAAGAATTTTGCGTTATGAACAAAAAAGGAATGGAAATGATTTAATTTATTTAGATACAAATCTTCTCCTTTATACAAATGTAATCTAAAATAATAGAGGCAATAATGGCAATTTTTAAGCCTTTTTGCATATTTTTCCTCATTAATTATGAAAAATCTATTTGTTATCAGGAAACCAACCGCATATCCCAAAATTATTTAATTTGATTAACTTACCACTATCCAGGTCTAGAATATATAGATAAAACTCTGAATTAGATGATATTGAACATAGTACTTTTCTTCCATCCGATGAGATTGGAGATCCAAATATATAAATGTAGTCAAGATAAACTTGATTTCCTAAGCTTTCCCTAATTTCCTTTTCTCCTGTTCCGTCTGTATTTATCAAATCAAAATGAAATTGAGAAGTAAGAAGAAGAATCTTCTCTTCGTTTTGAAAAAGGCAAAAGTCAGAAACCGCTGCTGTAACAATTTCCTTACCTGTTCCATCAATATATGCTCTCCATAAACATCCACCAGAAACAAAGAAGACACTCTTTCCGTCATTTGAGAACTTAAGAGAGGAAAAGCCATTTTCATCTATTATGCCTTCCCCAATCTTTTTCATATTTTCACCATCTAAATCAGTGACCCAAAGCCCAGTCCACTTTTCACCAAGGAGATTACCTGAGAAGGCAAAGAGGATTTTATTCCCATCTGGAGAGAAGGAAGCAGCTGTTACTTCTCCCTGTCCAATTACTTTGGTGATATTCATTAAGTTTTTACCCGTTGAATCAACAATCCACAGAGCCGTAGGGCCTTGGTTTTGATACATGTCAAAACCATAGAATAGAATTTTACTGTCATCGGGAGAAATGGCGCACTTAATCTCTTCATGTCTTTCAATTTCAGTAATTTTTCTCTTTTCAGTACCATCTATATTTATTGACCAAAGGGAGAGGAAGCCTTCTTTAGAGCCTGAAGAGGCAAATAGAATCTTTTTATTGTTATGGAAAAAAATAGGATAGACATCGAGAGTAATATCATTTATAAGTATTTTTCTATTTTTACCATCGGTATCCATTATACATATAGAAGATTCTTTGTAATCGGATGAATAAAGGATATACAGAATTTTCTTTCCATCCGGAGAAAAAGAAACACAACCGACGTTTCCATCAAAGTTTTCACCAAGCTGGGTGATTACTCGTCCATCGGAGTTTACTTTATAAAAGCCATTCTCTCCCAAAGCAAGAAGGTACTGCAATTTTTCTAAATAAGGAGAAATACTCAATCTTTTATTCACTCGGATGTTCACACTAGTTGTATAATCTTCAAAACCATCTTTTAAAATCTTTATTTCATATTTCCCTGAATGAAGCTTTATTTCTAATGGTGTTTCTCCTCTAAAATCTTCATTAATATAAACCTTAGCACCAGAGGGAGTTGAAAAAATAGTAAGTGTTCCCCTTAAAATGTAAAGACCAGTAAAAATAATAAGGAAAATTAAAATTATAACTATAAAGAAAACTTTTGCCTTCACTCCATAATTATATACAAAATTAAGATAAAAGAGCGCAAGTTCCTGCACTTGCGCTCGTGTTCAGTATTAGCTCGTAAATAATAATTACTACTATTTCCAGTACTCATAGATGATAGGATTTTTATCTAACAGATCACCCTCCATTTATATGTGGGAATCTAATAAAATTTTCATAAATAAAACGACCATTAATATACGAGTTGCCACTAACATCGTATAATTTACTCACATCTTTTACCAATTTATCAGTTTCTATTCTATATAGCTCCTTCCCATCTCTATCTCTTAAAATAATAAATTGTGGATTAAGAGAGTACCACTCAAGTATTCCATCGATCTTGCCTGTTTTTGTGTTATAAGCTATCCAAATATGCTTGTAGTTATCAGAAAGAAATTCCTCATCTTTGTTTTTACCATAATCAATAGTACCGTTCAAAATAAGATAATCATTATACTCACCAGGAATCTGGGGATACCCACCGTAGTGAATACCAGTGGGAGAATTATAAAAAGAGAGAGATTTAAATATTTCCTGCTGATCAAGAAGCTTGCAGGTATATTCATCAGGGTCAATAATCCCAATGTAACATCCACAGAGAGGGACATAAAATTTATTTCCGATAATAGATACATCTTGTTGGTTCATATTTGGAATGCAACCATGCTCAATTCCGCTTACTTCATCCCATCTATATGTATCTTTCTCCAGATTAATTGTACAAATGAGAAAATGTCCCATACCTACGCTATCATAATAGAGAAGAAGTTCTTTAACTTCTTTCTTATCTTCTTCGTAGAGACATGCTTCTCCAGATGAAACTCCTCCATGAAATACATCATTGTATAAAGAGATCTTTTCATTCTTCTTTAATACTAGGTTACCACCGTTATCAAAAACTCTGAAAGTAAAGTCTCCGTATTTTGCTTTTGAATATAAATATTCAGCACCAACATTTTTTTCCTGTACCTGTAAGTTCTTCGAATATGTATAAACATAATCATAAAGAATTTCTCTTCCTTTCACCCATTTGTCAGGATCCACAGGGTCATCAAACATTTTGAGTTTAAAGTAATTCGGAATATTTTTTGGTTCATGAATTCTGCTTGAAAGATAGATGTAACTTTTTCCATCCCAGGACAATGGAAGCGCATAATAGGTAGCTAATCCTCTTAAATTATAGCGAGTAGTTTGATTTGGAGGTGATATATATGGAGTAATATACAAGACTTTATCCGTTGTTATAATTTTTCCTTTTACAATGTCCCAATAGTTCAGATAAGCTTCCATATTAGCTGTTTTTTGATTAAACGAGAATGTTAAAAAAGGAATGGAGTTTTCGGGAGGAGTTTCTGTAACAGAATTTCTGGAAGGCACTTCTCTTGCCCTATTACATCCTAAAATAAATAGCACGAACAAAACTAAAAACAAAATGGTTAACTTTCTTCTTTCCACATTAAGGTGACCCCCTCCAACAACTGACTTTGTAAAAAATTCTTTTCCCTGAAGGACCATAAGGGTATTCTTTTACATCATTTGTATGCCCATCGAAATAATTACAATAAACTCCATAATAACCATAGGAATAGTCATCAATAACAATATGATAAGGATCTCCATCCTTATCAAGGAATATAGCTACATCACCAATGTCTAATTGATTGTACGAGGCCTCCTTCCAGTCACCTCTTTGGTTGAACATTCTCCATTCAAGGTCGGGAACAGATGTCCAACACCATTTACCATTATATGAAGTCTTCCTATTAGAAGGATTCCAATATGCATCAGTCTCCATGCCTCCCTCATACATTGCTTGAGAAACAAAATCGGCACAGTTATTACATGCTAATCGCTCGTAGTAGCCATTAGAATACTTTGTTAAAGGATACTCTGAATTGTTCCAATAACTAATATCTGTATAGTAAGAAACAACTGGCTTGTTATCTATCCAACAAGTAATATGTTTATCCTCAGAAGCGTTGCTTGTATGTTGGTCTGCATAATTTCTTGCTGTAATTCGATTATAGAGATTCACATAATAGGCGGGAGAAACATTCTTGCGAGATGTGCCTGGTGGAGCAAGTCTATTAATAATATCAATTAACTCTTCTACCTCTCTATACCCTGCTTTTTCTTCGTCATAAGTTGATTTTGATGAAAGAAAAGAGTTATTTGCATCTTCCCAGATTGGGTCACCCTTCGGAGAAACATTGTAAAAGATCTTTATACTATTTTTGTCAATTTTTCCATCCGAGGCAAGATTGCATAAAATTTTAAATATCCCATTTTCTTCGTGCAACTTACCAACAGGATCTATAAGGGAATTAAATTTTTCCTTAATCGCTAATTCAATAGTTTTAACCTGGGCTTCAGTAAGTTTTCCTCTATGCTCTTTCAGATACCCCTTCATTCCATTTAAAAAAGGAGATTGTGATGCCTCTTCTAATGTAATTTTTGGGGTCATCGTCGCACTTACATAGAAGACTGCTTCTGCTTTTCCAGCTTCAATTTTTGGAGGTTGAATATCTTCTGCAAGAGAAATGTTAACAGTTATATCTCTATAATTGTTCGAATGAACCTTGATGTACCAATTTCTTAAAGCCTTTGAAAGATCTTCTACAATTAATTTTGGGTCAAATGTGCTGGTTGCCTTTATCTGGGTTCCATTTACAACGATAAAAATTAAAAAACAAACCAAAACAACCTTACTAAACTTTTTCATTTTATCCTCCTCTTTAAAGTTTATTTTGTGGTGCTTTTCCAAGATGTTTTCCCTCTCACCTCCTTCCGTTTTTCTTTCCACTCTCATATCGCACCACCTGCCTTTTCACTTGTATTTTATACTCTCTCTTGTCAAGAGGTTTGAGAAAGAATTTTCAAAATATAATGTCTTTTATAATCTGTATACCAGCCAATTAAGAATAAGCTTTAAAAACTTGCTGGGGCTTTGCCGAGAGCCTCCAGTCAATAAAATTATTCAACAAAACGATATTTTTGGACTTGCCATATCCCAGTGGAGTCTTTCCTAACAGGTTGGATAAGATAGAGTTGTAATACCTTTCCATCGGAAAGAGTTACCTGAATAATCTTACCATTCTCAATGTCCTTTATATCTCTCATCTTTTGTACTTTATCTCCAGCAATATTGAGTTGCCATTCTAAAAATTCATGCGACACTTGATGCGGATCAAGAAGACCAGGTCTATGACCATTGTCAACTTCTTCCTGAGTAGATTTGGCTTTTTCTATATCAATTTGAGTTTCTATCCAATTAGGACTTTGCAAATTAGTTTTTTCCTGCTGATTGCAACCAAATAGCAAACTAATGGATACAATAATTACTAAAGCAAAAATCAAGTATTTTAAACGAGTTATTTTAATCATGGTAGATTGCTAAAATTTACCCATACCCAAGCATTTTGCATGTATCCTAAGCCCAACTGTGAAGCTATATAAGGTGTTAAATCAATCCCCGCTGGATTGCTGACTGTTCGTCCAAACTGATCTTTTCCACCATTATATCCTTGTTGATAGGCAGCTTGTGCCTCGGGTTTTCCTAATGGAAGGTCTGTAAATAATCTGCGTGGGTTACTTCCGTTAGCCGAATCCCAGTAATTATCATCTTCATTCCATGGTCCAACTTCTCGGACTGTAACATTAAGAACACTTTTATTTGTGACATCATAATATACATTAACTGTGTAAGGCGGGTTACTATATCTCGGTCTAATGGCAGAAGGAATATTGTTCCACCAGCCAAGATTGGCAAATTTCACATACTTGTCAGGTAAGGCCACTTCAGAAGAAGTATACCCATTATATTGGGTGGCAAACACCAAACCTCTATAGTAATCAGAAAGAATAGAATATCCTTGCTCTTGCATCTTCTCTTCAATCCATTTCTTTCTATACTCATTTTCATCCTTCCACCACTTCCTTATCCATTTACGGAAATCATCATATTTTGACCCCAATACCTTACGAGTCTCGCTATCAATGTTAGCAAAAAGAGCTTCTACTTTGTTGTTAAAATTATTTGCACTCACGGATTCAAGAGCTTCACCATGGTCTAATTCTCCAATAATTAAACGCTCTTCTAAACCTAATTCTTTGAGTTTTTCCATAGTAGCATCATCAAGCCTTAAATCTTTTTGAAGCTTTATTACATCCTGTTCAAGTTTTGGATCAGCTGTCCAGAAGAGATAGTTGAGAACTTCTTTTTGTCCCCATGGATCATCAGAAGCACTCTCACCTACTTTAACTGATAAAGAAAAAAATATTATTAGAATGATAACCAAACTTACGACACACTTCAAATTCTTTTTCATCTTTTTACCTCCTTCTTATCATTTTTATTTTATTTCTTTTCCAAGATTTTTCTTAATCTTCAATTTCCTTTTCAAAGGATTTTTCCAATTATCTCACCTCCTTTCGTTGCCGAAATTTCTTCTTTCATATTACACCACCTCCTTTTCACCTATATTTTATACTCTCTCTCGTGTCAAATTCTTTGCAGAAGGTTTTTATAAATTTTCCTCTCACATATATAGACTCTGAAAGTCGAAAAAAGTTCCACATTTTTAAAATAATTTATAAAAAATTTTAAAACCCACAACTATAATATTTGCAGTATTTATTTAAAATGTATTACTGCAACCCAGATTTTAATAAACTAATTGTCATTCACACTTATGCAATATACTGTATCGCGTGCTC
>CAZJKI010000056.1:4448-6475 GCA_964546685.1 uncultured Caldisericum sp. | reverse complement strand
TTTCCTTCAAATCTATGTTCAATTTGTTTTTCAAAATCCTCTTCTGTCTGAATTTCATTTCCTATGGTGTAATAGGTTGTCCCATCAAACTCTACTGCATAGGCAAGTTCATCACCTATCTCCTCTATTTTAAAGGTTTCTTGAATTTTCTTAAGTTTTTCATCTGAAATTAATTTCTTTGCAATGTAAACTTCAGATGGAGGTTTTGCTCCTTTCATTTCCTTAAATCCCTTTTTTGCAGCTGCATAGAATATAGCCCTGTTTAATCCAAAACTCTTTGCACTATTTAAAGGTTTCCCTAAAACATATGCCCTTGCAGCCTGTAAGGTTGCCATCACTTGGAATCTCCCTACTGCCATCTTTTTACCTCCTTCAAGGTTTTATTTTTCGCCAGTATTGCGTTGCCATTGGCGAATCCTTGCCAATTATATACGGACTGTTCAGTTCTTTTATTACTATTCCTTCAAAACCTTTTTTTATTGCATCTCTCAAATGTTCTTCAAGGTTTGTAACTTTTTTAAATTTTATTATGTAAAAAGGTTTTTTGAATTTCATCGATTTTAAAATTTCTTTTCTTTCTTTAAGTGGTAAGTTCCCTGTAAAACTTCCTTTGTAGAAAATAACATCAAAAATAAAAACAGTGGGTTTTGCTTTGGGATTGTTGGTAAAAATTGATGGTACAAACCTTCTTCCTCTGTCAGTGTAAAGCTCTGCGTCAAGGATAGTACCTTCAGTGACGTCTTTAAGAGATTCTTTTGGGATTGCCTTTAATTTATCGGTCCAGTTTGGGTTTCTTTCAAGCCTTCTTCCAAAGAACTTAACGTTTTTTGAACCCTTTATAATTTCAAGCCGCCATCCGTCAACCTTAGGTTCGTAAATCCAATCACCTTGAAGTTCCTCTCCAAAATAAGGTATGGGCTGCATCAACCAAACTGGTTTTAATTGGTTTGTATTTGCTAGTTGCCATGTCCTGGTAGTAAATTTTTTGCTCACTGAAATCTCAGACAAATTCCCGGTTGAACCGTTAATAATTCTATTTAGGATAACATTTAAAAGTTTTCTATCGACTCTTCTCTCATAAGGCTCCTCTATCCAATATGATAATCTCCACGGCCTTTTGGTAGTATTTTCGCCTTTTACACTCATAGTACCAATGACTTTTGCGATTCTCGGGAGGTCATACATATTATCAATCCTACAATTGTATTTTTTAAGTTCTTTTTTAAATAATTCCCTTAATTTAGTTTCAAACTGCTCAAACATATATGATACTTCGTTACGGTTTTCATCTTTAATTTCATAATATGGTACAGAAAAATAGAGACAGGCTCCATTACCTGTCATTGCAATATACGGTTTTTTAAATTTCTGCAGAACGAACCAGTCTGCAATAATTTTTGCTACTTTGATTGCATTTTTTACTTCTTTCTCATCCGATGGAATTTCTGCCATTCTAACCGGATCTATATCGATTAAGATTGTTTTGAACCCGACAATATCGTAAGCAGTAGCACATTTTCGTATTTTGGGGTCTCTTTCTCTTATAACTGTATAGATGTTCTTTTTTCCGTTCCATTTTTTACACGCTTCGACAAATTCATCCTCGTTTTTAGTAAACTTATAAGATGAGTAAGTGCCTCTTTTAAGAAATCTTAATTCGGTTTCGTTGCTATGATCAAGTAACCTGTAGAATAACCTTACATGCTTTTCGTTAAATTCTTCCATAATTTATTATACTAATTAATTACTTAATTATTGATAGATTTTTTATTGTGATTTTAAATAGTTAAAGGAGCAATTATTGTGCTCCTTATATTCATTTGGAAATTATTTGTTGGACTAATTATCTGGTGTGAGATAATTGCCTTCTCTTAACCCGGATGATACTGCCTCTGCCAAATCTGCTGTTAGAAGTTCCTCTGTTTGTCATTCTATTTAAATTAAATCAAACTTACCTGTAGTAGCTCTTTCGACCATTGTTTTTATATTTTACTGCATGTCTTGAACTGCATAATAGTCGCGTGCCT
>CAZJKI010000056.1:0-4348 GCA_964546685.1 uncultured Caldisericum sp. | reverse complement strand
TATTCTAATTTAAGAGTGTGGAAAAATATGAAAAGTGAAGATATTTAAAAATTACCAAAATTTTTTGAAACGGTTTTTAACTTTAATTGAATTTCTTAGTAATTTGGAAAATAATTTAATATGATAAAATAAACCTTAAAGGAGGCAGCAATGTTTATAGAGATTTTGCTTTTAATAGCAGTCGGGCTTCTCGTAATTCTTTTATTTGTTTCTTTAAGAAAAGGAAGGGTTAATCCTGCGGAGTTCGAAAACTCGGTCTCAAGCGCGATGGGTAAACTTGGTATTGACAGAAAAATTGGTGAAATTTCAACTATTGCACAGGACATACAGCAAAATTATAGAAATCTTGACAAGATGCTTAGAGTACCTGCTGAAAGAGGCTCTTTCGGTGAAATAGCCCTTGAGAAAATCCTTTCGGATTCTCTATCGCCCAACATGTTTGGCATAAGAGAGCGAATATTTGAAGGCAAGATGCCAGATGCGCATATAAAATCTACAGCTGGGATTATCTGCATTGATTCGAAGTTTCCCCTCGATAACTTTAGAAAAATGATTGAGGTGGAAGATAGTGAAAAAGAGAATTTCAAAAAGCAATTTATAAAAGATGTTCAAGGCCATCTTGAGAAAATTTTACAAGATTATGTCCACCCTGAAGCAGGTTCTGCCGATTTTGCGTTTGCATTTATTCCATCTGAAGGAGTCTATTACTTTCTTACTGCGGAAGCTTATGAAATGTTATTGAACTATGCAAGAAAAGGTGTTCAGGTTGTTTCGCCTCTCACTCTTGCCTATAAAATCGAGCTTGTAAGGGCAGGAGTGCACGCAAAGAAGTTGTCAGAAGAGGCAATAAAAGTGAAAAATGACATTATAACAATTTCAAAAGCTTTCGAGGATGTTGATAAAGCATGGAAAACATTCTACGAAACCCACCTCAGGCAAGCATGGAATAAAGCAGAGGATATAAATACTGCTTATAAAAGATTACATGAAGAGTTTGACAGGGTAGCAAGACTTTCAGGTGTCGAGGAAGAAGAACAGGAACCACCAAATTTTTAACCACTGCACATCTGTGCCAGGCACCAGTGTGTAGTAAGAAGTTTTAAATTGAAGGTACTCTCTGTATAATTTGGCAAAGGAGACCACGTGAAAAGAGCAAGCGGAATACTTTTACACATTACATCGTTGCCATCGCAGTACGGAATCGGGGATTTAGGTAAAGAAGCGTACAAATTTGTAGATTTTTTAAGAGATACAAGTCAAAGCCTTTGGCAGATTCTTCCACTTAATCCGACTGAAAGTTTCTATGCCAATTCTCCATACCATGGAACTTCTGCTTTTGCAGGTAATACGTTTTTGATAAGTCCTGAGTTACTTTTCGAAGAAGGGCTTCTTGAGAAAGGCGATTTACAAAATACGCCACAATTTAGTGAAGATAAAGTGGATTTTGAAAGCGTAATTCCATTCAAAAAACAATTGTTTGAAAAGGCATTCGAGAAGTTCAAAGTTAAAAATCATTCCTTTGACTTCGAGGAGTTCTGTTTTAAAAATGCACAATGGCTTGATGATTTTACTTTATTTGTCTCTTTGAAAGAGAAATTTGGGGTAAGCTGGGGCGACTGGCCTGAAGAACTGAGAGACAGAGACCTCCAGGCTTTAAACATGGCAAAAAATGAACTTTCAGAGAAAATCAGAAAAGAAAGATTCCTTCAATACATGTTTAATAAACAATGGAAAACACTAAAAAGATATTCTAATGAAAAAGGAATCCAAATTATTGGCGATATACCAATTTATGTTGACTACGACAGCGCAGATGCCTGGACAAATCCAGAACTTTTTAAATTTGACGAAAATAAAAAACCGTATGCAGTAAGCGGAGTACCACCTGATTATTTTAGTGCCACAGGTCAACTCTGGGGAAACCCTGTTTATAACTGGGATAAAATGAAGGAAAGAAATTACGATTGGTGGATAAAAAGATTTGAAAGAGTACTTGAATTAACCGATATTGTCCGCATCGACCATTTTAGAGGGCTTGTTGCATACTGGGAGGTACCCTCGCACGAACAAACAGCAGTAAACGGCAAGTGGGTGGATGTGCCAACTCATGACTTTTTCGACGCTCTCCTTAAAAGATTTGTAAATTTACCAGTCATTGCAGAAGATTTGGGTGTAATTACCCCGGACGTTAGGGAAGTTATGAGTCACTTTGGCATTCCAGGGATGAAAGTACTTTTATTTGCATTCGGCGATGACAACCCTCAAAACCTTTATCTCCCTCATATGTATGAAGAGAATTGTGTTGCATATACTGGCACTCATGATAATAATACAGTAAGAGGTTGGTTTGAGTATGAAGCGGCAGAGGAAGAAAAAAGAAGGGTTTTTAAATATCTTGGTCATGCTGTCCAAGCAGATGAAATTAATTGGGAGTTTATTAAGCTTCTAATGGTTTCTCAAGCAAACGTTGTGATAATACCTGTTCAGGATATATTGGGTCTTGGTATTGAAGCAAGGATGAACACTCCTTCAACAGTTCAAGGCAACTGGGAATTCAGGTTCGCCTGGGATAAGTTTTCGGATTCAATAAAAGAAAAACTTTTGGAAATAACAAAAACATACGGAAGAGATTAATTAAATTTCCTATTTTGAAGTTCTTCTGATCTAATTATATTTCGATATTACTGCGGCTTTTTTAAAACCCTTATATTTCATCTTAAATGAGTTAAAAATACTATTTACTTAACCTCGCTGCCTTGATATGATAAGCTTTGAATACCTGACTCGCTTAACTTATATTGTACATATAAAGCTGCCTCAATCCTCATTTTTTGAATTTCACAGCCAATTTGATATGGTTTGAATATATCGCCGTTCATTGTATAATTGTTTGCAAGGCATCCTCCCGAACAGTAAAATTTTGCCCAGCAATTTATGCACTCAGATTTATTAAACAAAAAGTTTGCCTTTCTGAACTTTTCCTGGAGAACTTTATTAGTAATACCATCAAATACATTTCCTAGTTTTGTTTCTTTGATCCCGTCAAACTGGTGGCACGGGTATATATTTCCGTCAGGAGATATTGCAACATATTCAACTCCTGCACCGCATCCATGAATCCTTTTTTGAACACACGGGCCTGTTTCAAGGTCTACATTAAAATGGAAAAAGTTCCATCTTCCATCTTTCTGGGAGTCAATATAATAATTTGCAAGTTTTTCATATTCTTTTTTCAATGTGGTTAGGTCGGCTTTAGTGATACCAACACCACTTTCTCTGGTAACAACAGGCTCAAGAGAAATATATTTAAAATCAAAATTCCTCAATGCCTCGACTGTTTTCGATATCTCCATGGTTCCGTGGGTATATGTGCCTCTCATGTAATACCCTCCAGATTCGTTTCTGTGTTCTGCAACTTTTTTAATTTTCGGAAAAATAGAATCAAATGTCCCTTTCCCATCCTTGAATATCCTGTATTTATCATTTGTTACTTTATCGCCATCAAGACTTAAAACAATGCTTACATCGTTTTTATAAAGGAATGCTTCTTTTGCATCATCAAGAAGAAAACCATTCGTTGTAATGGTAAACCTCCATTTTTTCTCAGGATAACTTTCCTTTGCGTATTTTATTGTCTCTTTTACAATATCAAATGTGAGAAGAGGTTCGCCTCCAAAAAAATCAACTTCAATATGCTCCCTTCCATCTGAATTTTTTACGAGGAAATTAATTGCAGATTTTGCAACTTCTAAACTCATAAGTGCATTACTTCCGCCATATGAACCTTTCTTTGCAAAGCAATACTTGCAGGCAAAGTTACAGGCATGAGCAACATTAAGGCACATTGATTTCAAAATTAAATTGGATTCGAAATACTCTGGCAGCTTAGAGAAAAGAGAGTTTTCCTTTATAAGGGTTTCGATTTCTTTTCTGACAATATGTGCCTCTTTGCCGATAGCTTTTTCTAACTTAGCATCTGAAGAATTAAGAGACTCTCCGTTCACGATGCTCTCTAAGAAATCGTAAGTGGAGCTATCAATATTGAACAGAGAACCTGAATTTACATCGAGTACGAACCTTTCGCTATTGAACTCAAAAAGATGTACCGATGATTTATCTAAAAAATCACTCAACTACCAAATCCACCTTTTAATTGGCTTTTTTATCTCACAAACCTGGTTGCCTACAGTCACGCTTGTCTTACAGGCAGACTTGCAGGGTGTCTGACACTCGCGGCAATCGTGTGCCTTGTCAATATTCCAAAAAGGTTTCTTTGCAATTACTTTTATATGCTTCATATTTACCTCCGTGCTCAATTATATATATTATGGCTTTTGGTTCAAGGGTC
>CAZJKI010000055.1:0-6566 GCA_964546685.1 uncultured Caldisericum sp. | reverse complement strand
AAAGTACAAAGAGTTTTTGAAGATAGATTTCCCGAGAGTGCCCTTTACCTCTGATTATGAAATTTTCAAAGAGATTGGTAAATTAGGAGAGGCGCTTACATCTCTGCACCTTTTGAGGTCTCCTGATCTGGATTCGCCTGTCTCAAAATACCAGGGGCAGGGCTCAAACCTTGTTGAAAAGGTTATTTATAGTGAACCAGAAAGAAAAATTTATATTAATAAGGACAATTTTTTTGATAATATCGACATGGAGGTTTTTGAATACCAAATCGGAGGTTATCAAGTTTTGTCAAAATGGCTCAAAGATAGAAAAGGGAGATACCTGTCTCTTGAAGAAATCACGACATATTCAAAAATCGCAACCGCCCTCAAGAAAACTATAGAGATTCAGCAGCAGATCGATAAAATTTACCCTGACGTTGAAAAATCGTCCGTAGAATTTAATTAAGGACTTGGATTTATGCTGTTCTGATTGTTTTCTGTCACAGCTTTGTTTTCCATCCTGTACCTTTCAATTGCAAAGTTCAAGATGTCGTTAATAAGGTCTTCGTAGGTCTTCCCCATTAATTTGTAGATTCTTGGGAAGTCTGAATGTTCTGGGTCAAGCCCTGGCAGAGGGTTAACCTCGAGGATGAAGGGGTTGCCTTCTTTATCAACCCTCAAATCGAATCTTGCAATATCCACATTCCTTAATGCAACGAAGGCATCTTCGCATATTTTGGACATTTTTGAAAGCATTTCGTCAGGCATCCTTGCAGGCAGGTAATAATTTGCCTTGGTGGAATAGTCAGTTTTAAATTTGTAAGTCTGGATTCCCCATGCTGACGCCCTCAATTCTCTCTTAGAAAGAGGCGAGAAGTCTATTTCCATTGGAGGAAGTGCCTTTGGAGGGAAATTCCCCATTACTCCAACCGTTATCTCTGTACCTTCAATGAACTCTTCAACAAGTACTGGTCTTCTAAATTTCTGAAAAGTTTTGTAAATGTCCATTTTTGCCTGCTCAACGTTACCGCATACTGATTTCGATGTGATTCCCATGCTTGAACCCTCAAATGGAGGTTTTACGATTACAGGGAATTTTAAACCCTCAAGGTTTATGTGTCCGTTTGGCCGTACTACTTTGTAGTTGGGTGTTGGCACATTGGCAAGCTTAAGCACTTCTTTTGTCATTATCTTATCCATTGATATTGCAAGAGACAGGACGTTAGAGCCAGTATAGGGGAGTTTTAATTCATCGAGCAGTGCAGGGACAAAAGCCTCCCTGTGAGGGCCGTTTTTCCCTTCAGCAATGTTAAATACAAATTGAGGTCTATCAAGCGCAAGTGAATAGAAAAGCAATGGAGAAGTTGCTTCGTATAGTTTTACCTTATGACCTCTATTCTCAAGAGATTTCTTGACCATATCGATAGTTTCAGGCCTGTCAAACTCGGCTTCTCTATCGCTGTCGCTTCTTTTAAGGTTGTACGTTATCCCGATTTTCATTTTAAATTTACGGTTTGAATTTTAACATTATTTATTATTTAGTCAAGAGATTTCGGAAAATATTTAGTGGAAAATTTTTCGAGATTTTTATTAAATAATGATAATTATTTTTCTTTGCGCCTTTTACTAAAAAATCTTCCTATTGATATGGAGAGGCTCATTAAAGCAGCCCAGCTTCCTGCTGCACTAACCCCTGCGGCATGTGCACCAGTTGCTGCCCCATAAATTAGATACATATATTTCTCGTTTTCAAAGCCAACATTTCTAACATAATATCTACCGCCAAACATTCCTATAGTTAATGCCCATGTATCACCGATATAAAGGTCTAAATAATCAGCAACTCTTCTAATTTCAGAAAAATCAGTGTCCTTTAACCCTTTGATAAGGTTTTCTTTAGAAGTTTCTTTCCATATTTTGCTTCCGGCAAAGCTTTTTATGTTCTCCGGAATCTTTAAAAGTTCTTCTTCTGTGAGTTTCATAATGCACAACCTCCCTATCATTTTATTACTTTTTTAATGATCTACAAAGACTTTATTATGCTTCAAGTTTTGTTTCACTTGTTTTCTGTTACTCTTTGCTTTACCTTTAATTCTAAGACTGGTAAATTTCATCAAACCCTATCTTAAAATTTTATTCACTTATGTTTCTTTAAGCTCGGTTAAATTTGATGATTTTTATTAGCTAATATTTTTTGAGAAGATTTTTATAAGAGCATTTGATTCTCTTTTAAAATTGTGATTTGTAGTAATATATAACGTGAGAATAAGAGTAAATTTTGAAAGACCTGAAGACATTTGTTACATCGGGCATATTGACCTTAAAACTGCAATGGAAAGAGGGTTGCGAAGAACACTGCTTCCTTTGAAATATACCGAAGGCTTTAACTCCAGAGTAAAATTAGAAATGGGCTTTCCACTGAGCGTTGGAATGGTTGGTGAGGACGAGTATTTTGATTTCTACCTTAATGAAGACACTGACCTCGAGTTTATCAAAAATAAGCTTGAAGATGCATTTTCAGGCGTTATCGTCATTAAAAACATAAAAGAAGTTCCACTTGAGATGCCACCTCTTACTTCTCTTGATGCGATACTTGTTCATTTTGTCTATGGAAAACTCGAGTTTGATATCGACGAGGTTGAAATTGACAGAAAAATAAAAGAAATTTTTAAAAGCCCTGAAATTATTGTACAACGTGGAGAAAAGCTAAAGAACGTAAGGCCCTTCATCGAAAACCTTGAACTCCTGAAAAAGGAAGGGCTTAATTTAGAACTACTTTTTTCTATTTATTTCACAAGGAGCGGAAGCATTCGCATTGAGGAAATTGAAAAGGCTATGAAAAACTCCGGGATACCTGTTGAATTTGAATATTCAGTGAGAAAGAGGACTTCGGTTTTCTATAAGGGAAAACTTATTACTCCCTTTGATTTTTAAGATTCAATCTTCTGCTTTGGAAAATACCTGGTAAAGCAGATTGAATATGTAATCGACTTAATAGTATATTGTAAAAACATTCGGTTCTTTAAGTTTTCTTCTATACTGATTCTTATAAGCCGAGCAAACAGGGAAGATAAAACATTTTTCTTTACAGGAAAGCCCTGATACAATTTTAAGGGTGCAATTAGTGTTACCTCCGCCCTCGCATAGTGGTTTTTCTCTCAAGCATAAACTTCTGCCCAGAGCCCAGAGTAGTTGATCAAGGTTCTCAATCGGTATTCCTGAAATCTCTGAAACTTTTTTGACTGCCTCGCCAACTTCATTTCTTATTTTTAAATCCAATGTTTGTGGGATTCTTCTTCCCTCTGTTAGTTTATCTTTGAGTTTTTTATCGGCTTCAACAAGACCAATTCTGATAGATACTCTCTCGAGATGATAATCAACCGGCGTCCAGAGATTTTCTTCATCTTTTATTTCCCAGAGCCCCACCTTTTTAGCAATGTTTAAAAAAAGAAATGTCTTTTTTGACAGAGGGTCAGAGTAAGCCTTAAATCTTCTAAATAAATCAATCATTCCAAGGCCACCTTCTCTTTTGATATAACCATGAGAGACCTCGTTTATCTTGAAAATATCCCCGGAAAAATCTCTTTTTAATATCCTTGCTGAATTATTTAAAAGATATGCCCTTTCGTAATACCTGTCGCCTGATCCCATTAAAATTCTTTCCAGCATTTGACCTGTGATTCTCGCCATGTTGTCGGCTCTTATAAAGGAAGGGTTTTTCTTAAATTCTTCTATAAAACAAAGTAGAAGGTAGTCCCATCCTCTTACATGTTGTCCATTTATTTCTCCTTCAAAGTTCCTTGTCTGATGGCATATAGCATCAACATAAAAAATAAGCGTCAAAGTTTTATTTGCTTCGTTTTTGTTTTTTGCCATCTCTATTTGTGGAAGAACATTAAATTTTAAATGGAGTCTTTTTAAAAATTCTCCTACCTTTTCAATTTGATCTAAATTTTTTCTAATCATGGAAATTCTCCTTAAACCTTCTTAAAACGTCATCCGATTTTATATTGATAAGTCTATTAATTCCAAAATCTTCTATATCAAAAGAGGAAAGAGTTACTCCAAATTTTAAAGAAAGAAGCGGATCTTTGTATTTAATGTAAGATCCTATAAAACCACCGGCAAAACTTTCCCCTGCCCCGGTTGTATCTTTTACATTAACTTTGATAGAGAGGACCTCGAAAATTTTGTCTTTTGAAATGAACATTGCCCCATCTTCCCCTTTTGTTATTATCACACATTTATCTAAGGAAGAGAAAAAGTTAACCACATCCTCCCATTTGTCTTTTCCTGATAGAGCAAATGCTTCTATCCTGTTCATAAAGAAAAAATCTGAAAGCTCAATTATTCTGAGAACTTTTTCTCTGTCTTTTTTTACACGGTTTAAGTAAGTGCCGGATGAAATATAAGGGCCCTTATTTTTTTTATAAAATTTCAGTATTTCTAATTGATGTTCAATACTTGATATTACGCAAACGTGGATGAATTTTGGCTCCGGGAGGACCTTAAAATCAAAATTCTCAGCGTCTTCTTTTAAATCTTTCAGATATCTGGCATTCCACTTCTCATCGTATTTTATATGGAAAGAAAGGTTTTCTTTTTGAATTAAAAAAGATATATCAATCTTCTCTTTTATCTTTTCTAAAACTCTTTCAGGCACCCTGTTAGAAATATATCCTGCAGGAATAACTTTTATATCAAATAAAGACGAAGAGATTGAAAAATAAGCACCACTCCCTCCGACACACAATCTTTTTTCTCTGCAGGCGTTCTCTATTAAATCATACGTAAAACTACCAAAAGACATAAGATCAACATTTTCCATTGGAAAAGTTTATCAGAATTTTAAGTAACGTCAATAGTTTGTATGAGTCACATACATTTGAGACTCTGGATAACATTTTAACACAAAATTAATAGGTGACAAATTACCTAATCCTTTATGAATTCTTTTAGTGTTGTGGAAGATTTAACATTCGAACGGAGCAAAGCCCCTTTCGAACTTTCCCAAAAGCCTTCTAAAGTCACCGCGAGGCTGTGCCTTTTACAGCCGTGGCGGTCTCCTCTTTTAAGTCCGTTATGGGGGGAGTTGGAGGGGGGTATTTCCACCCCTTCCAAATTTGGAGATTGCCACGCTCCTTTCAGTCGCTCGCAAAGACTGAGTGAACGGAGGAGATTGCCACGGGCTTCTTCGAAACCCTCGCAATGACCCGTTTTCTGTCACCGCGAGGCGATTGAAGTTTATATTTGTTGAAGTCTTGTAATTTTAATCCGTTATAGGGGAAGTTAGAAGGGGGACTTTGTCCTCCTTCTATTTAGGCGTGGCGGTCTCCTCTGTTTGATCAATGACAAGAAAAATAACTCTCCTTAGTCTATATGGTAGTCTCATATGTATCTGAACTTATTCATTTTAGTTTGAATTGGATGCTTAAAAAGCCCCTAAGTTCTTTTAAAATAGTTATTTATTCTAATATATAACTCTCTTTTCTATATATTTTTGTTTTACCCACAAAGGAAGTACCAGATTAGCTTGAAAATATTTTAAAATTTGAATTATTCGTTGTATTTGAGTATTCCATAAAAAAGGTCATCAGTTTTCTTCAAAGGCAAGATTATATCACCTTTTGATTTTTTAATAAATTTGTATTTACTTTGCATGCATCAAACGTTTTTTCTGATTAAGTAATTCTCGGAGTAAGAAATATCGTTACTCAGATTTCAAGATTTGGATTATTATTGAATAATTATGGTTCTCGCATATTAGAATGGTGCCGAAGGTGGGAGTCGAACCCACACGGAGCTCCGAACCCCTGCGGATTTTGAGTCCGCCGCGTCTGCCAGTTCCGCCACTCCGGCACAATTAAATTATAATGTTTTAGCTTAATCGGTCAATATACCGGGCAAATGCAATTTAAGAGAGAAGAGATTTTAGTTTTTTATCCCGAAGTACTTTGAAATATATTTGTTATATGAGGCCCTCCACTCTCTTTTCAGAGAGCCTATTCCGAGCAGCTCAATCAGTAAAACGAGCAGGGTAATTGCAATTGTAAAATTTGCGTCTTTCGTCATAAACCAGAGGGTAACAGGAAGTGCAGGCATTATTACTGCAAGTGTCACGACCTGAGAATGAGTAATGATGAGAAGAATTATCCATGCAATTATGTAATAGATTAGCAGCAGGATTGCTCTCGTTCCGAGTGCTACAGGGAGAACCAATAGGAGGAATCCTCCAGAAGTTGCGGCTCCTTTTCCTCCCCTGAACCCAAGGAAGGGTGAAAATACATGCCCAAGCACCGAAGCAATACCAAGATATGTGAGGATTGTTCCGTTGAATTTATACACGAGCCATATTATATATAATGCGAGGAAGCCTTTCCCTGCATCTCCAACGAGAGCAACAGTTCCTGCCCTCCAGCTTATGAGATGAAATACATTGCCCGCACCGGGATTCTTGCTTCCATGCTTTCTTATATCTATATGTTTTGTAACCCTGCCTACAAGATAAGCATATGGTACTGCTCCCATAAGGAATGCAAAAATAAAAGAAATCAAATATTTCATAGTTAAATTATAAGCAAAAT
>CAZJKI010000054.1:0-6668 GCA_964546685.1 uncultured Caldisericum sp. | reverse complement strand
GTTATTTACACTGTAGCACCATCAACTGGTATAAGCGAACAGGCAACATACGAAAACTACAACGGCGATAGACCCTTGTATTGGAATGGAAAGGATTGTATTATTCTTCCTTGGTTTTTCAAGAGTGAAACAAATTTATATAAACGAATTGAAACTATTACTGAAATACCTATTACTGAAATACCTGAATATAAGCAGTTTAGAAGAATATTTATTTTTGGTAAAGACGTAGAGATAGTAAGAATTCCAGCTGGCAACTCCCGTGATTATAAATACACAGTGAAACTATGGGATGGTGAAAAGTATATTGAAAAAGAACTTAATCTTAATTATGAATTTCAAGATACAAATTCTCAACCCTCTTGTCCAGTTGCAATTGACAATGATGGCACCAATTTAAATATTCTTGTTTCTGGTGGTTATAATCCTCAAACGGGAATGGACTTGTTTCTCTGCACTGTCGATATTGGAAACTGGACAAGCAAATGGTACAAGATTTCCGTGGAAAACGATGCAGGACTCGGTCCTGGTAAGCCACCAGATCCATCAAACTCTATTTCTTTTGAAGGGAATTTTTATGTACCAAGTGGTTGTTGTAGTATAGCAAAAGTTGATATGGAAGAGCGTATTTGCAGAAGGTGGAAGAAAATAATAACATCTGAACCCAGCGAAGAGGATATTGGATATAACACTTCTATTTTAGGTAGCTACAACGATATGATTATTGTACAATTTACTGTCCTTAGAGACATGGGTACAAAGCGCTATATATCTGCCTTTAAAAATGAAGAAAGGGTGGGAATGATATATCTTGTAAACGGCAATGTGGATGTAATGGATAAAGATGGAAATATTCTTTCAAATGCAACCTTGAATGAAAACTCATCTATTATACTCCCAAAAATGACTGGAGGAATGTAAATCTGCTGAGAAAAAGTACAGTTTACTCTTCTGTTACTCCTCTTTAATCCGAGATCTTTTTCATCGGATTTATCCACGATCCTTTTCAGTGGATTAAAATGTCTTGTTTAAATAATTAATCAAGATTTTTAAAAATTCTCTCAAAATTATGGAACTTTTTCGTGGGTTTGGAAGTCTTGTATATGAAGGGAAATGTAAAAAACCTCTTGAAAAAAAACAATTAAGTTATTATTAAAAGAGAAATAAATTTAACTCTTTTAAGGAGGTATAAAAGATGGCAAAAAGGTGGATAATAGTAATTCTGGTGCTCTTAGTGATTGTTTCTCAGGGATGTAGTAGATCGTTGCCTGTAGGTCCAATTATATGGAAGTATGAGACAGGACCCGTTGTGTCTTCTTTAATTTCCTACAACGGGAAACTCTTTATAGGCTCTCTTGACGGTAGCCTTTACTGCCTCAATGGAAATACAGGGGATATTGTGTGGAAGTATAATACGGGAGGCTGTATCCAATCAGCTCCTCTTATATATGATGATAGGATATATGTTGGAGGTGATGATCAATATATTCATTGCATCAATAAGAACACCGGGCAACTTTTATGGAAATATAAAACAAATGGGGAAGTCCAGCACTCTTTAATAATCAGTGATGGGAAATTATATACAGGTTCTACTGATTACTATCTCTATTGCCTTGATGAAAATACTGGAAAACTTTTATGGAAGTATAAAATGGATAATTTGATTATTTATTCTCTTAAAATCCAAAACGAAAAGATTTATATAGGCTTGGGTAGCGATTATTTTTATTGCCTTTCGATAAACGGCAGATAAATTGGTTGAGCAGTTCAAAAAATTCTTAAAAAAATGGGAAAATTTTCAAGGTTCAGAGAAGAAAAAAATCCTACGTTTTTACTTATTGGCTTAGGATTTATTGCTTTCCTTCTTAATATGTTCACGGAAAACCTATTAAATAATACTGCATGGATTGCTTATGTTTTCTGGGCTTTAAACGCGGTAGCTATAGTTTATCATGAGAAGTAACTTTTCATTTGTTATTTAAAATTGAGATTTTATATTCTTTACTTTTTTACATTATAAATGAAAGTATTTTAGTTCTGCAATGCTCTTATCGCCCTATACACCATTAGCATCGCCTCTTCTCTTGTAATGTAATCCTTTGGCCTGAGGTTTCCGTAGCCTTCGCCTTTGATGATGCTGAGGGCTTTGAGTTAATGGTTTTTGCAAGCTCGTTTTTGTTGAGGGACTTTGTAATTCATTTTAAGAGAAACAAAAATCGCTAGAAAATTCTACTCAAATTTATGGAATTTTTTTACGAGTTTGAGAGTCTAATATATAGGGAAGGTGAAAAGTGAAGAAATTATTAAGAAACAGGGCATTTATGATTGTAATGGTTTTAGTAATCGTCGGAATTTGCATTGGTGCTTATGTGTTACTGATTGAACTCAAACAAGCTCACAATGCCAAGAACAATACCGTTGCTAACAATCCGTCAGGCACAAATAATGACGGGATTTATTTTGTTGCTCCTGGAGGAGAAAAAGTCCAGGCAATTTATCTTGCACCTCAAAACGGCGGACTCATTACGAACACAGAATTAAAAAACTATTCACAGATTTTGAAAGTTTCAGATTTTGAAACACTCAATTCCTACACAATCAAATACATTATACCTATGTGGATTGATAAAGATGCAATAGACATTTTACCACAAGGATGGATCAATCAAAATCCTCAGAGATTTTATCCTATTATAGTGGTCGGATATAGCAATGCACTTTATGCAATGCGCGAAAAGTTGAACCTACCGATATGTGGTCCTTATGTTGATTGGAGTAAAGAGACTCTTGAGCCAGGCTTCAGTGTGTGGATGATTAAAAGCCTTACCGAAGACAGTATATCTTCAACAATGAAAGGATATCAAGAAGAGATTAATGTTTCCCACATCTTAGAAGTGAGTAATGAACTTTTTAAGGAGTGCTTTACGACTCTTGAATACAAAAATACCCAATATGGTTTTAGTTTTTATTTGCCTTTGACCTGGAATAAGTTTAAAATAATAGAAGACAGTTGGACTGGATATACATCCGGTGCAAATGGAGATATGGCTTCAGAAAAAGGACCAATGATTCTTATAAGGAGCCCTCAATGGACGTTGAAAGAACCAATGCAGGATATCCCAATAATGGTTTTTACGATTGAACAATGGAATGACCTTCAACAAAACAAATTCAATCTTGGTGCAGCACCAATTGGCCCTACAGAACTTGGCAGAAACTCAAAGTATGTTTTTGCACTTCCTGCTCGCTATAATTTTGCCTTTCCTAAAGGATTTGAAATTGTTGATGAAATAATACAAAGCATACCTCTTAAAGCTTTTTAATAGAATAATTACTTATAAAAGTATAAAATATAATAAGTGGAGGTGATTTTATGAAAAAAATTTTAGCTTTTGCAGTTTTGATACTACTCTTAATTGGCTTTGTAGGATGTAGGAAAAAGACAGTTCTTAACAATCACAATATCGGTCCAGTAATGCAAATGAGAATTGTAAAAATCGATTCAGATCCACAGGGTGCAATGGTTTACATCGATAACAATGCACCAATCACAACCCCTGCCGATATCGAACTTACTTTGGGGTGGCATTATATTGATTTTAAGAAAGATGGCTATGAAGATTACATAATTAAGAATGCAGAAGTAAAAGAAGACACAACGATAATTTCTGTAACTCTTGTAAAACTTCCAAGTGCGGAAGAGATGGCAGAGTTCAGTACAATTGGACCAATTGTGTTTGATTCTGTTCCACATTTTGCATGCTGCTCTGCAGGGGCGATTGCTTATTCAAATATATTCTTTGGTGGAACTTATACTGTAAGTGGGAGGACTACTTTGGATTCTTTTGACATTGTTTTTCCTTTAGGCAAAATTGTTCACTTTGACACAGAAAAAGTTTCGTACAGTGTAAGAAAGTTTTCCAAGGTTGTCACATTTAGCGAATTGGGTGAGTATGAAATTGTTTCAAGTGGTAACCATGTATATTCTTTTAAGGTCGATTACAAGCCAACAATTCTTCAGCTTACTCCAAAATTAGAGGATATATTTACAGAAGGCTACAAAAATGCGATAGCAGTGCCTGTAGGAGGTGAAGTAGAAGCAAAAGTACTCATTACAGATGCAAAAGAAACGCCAATTCCTAACACTTCACTTGGAGTTTACGGATTGAAAACTGATAAGGATGGCATTGTAAAATTCAAAGTAAAGGTTGTAAGAACCGAGTGTCCATATTGCTACAAAACCTATGTGAGTGGACAAGAGGCGCAATTAAGGGTTTACGGGGATTTACTCATTTGGGGATATGATTACGCAAAATACACGAAAGATGGAAAACTTGTTGAATCCACAACACAGAATGCAAAGGTAACAATTCAATCATCAATGCTTCCTACGTTCAAGGACAACATTGAGGTGGTTGAAGAGGGAAGTAGCGTTTATATGCCATACGACTCAATTGGTGTAAGACTTAATGAAATTTACAAAGGCGCAGGAGTAGGCGGTGATGTCATTTTGCCTCATCAAAAAGACCCATCAGTCATATACACAAATACTTTTGTTTCAAAAGACGAAGGCAAACATTTTGAAAAAATGGGCGAAACCTTAGATTCAATTGCAGTTGACCCGAAAAATCCGAACATCGTTTTAGGTTGGAGTAGATTTGAGCCAAAATGTATTCTTAAATCAACAGATTATGGACTCCATTTTGAGAAGCTCGTCTCTGTGAATATAGATTTGATGAATAATTTTGTAGAACAAATAGCGATAGACCCTAATAACTCTAATAAGATTTATCTTGCAACTTGGAAAGGACTATATGTATCAAATGACGGGGGAGAGAAATTTTCGCCCCTTACCAATGATTATGGTATTATAAACACTATCGCAATTAGTTCAATTGATTCTGACCTTATCCTTTTAGGCAGTGAAAAAGGAATTGTGAAATCCTCCGACGGTGGAAAAACATGGGAAGTTATGAAAAATAATCCGAATATTGATTTTATAAAATGCATTGTTTTTGACCCCAAAAATCCTAATACTGTTTATGCAGGAAATATGTATGGAGGGCTTCTTATATCTTACGATAGCGGAAACACTTGGCAACCTCTTTATAAAGGTGACCTTGAAGGCCCTCAAAGTATAACAATCATCCCATATGAGGAAACCTATATAATCTTTGTTGTCTCATTTAGAGATGGTATATATGAGTCGATTGACACTGGTAAGACTTTTACAAAACTTGATTTCCCCGTGGGAAGTGAAACTAATATCGCCGCAGGAAATAACGGGCTACTCTATATAATTGACGATGGCATACCATTTGTGAAAAATGATTTGGGGAAAATCTTACCTCTTGACGGGGAAAGATTTCTTGTAGGTGGGCCAAAGTGGAAGATAATTAACAACAGGTTATTTATTGATGTAAATGATATAAAAGTGGATTTTATGAGCGTAGACGTTAGTGGAAATTTCATTGAGTTTTATAAGATGTGCGATATGTTGCCGTGAAAAAAGATGGAAGGCAAGTGAGGGCACTTACTTTAAAAGATGGGAAGAAATTTTGGCTTGCTGGAGTAGGTATTTTACTCACGATGTTACTACTATCTTATATTTCTTCTTCTCTTGCTCATAAAGGATAAGCATTGATTTTGTTAAAATTGAGTTAAAGTAGAATAATTCGCAAAACTGCAGAGATTTGTATTATAGTGTTATGTCTGAAAATAGCCACTTAAAAATGGTAAAATGTGGCTATGAATAAGATAAAATGCCCGAGGTGTTCTGGAAAAAAGTTTTGGAAGGTAAGGAGAGGAAAATTAAGGTGTAAAAATTGTCAGTATGAATTCAGGGGAAAAGTCTATCCCTTAAATTTAAGTAAATATGAATGGAAGAAATTCTTAAAATGGTTTTTAATTTCAGGAAGGATAAAAATGATAATAGAACAGACAAGATTATCTAAATATAAAGTCTTAAAATGTGGTGAAGTTGTAAGAGATGCTATGGTAAGAGATGTTCCAGAAGTTTTTGAAGGGATAGTAGAAGTAGATGAGACATATCTTGGTGGTCAATGGAAGAACAAGAATAAAGGACAAAAGAAAAAAGAAGTAAAGAGTAAAAGAGGGAGGGGAACTACTAAACAACCAATCTTTGGGATACTTTGTAGAGATGGGAAAGTATGGGCAGAAATGATAGAGAGAGTAGAGGCAAAAGATTTACAGCCTCGAATTTTAAAGAAAGTAAAGAAGGGAACGGTTGTTTGTTCTGACACCTGGCGTGGTTATACTGGGATAGCCACAAAAGGATACTTACACAGGTTAGTAAATCATAGCAAAGGAGAATACAGTGATAGAGCGGGTAATCATATAAATGGGCTTGAAGGTTTTTGGGGTTATCTTAAAAGACAATTATCTTCAAGAGGCGGGATAAGAAAAGAGAAAAGGAATCTTTATCTAACTGAATATGTTTGGAGATATAATAATAGGAATTTATCAACAGAAGAAAAAATGAATAATTTGTTGAGATTAATAAAAAACTTGGCAATTTGAAATTATTATGTTACAATATTTTAAAGTTAAAAATTTAGTGGCTAAAAACAGACATAACCCTTATTTATTACATACAGATAACCCGGTTCACGTTATATTATTCTCCATTAAAGAAATTATTATAT
>CAZJKI010000053.1:0-6820 GCA_964546685.1 uncultured Caldisericum sp. | reverse complement strand
AGGAGGTGATGCGCTTGGTTTGTTCCATTACTCTTGGGCTTTAGGAGAAAATAATCTTACAATAGAAGTACCACTATATTTTTAGGAGGACTTAATGAAAAAAGTATTTATCATAAGCATAGCTGCGATTTTGTTAGTTGTAGGGCTTTCTATCATAGCCAAAAGCAATACTTCAAGTTCTGGATTTGGCATTTTTGGCAGATATCTTGGTGAGAAAATCAAGTCAAATGACAAGGTTGTTGCAGAAGCGGACGGATTGAAAATACTCCTCAGCGATGTAGCTCTTCCATATTTCTCTTCCATGGTAGCATATTTACAGTCCGAGGAAGCTTTAATAAGTATTCTGAATGACCCGAATGCGTCTCCTGAGATGAAAGAAAGAGTAAAAGAATCTCTTATGGAAAAACCTGACCCTCTGAAAGGGTTAAACAGAGTTATTGGAATGAAACTCCTCTGCCAGGAAATAAAAAATAAGGGGATTAGTATTCCTGAAGAGAGAATAAGCCAGGAATTGGCACAAATTAAGGAAGGAAGTGCCTCTGAAAAACCAAATGAGTGGACTAAATATCATAATGAACTTCTAAAAGCACTCGGCATTTCGGAGGATGAATATTTAAATAAATACTACAGGGTATTACAGGAAGAAATGGATCTAATAGGCGAATACGAGAAAATGATTGATATCCCGGCTCCCAGCTCCGACGAAATAAGCCAGATAATGAAAAGGTATGGCGTTGATGAGGAAAGTGCAATAATAATGTATGAAGATGATTTCAAAATAAGCTTTGTGCAAAATAGAGAAGATGAACTGGCTAAATCTGCAGGTGTAAAACTTCTAGATATTGAAGCAGTCAGCGCCCTTAGCGATTGCTTTAAAAACTAACTCAAATATCAGAAGTTCTCTCTATACCTTAAGTTAGATTCTTTTCATAAATAGAAAATATTTGAAAAAGAAACATAACCGCGTAGGAAGTTTCTTAGCACAAACTGTTAACTTTGGAATTGTAAAAGTTGACAAAAAATTTGAAGAGGTAAAAATAAATATGGCACCAGTAAAAATAGGAGCACAAGGATGAACGAGAGGTTAAATTCATTGCCCTAAAAGGGCAAGAAGGTAAAGTAAAGACTAAACGAAAAGAAGGTCACCATATCCCTTTCCTCAACAACCATTGAGCTATGGATAGGAAAATCCATTGCAAAGGTAAATGACGTAAGCGTTCAGATTGACCCTCAGAATGCAGAGGTCGTCCCAGTAATCGTTGACGGAAGGACAATGCTTCCCGTGAGGTTTGTCGCGGAAAATCTCGGTGCAACAGTTAATTGGAACGGCACAACCCAAACAATTGCGATAACATATCAGCCGTAGCGTAGAATGTTTAAGTGTAAAGAGCGGGGCTTTATGGCTCCGCTTTTTTGTTTTTTTTTGCACTGCTATTTCGAAACATAGTTTTTTAAATGAATTTTTATAAAAGTCTTTAACAAAGAGCTTGAAGAGATAAGTTTAAAATAGCAGAAGTTGATTCAATTTCTTTAAATACATTGCAATTAAATTTGCATTAGGTACAAGGTGCAGGTCCTGGTCAGCTGCCGTCGGTCTGATGTTTGAAATGCTCTCCTGCCTTGTCATCTCGTCAGGAAGTGCAAGAATGATGTCTAGCCTTCCCAGATTTTCCACTACTGTCATCTTTTTCCCTCCGTCTATTTATTTGAGCGTGGAGACAGATTCCAGATTACTGCGCTAACTCCACCGCTCATATAGAATTGCCAAGACTACAATTACAGAAGATTAAAATATGCCGAGGGAGGAGAAAGATAGTTCCAAAGAAGCAAGGTTTAATGAGAAAAAAGATTTTTAGATATTTTTTGGGTGGTTAGGTACATGAAAAAAGGTACTTTAGAGTATTGACTAAAAAGTGTGCAAACTCGCATACTTTTTCTTTCTTAATTCCCATAGCATTTGCAAGTTTCATACAAGCTCTTAAAAAATGAAAGAATTTCTTTTGAAAAATATGGAACTTTTTTGGGGGTTTATGAGTCTATATATATGAGGAAAGAAATTTATGCAAAAATGTGGGAAAATTTTCGAGATTATATGTCTAATATATATGAGAAAAAGTTTTTAGGTAGGAGGTGCAGAGAGTAAAAAATGAAGAAAAGAGAAATATTTTGAAAGGAGGTGATGTGATATGTATATAAGAAGTAGTTAATTTTTAAAAGTACAGTAACAATCTAATTAGGAAATTAAGGGAGGCATGTATGAAACAAAAGATTTTAAGCATTTTGATTTTATTTGTATTTTTGACTGTGCCATTTTTAAATGTAAGAAGTGTTATCATAGGAGAAACCCCTGAGGAGCTGGTTCAAGAAGTCTTCAGAGAAAGAACAAATCTTACAGGTAGCAAAGATATGAATGAGTTTATACTAAATGAAAGCGGCATTAAAGGCTCATATTCAGAACTATTTATAAATTCGAACGAGGCAAAAGAAAACCTTTCTTCGTTAAGGAATTGGGTATACGGACCAGCAGAAGGATTTGGAGAATTCGATATTGTTAGGCTTATTCCACTTATAAGAGTATATAGGATTGATACGGTAGATAATACATCAGTAGGATATGTTGAGCAGTTTTTTATGTATAAAGTTAAACCCGGCAAAAATGCTAAAAAGACAACCCGATACATACCTGAAGATTGGGCTGTTCCTGTTGATGAAAATGGTGCCTGGACTGCTGCAACGGTAGATTACTACACTGTAATAATGAAAAAAACAGAAGATGTATGGAAGGTCGAAAAACTTATAGATGCAGATATTGGTGGGACAGAATACAGTCTTAAAGTAGGACTTTTATTTGCAGGATGTGGAATTGATGGATTTCCTAATCCGCCGACTGAGAGACAACCTTTGCCGAAAGAGATAAACGAAGAGCTTGTAAAATCAAGCATGGGATATAAGGAGAATAATAACACAGATTCAACCACGCAAAGCCCTTATAGAAGAACCTCGGCAAACTATGCAGACACTTATTGGGATAATTATAACTCTTCTTATGCAACATTTGAGAACGATTGTGCAGATTTTGTATCACAATGTCTTTATGAAGGCGGCCGTTGGAGTATGGACTGGAATAATAATGGATTTCCAGAAAGTCCAAATCCTCCTGATTATCCATCACAAGAATGGCATATCAAAAAAGGAACTCTAAACTCTTCTTGGAGCTGGTGTAGGGCCGATAATCTTGATTATTACATTCTAAACAATATAGATTATAAGAGTGGTGTTACCATTTCTCCTTATGGCTGGAATAAGACTTATAGCGATTCTGCACTTGGTGATGTGATAACTTTGGATAAAACCAAGGACGGAACTGCAGATCACGTAGGAATTGTAGCCGCATTTGAATATTACACAGGGACTCCTCTTATTGATGCACATAATAATAACCGGTATCATACTTGCTGGGCAGAAGCTCCAATTCTCCATTGTTGGAGAATGGACTATGAGTTAGATTGCTTTGGTTCAGGATATTAAACAGGGACAGAGGGGATGCTATCCCCCTCTGTTTTACAGAAAATATGGTTAAAATATAGAGGAGGATAATAGAATGAGAAAAATAATTTTGATGTTGCTTATCTTTGCGTTTATCTTTGTTTCTGGCTGCAATTTAAAAAACAACACACCTATTACAATAAAAATTACTTCTACTCCCTCTAATGCTATGGTGTATGTAGACGGATCTTTTAAAGGAGAAACCCCTTTAACTATTGATAACATCTCTAAAGGAAATCATAGGGTTGTTGTAGAAAAAGCAAATTACCTTGCAGTGAGAGATAATATTAAAGTAGAAAAAGAAGATACTTTTAACTTTAATCTTGTACCACCGCCAGTATTTTTTGAAGGAGATTATAGTAACATATATGATACAGTTATAGAGCAAAATAAGCTCTATATCGTTAATATTGCTCTAAAAGAAGCCAATGTCTATTGTATTGACCTTGGCCAGAAAAAAGAAATCTGGAAATATAAAATAGAAGGGATAAATAATATTAGTAATTTTAAAGTGATAGATAATATTATATATATTAGTATTTATGACGAGAAGCATCGTTATTATGTGCTTTATACAATTGATGGAGAAAGACAATTATTAAATAAGGAAACATTTCCTGCAGTCACGGGAGGGAAAATTGGAGAGGACATAGTGATAAACTATTCGTTTGATTTCTTTAATCCCGCTGCCCTGGATAATTTTATTACAGCGTATTCTCTGAAACAACATAAGATTATCTGGGAAAAGGATATAAAGGAAAAAGAGCCAATTGTTGTTTTAGGTCCTTTTAATAATTACGTTTGTGCATTTGGAATTTCAAATTCATATCTTAAGATATTCAAAATTGACAAGACAACAGGTGAAACTATTTTACAAAAAGTATTTCCTGAGATTAGTAATTTTGGAGAAAGTGAAGGTGAAAAAATTATTCCTAGCCCTATTGGTAATATAGGTAAAAAGATATTTTTTGCACCAGATGAAAGAGAAATTTATTGTGTTGATTTAGATCGTATGGAGATTCTATATAAGTGTGATCCAGGTATATATTTTCATCTTGCAGCAATAAAAGATAACTTGCTTTTCGTTAGTGGTTCAGGAAAGTCCGTTGCGATTGATATAAATAGTGGCAAAATTAAAGGAACATTTGATGTTCAATTTAGTGCAATTAATAGTGCAATCTCGGCAAGGAAGGTCAGTGCAATTTCGACAGTTAATGGAAAGGTTTTTATTGGTGTTAGTGGTGATAAGATTCACTCTTTTGACAAGAATGGGAAAGAACTTCCATTTCCATATTCACCTGATATGCTTGGTGGAAGTTTTTCTGATTTTGAAACAAGTAATAACATTCTTCTTGTATCTGCTACAAATAGAATAACAGGAGAGCCAATTAACTATTTATATGCATTTGATACAGAAACATTTGAGCCATTATTTATCATTAGAGGTGAGGACGGCGATCAAGAATTATCTTTTCGAATTTATTCTGATTTACTTTTTATTATCTCACGCAATATTGGTGGACCAAGACATGGTAAGGATAAGGTGATGATTATAGATTTAAAGGTATTTAAGTGATAGTGTTATGGGATAAGAATTGAATCGCATAAGAATGTGAGTTTTGTAAAGATTTAAATACATTATAATTTATTGTGCTTTTAAAAGATGAAGAGAGAAAAATTATAAATGAAGCAAAAGTTGATCCATTGAAGTTTGATTTGATTTACCGTGGTTATCTTCAAGAAGTTTTCAATTTTGTGAGGATGAGAGTGAGAGATGTGAATACTGCAGAGGATATTACTGCAGAAGTATTCTTTAAAGCATTTAAACATTTGAAGAGTTTTAGGTTTGAAGCATCCTTTTTGACTTACTTATTAAGAATTGCTTTGAATGAACTATTCAGCTTGTATAGGAAGAAGTACAAGTTCCATACAATTAAAGAAGTAAGCGGAGAACCAGACTCAGATGACTTTAACGAATTAAGAGTTGCAATTAATAAACTTCCCCAAAAAGAAAGAGAAATTATAATGATGTATTTTATTGAGAATAGAAGCATGGACGAAGTAAGATTCATACTAAATATAAGTAAAACATCCTCATACAGGCTGCTTAAAAAAGCATTGGATATGTTAAAAAGGGAAGTAGAGAAAGATGGATGATAAGAAACTCATTGAGAAGATAAAAAAGTTAAAACAAGAGGACATAGATGTTACTCCCTATGAAAGTGAAATAAGAGTAAGGTTCAATAAACTTATGGAGAAAGAAAAAATAAGAAAGACAAATTTAAAAAGATTGGCCATTGTTTTTGCATCAATAACTTTAGTGTTCATGATTACTCTACATTTCATAATTGGGGAAAGTTTTGTTTTAGAGTTTAAAGAAGGGAAAGAAATTATACCTGAAGAAAAGGCATTCAGTTTGAGTATTGAAAGTGTCCCAGATGTAGGGTCCCCTCTAACCTACGACAAGGAGTTAAATGTAATCTGGTTCGTTGAGAATAAAAACGGTAGAAGCATTGTTTGCTATTATGATTTAGCTAAAAAGACTGTAAATGCCCTACTCCCATATAGTAATAACCCTTCAGGCACAGACGGGGACATTAAAATATTTGGCAAAAATGTTTATGTAGGGTTAGGAGATTGTTTTGAGATTGTTAACAGGTTCTCAAAAGAACCTTCAATCGTCGAACTTGGAGATGAACGTTTCCCTATAAGAAAGGAAGCATTTTTCCCTATAAAAAATATACTTCCTATAACAGACGACCTCATTCTTATTTCAAGAGTATATTCTTCTTCTATTTCAACTTTTAACCCTTACAGCCTTAAGATAAATGAATGGCAATTGCCAATGAGAATTTTATCTCCTGATAAGATGATTAAAGGAAACGACAAAATATTTTTTGCTTCAGAGGATATTAATAAGGGAAATAGCGTTATTGGAGAAATATCCCTGAGTGAAAAAACTATCAAGGTTTATAGAAACATTAATGCAAGCCAGATTGCATTTTCTCAATCCCTTTTTGCAGTTTCAAACAATGACCTATACAAAATAGACCCAGAAATGAGGGTTTATCAGAAAATTAAATTAAAAATGATAGGCGCTTCATGCCTTATGGCAGATAATAAATTTATTTACATAGTTTCTCTCTCAAATGGCGAGATTTTTGTTAACAAATACGATTCCCAGAATAATATGGTTTATACATTTAGCCAAAAGTTAAAAGAAATAGGAGAGACAGTCATTTTAAAGGAGGGAGAAGATATCGTTCTCGTCTTG
>CAZJKI010000052.1:0-7557 GCA_964546685.1 uncultured Caldisericum sp. | reverse complement strand
TATAGTTTTTCGATTTTTTATAATTGATTTAAAATTAACCTGTGGATAAGTTCGATGTGGTAGTTATTGGTGGTGGGCCTATTGGCTCTACTGTTGCAAAACTACTTGCTGAAAGTAACATAAGCGTTGCAGTGCTCGAAAGGAAGGAAGATATAGGTATCCCAAGTCATTGTTCAGGGCTAGTTTCAATGGCGTTTGCTGAGCTTGTCAATATGCCTGAAAGTCTTATTCTTAACAGGATTAAGGGCGGCGCTATTTTTTCTTTTAAAAATAATTTGTTTAAGTTTAAAAGGTTGAACGAATATGCGATTGTTATAGATAGAGCTGGTTTTGATAAATATATTGCAGACCTTGCTGTTGATAAAGGGGCAAAATATGTATTTAATGCAAACGTGAAAGGTTACGAAAGGGTCAAGGATTATTTAAGGATTTACTTCAGTAACCCTGCCGAAGACTACCTTGATGCACATATAATTGTTATTGCGACAGGTGGCTCCTTATCTTTAAAAAAAATGTTCGGATTTAACGATTCTCCAAAGGAGGATATAAAAACAGTTCAGGTTGAAACAGAGTTTGAAGCCGATGACTCAGAAATTGTATATGTATATATGAATAATAGTGTTTCTCATAATTGGTTTTCGTGGGTAATACCGGTGAATAAAAACTGGGCAAGGATTGGGCTTGGCACGGATAAAAACGAAAATCTCAGCCAGATGCTTGATAAACTAACACATACTTGGCCATTGCTCAGAGGGAAGAAGATAGATCTCTTGCATAGAGTTGTATGGCATATTCCCACAGGTTTTGCTAAAGAAACAGTAAAGGATAATATCCTTATTGTTGGAGATGCCGCGTTTCAGGTAAAGCCCTTTTCAGGAGGTGGTCTTTACACGGGTTCTCTGTCTGCTTTTTTTGCATCGAAAGCTATAATAAGTGCGTTGGAGAAAGGAGATTTTACAAAGGCGGCTCTTGCTACATACCAGTCGCAGTGGAGAAGTGTTGTCGGAAAAGAAATTAAAAGAGAGAAGATTATAAGGGATATTTACCGAACGCTTCATGATGTCGACAAAGACCTGATATTAAAAAACCTTAACAGAAAGGAAGTTATAGAAATACTTGAAAATTCAGGGAAGATAGATGAACCGTGGAAAGCAGGGTTCCAACTTATAATACAAATAAAGACGATACTTTTTAAATATATCAGAAGAAAATTAGGTATTTAACTTAAACTATTTTTTAATTAATCTGTTTAAATTTTTATCCCTTTTTATAAGGCTTTTGTTCCCCACCAATATCAATTTGGACTTTGCTCTTGTAAGTGCCATTTTCAGGTTCTCAATTTTTTTGAATTGAGACTTAATTTCGGCATTTTCAACAAAATTGATTATCACGGCTTCCTTTTCTTCTGCTTCGTTTATTTCAAATACATCGACGTCGGTAATTTTCTTTTCTTCAAGCAATTTCTCGATCAAAGCTTTCTGCCTTTCGAAAGGTACGACAATTCCTATTGAACTCCTTTCAATTCCACTCTTTATAAATTCAGTAACAATCTGGACCGTAAGTTCTCCTTCTTCTCTATTCCATTTATTTTTCTTTCCCATTACTTTTCCTGATACATTTACAAACTGCACATATTTTTCAGGATTTATAATGGGTAAAAATTCAGTACTGATATTATCTTTATTTATAACTTTTAATTCGGAGTCGTCTTTTTCTCTCATTGTGTCCGAAAGCAGAGGGCTTATAAAGTGGAGGATGTGTTTGCCGAACCTGTGTTGTGAATTAAGCGTAACCTTTAGAGATTGCGGAATCTTTTCCTCGTTGTAAAATTTTTCTTTGAGGTTACTCGTAAAGACAACCATTTTTTTGCATTTGCCTGCTAATGAAATGAGTTTATCAGATTCAAGATTATCTGTAAGGAAAAGAAACAGATTATCGTATATCGTCTCATCTTTATAAACATCATTCAAATCAATCACTTTTATGAGATTCTTTCTATTGTTATAAGTTTCTGTTTCTTCCTTAAAATATTTTTCAAACTCTTTTCTACGCGAATCAGTTACAACAAGCACATTTTTTTCATTTTTTACAAGCAAACCAATGGCTTTTTTTGCAAGAAATTTTTTTCCACTTCCTGCCTCTCCTTTAATCATCACAAAAGGATTGTTAGAAACAATAAGATTGATTGCTCTGTTTTCCTCTTCATCGGTATCAGCATACTTTTCTTGAGGTACCATAGACTCCTGTATATTTTCATTTTTTATAAAGAATCCCTTAAGGGGTGATTCAGAATATATAAGTTCGAAAACTCCGCTGTAATTAAATCCACTGTAATCAATAGGAGTTATAAGTTCAGGGTTTGCAGTTGGGACTTCTGATTCACATGAAATTTCATCAAATGAAATTTTTTGAACTTTTCCAAAGACCTTTCTGTCGAGAGGTGGCTTTTCAATTATTAGAATATCCTCCCCTTTCCTTATTACAGGTTCATTGTTTGATATTTTTGAGAGTATGGAATATGGTTGCCTGTCCACAGTGTGAATTTCGAGAGTTTTTCTTTCAGGATTCTCTCCTTCCCTGATTATTTTTATGTATCTTTTTCTGAATTCATGGTCTTTCTTGAGGAAGGACGAGAAATATTCTGCAAAACTTTCAAAATCGCGGGGGGTATATTTTATTCTTTTACACCTATTAAACAGTGGACAGCTTTCAATGCATTCTTTATCAAGGATTTCATCGTTAAATTTTTCGTAGTAAACTTTTGCCATCTCATTCCTCAGGTTTAACAGGCTTTTCTTTTCCTCGACGGTTACGTTGAATTCATCGAATTTTGCTGAATCTTTATTGATTAAAATATACTTATCAACCTTGTTTTCTATTGCTTGAAGTTTTGCCTTTATTTCATTTCCCGGAAAAACTGCAGGGAATCTGCTGAAATAGAGTGTATTCTTAAGGAAAATGCCGAACTTTCGCGAGATTTCGAACTCCCTGAAACTGAATTTTGCTTTTATATCTTTTGTATATTTATCTCTGAGTTTAAAAATTTCAAGATCTTTAATCTCATTTCCCCTTATTGCGTTGTAAAAATCTCTTTCAGTTTCTCCATCGTTGTTTTTAAGATTACCGGTAAACTTTAAAATGAAAGGGGCATATTTACAGTAATTAGCATAATCTATTTCGTATGGCAGGAAACGAATGTGAGGGTAATGCGTTATTAAGCTATCTTCAGTTGTTTCAAGGTGGCTGCTTAAAAAAGACTTCTTTTTGTTGAGATTTGTTATTGAAACCCTTTCGCCCTTTTTTAATTCTGGAATATCTGTTTTTGAAACGATTTTCAAAGTCTCATCTTTTATTAATACGTTGAACACAAAAGAATCCTTCTTCTTTGAAACGCTTTGTACCTTCCCTGTTATATCCATTTTTTTTATCCTCCACTAACTAAAGTATATTTGTTTTTTGCCAAAATCAAACTTGACACTCTTCTTATTTTAATGTATAATTTATAAAATTGGTTTTTTTGGAAAATGGAGGTGGTAAGATTGGGTAGAGTTAAAATGCACGGTGAAGGTTTTATGAGACTTACAAGAAGACAGATGCAATTCCTTGAAGCTCTTACAGAAATTTATAATGAAACCAGAAAGCCTGTATGTTACAAGAGCGTAGCTAAAAGACTCGATGTTAGCAAGTGGACTGCCTATGATATTATTCAGGAGATAAATAGAAAGGGCTATCTTAACGTTGAGTACAAGTTGAACCATGGACCAGGTCGCTCAGAGGTGTGTTTTATACCTAAAGAAACTTCGATTGATAAAATAAAAGAATTGGAAGGAAGCGGTATCATCTCTACAATAAAAAGTTTTGTATCGGAACGGGTAAAGAAGTATGAAAGTGTTGGTCTTTCTAAAGCAATTAAACTTGTGGCAGATAAAGTTGAAAAGGAGAAAAATCCTTTGCTTGTTCTTCTTTATACTGTTACTCTTTTTATAGTTTTTTCCCGAATCTTTAAAGTAGAAGCCTTGATTAATGTTTCAAACGTACTTTCTTCCGGAATTGAACCGCAGGTAATTTTTGTATTCCTTGGCGAAATGATGTTTACTCTCATGGGGAAAGAGGATATTTTACTCAATTCAAATGTTGATAAACTTGATTTTGAAAAATTCAAGGTTATCAAAAAAAGGTTTAAAGAGAGTATTGAGTTTGTTTCTCCTGGCTCTCAGAGGAAGATTTTAAACTTCCTACAATCATTTACTTAAAGAGGAGGTGAAGCATGAGCGTGGGAAACAGCGTAAAAAAAGCGGTTATAGCAACAACTGTGGATAAGCTTGTGTCCTATCTCCAGGGTGATCCAGAGAGAAGACTAAACAGAGCAGTAAATGCGCTTTATAAATTGGGTAATACTTTTTCGTTCATGCCGGTATTCAAAAATCAACTGGAAGGCATTAAAAAAATTACAGATAGTAACCACCCAGGAAAAAAATTGGTTGTTAGCCTTCTCAGGGATACAAGTCCTGAGGTATTGCATAAATTTGTGAGAAATTTCGCAGTTAACGGTGCATGGGCAGGTGTCCCTCTGCAGAGAGAAATTACCAAAAAAGAAGGCTTTAATGTTCCCTGGTTTCTTTTAATTGACCCGACTGAGAAATGTAATTACAATTGTATTGGGTGCTGGGCTGGTTCTTATGACCAGGCAAAGGCGATGCCCTTTGAAACGATAGATAAGATTCTTACTGAGGCAAAAGAGCTTGGTATTTATTTTATTGTCCTTTCAGGCGGTGAGCCAACTTTATACCCTCACTTTTTTGAAGTGTTGCAGAAACACAATGATATGGCTTTTATGTTTTACACGAACGGTTCGATTATTGACGAAAAGTTTGCAGGCAAGCTTGCGGAGCTTGGCAATGCCTCTCCAAGCATAAGCCTTGAAGGCTTTCAGGAGAAAACTGATTGGAGGAGAGGAAAAGGTGCCTGGGACAGGATTATGCGTGCAATGGATAGCTTAAAAAAGGCAGGGATTCCTTTTGGTTATTCTGTTACTGAGACAAGGATGAATGTTGACGAAATATTGAGCGACGAGTTTGTTGATTACATGATAGACAAAGGTGCAAAATATTCATGGTACTTCCAGTACATACCAACAGGAAGAGATCCTGATGTTAATCTTATGCTCACACCTGAGCAGCGTCTTCGTTCTTACGAAAGAGTTCATTATTTAAGGTCACACAAACCGCTGTTTGTTGCGGATTTCTGGAACGATGGTCCTTTCACGGGTGGTTGCATTGCAGGCGCAAGAAGATATCTTCACATTACAGCAGATGGTGGAATTGAGCCGTGCGCATTTATTCATCTTGCTCAGGGAAACGTAAATGAAATTTCCCTTAGAGAGGCGCTTCAACTACCATTCTTCAAAGAAATTCAGAAACTTCAGCCGTATTCAGATAATCTTTTGACGCCATGCCTTCTTGTTGATCACCCAGAACTGTTTAGAAAAATTGGTTCTCTGACCGGAGTGAGAAGCACGGACGGGACTCTTGAAAATATGTCTCACGAGGTAGGGAAACATCTTGATGAACTTTCAAAGAAATGGGAAGAGGTTTCAAGACCTGTCTTTGAGAAAGATTTTCCCGAAGTAGCGAAGAAAACAAGGGAGTACAAGGAAAAGAAGGAAAAAGTTATTGCCGAGAGCGGTGGAGCAATAGAGCAGTTCTACATATCAGACGAAATTGAAAAATAAGAACGCACAATCATCAAAGGGGGGCATTGAGAACTTTGAAAGAAAAGTTTCCCAGATGCTCCTCTTTTTTATCCCAACTTTTGCGATCATCATCTATTTTATTTTCAGAGAAACCGATTTCCATGCGCTTATAAGACGAATAAACGTAAATTATCTTCTTCTGCTTATTGCCTTGATGACTTTTGCCTGGTTTTTAAACACAATCAAGTTCTTCTTTGTTGTGAGGTTTGCAAAAGGAAATGTATCTTTTAAAAAGGCTTTTGAAATTGTTCTCGCAGCAATTTTTGGAGCGAATATTACTCCTTTTTATACTGGCGGGATTGCATCACAGACATATTTCCTCACTAAATTTGCAGAAACAATAGGGAGATCCATTGCAATAAGTGTTCTCTTTTTAATTCTTACTCTAATTGTTTCATTGATATTTGCTCTTATCCTCATTTTTATTCCTCATGGGTTTATCACAGGTTTGAGGAGTGATTTTATTTATGGTATTGCAAGTATTATTGTTACGTGGTCTCTCATCGCTTTCTTTTTTATGAAGTTTCCCAGGAAGGCAAAAACTTTAATCAATTTTTTCTTCAAAATTTTTCTGAAGCGACCCCCTGACAGCGTGAAACTTGATAAAGGTCTAAATGACTTCTCTCAAGGATTAAACTACTTTTTTTCACAAAATAAACTGCTCCTGCTTTTTATAGTGATTCTTTCAATATTAACACAAACAGTCTCCATTTTGATCACTCCTGCTTCATTTTTAGTTCTGGGCATTCCTTTCTCTTTTAAGGAAATTTTTGTAACACAAATTGCAGTGCAATTTACAACAAGCATCAGCTTTACGCCAGGGGGAATAGGTATCATTGAAAGCGCGTATGCAGGATTATTTTACCCTTTTGCAAAGGATTCAATAGCACTTCTTACGTTTATTTCCCGTCTTGCCTATTTTTATATCCCTGCAATTATAGGCGTCTTTTTCTTTTCCAAGCTTCTGCGTGAAGAAAAAAAGTTCCTTCAAACAGAGAAGCGCCTAATTAAATATTTTTAATTAATCTTACTTCCGCGTTTTGTTGTGAAATTCCAAAGAAAAATTTCCTTAAAATTAGAATTCGACGCTGGTACCGAATTCTAATGAATTTTCAATGAGCTAATCCAAGCAATTTCACAAATCATAAACATAATCTTATAATTCTTATTGTGAATGCGATTTTTGACGAGTATGCCGAACTTTACGACAGCTGGTTTAAAACACCAACTGGAAATAAGGTTTTTGAGCTCGAATTAAAAATGTTGTTTGATTTAATTAAGCCGTTTCAGGCAATGAGAATGCTTGACGTTGGCATTGGAACCGGTATTTTTGCTCTGGAGTTTGCAAGAAAGGGCGTAGAAATTTCAGGGATTGACCCTTCCGAAAAAATGATAGAAATTGCAACAGGAAGAGGACTGAATGCCCGAACAGGTTCAGGGGAAGACATTCCATTTGGAGAAGACCTGTTTGATGTAGTTTTGTCGATGACTTCTATGGAGTTTTCAGTCGATCCAGACAGGTTCATTTCTGAAATGGCGAGAGTTGTAAAACCTTCTGGAGCCATTGTTGTAGCAGTTTTGAATTTGTTTTCCTTTTACGGGATTGATAGAAGGTTTAAGGGTTTATTTAAAAAGACAGTGTTTAGTGATGCCCATTTCTATAACTTCTGGGAGTTGAAGAGATTGCTCGGAAGGCATCTTTCGTCGGTAGAGGTTATCTCATCAGTATTTTTTAATCCAAATCCACCTGAATTCATTCTTGGTAGAGCCGAGGCAATCGAAGCCTTTGGAAAAAAGTATTTTAG
>CAZJKI010000051.1:7516-8744 GCA_964546685.1 uncultured Caldisericum sp. | reverse complement strand
ATAAAAATTCCACAGGAGCTTGTCGAATTTAAGTTCCTTGGCTTAAAGTTTATGGCATTAAGGCTATCACTTACAATTATATTTGTGATAATAATGGGGTTGATTGCTGAAAAAATATACGAGCGGCCTGAAAGGCATAAGGCGTAAAATTCTATATTAACATTTTGTTTATACAAAAAATATGTTATTATAAAGAAGAGATAAAAATATGAGAGAGAATTTTAAAGGGTGTAAAAATATTGGGTTTAAATCGTCAAATGTACTGCTTGTTTCTATATTGTTTTCTTTGTTGAACAAGCCAAGTCATGGATATTCATTGCTTGAAGAGATAAAGGATACAGGAATAGAAACAGGAGAAATTCCTTATGGGGTTCTCTATAGGACCTTGAGGTTAATGGAAATGGATGGACTTGTCAAATCTGAATGGCAGGTTGAAGAAATAGGACCTTCAAGAAGGGTTTATAAAATTACAGAGGAGGGCAAAGAATACCTCCGGGATTGGGCCAAAACTTCTAAGAAAAGGGTAAGTACAATTTTAAGCCTTGTAGATAGAATTGAAAAAATTTTAGGAGATTCTTCAAAATAAATTTATAAGTTTGATTCTTTAGAAATCATTTAGGGGAGCGCTAAAGCTCCCCTTCTTCTATTACTTTTTTTCTTCAACCCCTTTTATTATAGATTTTAAATCCGCAATTTGCCTTCTCAGGTCGGCGACTTCTTCTTTGAGCATCCTTAAATCGTTATTTTCACCTTCTTCGTGATGGTGTTCGCCGCATTCTTTTTCCTCTTTTTCGTATTCGACTTTGCCTTGAAGATATTCTTCAAGGACATCTTTTACTTTGCCATAAGTACCAGTAACGGTCTCAATACTGTAACTTTGGAAAAATTCCTGTGCTTTTGGTCCCATTCCACCAGTAACTATTACATTAATACCCTGCTCCTTCATGTATGAAGGAAGGTCTCCGGCTGAATGTTCCTCTGCCATAGGGTTTGGAATGGACTCTACATTTTTCACAACTTTACCATCAACATCTACGATTACATAATAAGGGCAATGCCCAAAATGATAACTAATGACGCTTTCGAGGCCATTTGCCTCATCTGCAGTAAAACAAATTCTCATACTTCACCTCCAATTGCAAATATATTCTCATTGCTTAATTATATTACATATATAATTTTTGTAGATATAATAAATTCTATTTTAGAAATTTGGATTGAAATAGGT
>CAZJKI010000051.1:0-7416 GCA_964546685.1 uncultured Caldisericum sp. | reverse complement strand
GAAATAGGTAACGCAATTTTTCGTAATTGTTTTAATGACGCTTTTGTTCAGGAGGGAAAAGAGGACCGATTGAACAGAGCTTTTTATAAGAGACGAAACTACAAAATCTTCAGATGGAAGGCTGAGTGAGGCTACAATTTCTTCTATATTTTTTGGGGATCCAATTGCGTTGAGAATCCGATTTTCAATTTCAACTACTACATTTATATTTTCATCTATCACAGATATTGCTTCCACTTTTGAATAAAGGTTCCCATGAGAAGGGAGGATGTATGAAAAGTCCAATGCCTTTATGTAGTTAAGTGTTTCAATGAATTTATCCTTATTATGGAAATACGGCACAATATATTTTTTAAGAACTTCATTCGAGAAGAAGCAGTCTGCAGAAAAAATTATGCTATCGACTTTTGCTCCAATCATACCAATGGAATGCCCAGATAAATCTAATATCTCCAACCTTTTTCCACCTATTTCTCGTTCGCCAGATTGGACAGCATCATCTACTTTTACAGGTTTGCTTTTTACCCATTTAGATAGAAATTCCTTTGGAGGGTTTGCCCCCTGGGAGAGATAGATGGGTTCTAATAGTGGGTTTTCTATAAAAGGTTTTTCTAATTCACTTGTAAGCACCGTGAGATTAAAATATTCTTTAAGGAATGAGGCGCCGCCTGTATGGTCGGCATGATGATGGGAGAGGATCAAGAATTTTGGCTTTATAACATTTTCTTCAAGTATCTTCCTTACTTTTTTTGCCTTGTCTTTATCTATGGGCGCATCAAAAATAATGAAGCCCTCGGAGGTTTCAATGAGGGGGATATTGGTTGTATCTGCGATACAAAAAAGCCCTTCACATATCTTCTTGATTTCCATTTTCTTTCTATCTTAATTTATATATTTTACGCACTTTTACAAATTGACAAACCTCTATGCCGCCCTGCATTTATTTCAGGGTCTCTTTTTGTCTTTAAGAGCAGATTCGAAGAGAATATGTCCTCTAGAGATTGAGTTTCATATAGCTCTTTGGCGGGGCAACTTTTCTAATTTGACCCAAACTGTAAACTGTGATAGTATAATTTAGTTTAGAGGCGAAATAAGTGAAGATTCTAACTCAGAGGATGCTATGGAAAAATTTTTGAATTTAAAAAACCCGCAGGAAGTTTACAGGGACGTAATAAATCCAGTGAATCCAATCGCGACAATTGAAACACTCTCTCTTGAAAAAAGCATAGGTAAAGTTCTTGCAGAAGATATTTTTGCGCCAGAAGAATATCCTGATTTTCCGAGGAGTACAGTCGACGGGTTTGCCGTAAAAGCGAAGGATGTTTTTGGTGCATCTCATAATGATCCTGTTTACCTCATTAAAAAAGGAATAATAAACACAGGGGAAGATGTTTCTTTTTCTTTACAAGAAGGCGAGACATATGAAATTGCTACTGGAGCAATGGTTCCAAATGGTTCCGATGCTGTTGTCATGAGAGAATATGCAAGAGATTCGGGTGAAAATATAGAAATAATAAAAGGAGTTGCGAGCGGCGAAAACGTTCTAAAAGTGGGAGATGATATAAAAAAGGGCAGTTTAATAGTCAGAAAAGGGAGTGAAATTTCAGCAGGTATTCCCGGTCTTCTTTCAGCTTTTGGCATTTATAAATTGCAGGTTTATTCTCCTTTGAATGTTCATATATATAGCAGTGGTGACGAGGTTGTCTTACCTCAAGAAATAAAAACAAAAGGAAAAATAAGAGACGTTAACACCTATAATCTTTTTTCGCTTCTTGATAAGGAAAATGTCGACTATCAATATAAGGGGAGATTGAAAGACGACCTCAATATTTTTAAAGAGGCTTTTAAAAAATCTCTTAATGAGGCGGATTTGGTTGTTGTTTCTGGCGGGAGCTCAAAATCAGCGAAAGATTATACTGAAACTGCCATAAATAGTCTTGGAGAGCCTGGAGTTGTTGTTCACGGTCTTTTAATAAGCCCTGGGAAACCAAGTATTGTTGGAGAAGTTAACAATAAATTTATATTTGGCCTTCCGGGACATCCAACTTCATGTTTTGTTGTCTCTTTCCTTTTTCTTTTACCTCTTATAAGAAAATTAGCTGGTATGAATGATTTCTTACCCAAATCCATAATGGTACCCTTAAAAGGAAGCGTATATGCCAAAACATCGAAAGAAACATACATTCTTGGTAAATTGGAGAGTGATGGCGCAGTCTCCCCGCTCCCCACGGATTCACCCCTTGTCTCTCCATTATCCTATAGCGATGGACTCATTAGAATTCCCCTCGGGACAGAAGGTAAAGAAAATGGAGATTACGTCCAATTTTTCCTATGGAGAATTTAGATGGAAAGAAAAAGATATTTTAAGAAATTTGATGTTGAAAAGGTAATTGAAATTTGGGAACAGTCCCTTACTGACAATAAATGGCTTGGAAGAAGGAAAAAGGAAATTATTCCTGTTTCAAATGCAATAATGAGATTAATTGCTTCACCTATTTTTGCCAGGAGAAGTGTTCCAAATTACGTAAGCTCTGCTATGGATGGTATAGCCATAAAAAGTGAAAGTACGACAGATGCTTCCGAAAGAAATCCTGTAAAATTGATTGAAAACAAAGATTATATATGGCTTAACACGGGTCAAATTCTTCCTGAAGGATTTGACGCTGTGGTAATGGCAGAGTTTGTAAGGGAGGTAGGAGAAGGAATGGTTGAATTATATTTACCTGTTTCGCCATATGAAAATGTCCGTCTTCTTGGTGAAGATTGTGAATTTGGAGAAATGATTTATAATTCCGCGCATCTTTTGATGCCAGAAGACCTGACATTCCTTCTTTCTGCAGGAGTCGAAAAAGTTTCTGTTTATTCAAGTCCTAAAATTTTGATTGTACCAACTGGAAATGAAATGGTTGAAGATATAGGAGTTGTTCCTGAGGGTAAAATATCAGAAACAAACAGCTTTTTTATTGCCGAACACTTAAAGCTTCTGGGTGCAGAAGTTAAGGTAAGCGAAATTTTGCCAGATGATACTGAAATTTTAAAAAATAAAATTTATTCGTTGATTAAAGATTTCGATTTAATCATCTTAATTGCGGGCTCTTCGAAGGGTTCGAGAGATTTTACTGCTCAGTTCCTTGAAGAGAACGGAGAACTTCTTGTCCATGGTGTAAATATGAGACCTGGCAAACCTATAATTCTCGGTTTTTTAAAAGGTATTCCTTTTGTTGGTTTGCCTGGTTATCCTCAGGCTGCTTTTAACGATCTTGAGTATTTTGTCCTGCCGTATATATCTATGTGGACAGGGATAAAGCCCTCAAAAGAGCAAAAAATTACTGCAAACCTTGCATTGAGAATTGTTTGTGTTCCAGGGGAAATGCATATCTACCATGGTATTACGGGTAAAATTGGTGATAAGTTTTGGTTTTATCCGCTTAAAAACCTTTCTTCAGCAATTTCCTCCATTGTAAAGTCAAATTCAAAGCTCGTTGTATCAAAAAATCTTGAAGGAATAAACGAGGGTGAAAGCATTGAAATATACATTAAGAAACCAGTAGAAGAAATCAACAAGAATATTATTTTTGCAGGCAGTCACGACCTGCTTATTGATATTATTGCAGAATTTATGAAGGTTAATTTTAACAAAGAAATGAATATTTTTCCTCTTGGTAGTTTGCTTGGACTTGAAACTCTTGCAAGAGGCAGATCTCACTTTACAGGAATTCATATATTTGATGAAACAACAGGAGAGTATAACATACCATTTTTAAAAGATTTACCTAAGAGCTTTTTTACTATGATAAATCTTTCCTATCGAAGCCAGGGACTCATTATAAAAAAAGGGAATCCAAAGCATATAACAAGCTTAAAAGACCTTATTAGTGGTGATGTTAAATTTGTTAACAGGCAAAAAGGATCTGGAACACGTATACTTCTTGAGTATCTTCTAAAAAAAGAATCAATTGATAAAAATCTCGTCAAAGGTTTTAATGATGTTGAATATACACATCTTGGTGTAGGGGCTAAAGTTTATTACAGGCTGGCAGATGTTGGTTTGGGGATAAGAGCTGTTGTTGATGCATTTGATCTTGATTTTATACCTTTGTGCGAGGAGCGTTATGACCTTCTGTTTTCAAAGGATTTTTTGGACAATAATAAAGAAATCCTTACAATAATAGCATCTAATGAGTTTAAAGAAAAGGTAAATGAGTTTAAGGGTTATGACCTTAGAGACTCTGGAAAGGTGATTTGGTAGTGAAGGATAAATTTGGCAGGGAAATTGATTATCTAAGAATATCAGTCACAGATAGGTGTAATTTCAGTTGTGTATATTGTAAAGCCGGTGCTGTCCCTCATATTCCAAAGGAAACGCTGATGTCATATGAAGAAATTCAACTCTTTGTAAAGGTTGTAAGTGACCTTGGGATAAAGCATGTGAGACTTACTGGGGGAGAGCCTCTTCTGAGAAAAGATATCGAAATCCTGATCGAGAAAATAAGAAAAATTGATGGTATCGATACAATCGGTTTAACTACAAATGGATATTACCTTGAAGAAAAAGCAGAAAGCATATTTAATGCTGGACTTGATAGCATAAACGTAAGTCTTGACAGCCTCGACGAAAAATCTTTTTATGAAATTACAAGAGGTGGAAATTTAAAGAAAGTTCTTAAAGGTCTTGAAAAGATAAAAATTATAAAGACGGGCAAAGTTAAAATTAATACAGTAATAACAAAACACCTTCCTCAAGAACTACCCCATTTTCTTAATTTTGCAAAGGAAAATAACTTTATTTTAAGGTTTATTGAGCTTATGCCAGTTGAGGGTGTTAATTTTGGAGATATCTACGTGCCTGCTTCAATGATTGAGGAAAAACTTAAAGATATTTCGCCAGTTGAACTTGTTTCAGAGAAGTTTGGAAATGGCCCTGCAAAATATTACAGAGTAAAGGATCTCGGTATTGAGGTTGGAATAATTGCAGCAATTTCACACAGATTCTGTGATAAATGCAACCGAGTAAGGCTTTCTTCAAATGGAATACTTTTCCCCTGTTTAAACAGCGCAGTCGGCAAGAATATAAGAGATTTGACAATTGCTGGCAAAAAAGGCGAACTTGCTTCTATCGTAAAGGAGACAATTTATAATAAACCCTTTTCTCACAATTTTTTAAAAGAGAGCATTCACTTTAATATGTGCAAACTTGGAGGATGAAAAGCTTGATTTTTGTAATAAATTTAAACGTAGGAGACATTAGTTGAAGAAATACTTTTTATCTTTGATTTTTATTCTCCTCTTTATCCAGGGATGTGCCACAAGAAAAACTGCTTTAAGGTTAGTAACAACTACAAGCGTCAGCGATTCGGGAATCCTTTCAGTACTTTTAGATGAATTTAAGAAAGAGTATTCTATTGATACTGAAGTCCTTGCAGTTGGAAGTGGCCAGGCACTTGAATTAGCAAAAAGAGGTGATGCAGACATATTGATTGTGCACTCGCCAACTGATGAACAGAAGTTTATTGATGACGGCTACGGTAAAGAGAGAATTCCGTTCATGAAAAATTATTTTGTTATTGCAGGACCTCCTGATGATCCGTGCAAAATAGAAGGCGAGGTGGCAGACGATGCTTTTAAAGCAATTGCAGAAAATGGGTATTCTTTTGTTTCTCGTGCCGATGCTTCTGGCACAAATAAAAAGGAACTTGCAATCTGGAAAGAGGTAAATATTAACCCTGATGGAAAAGAATGGTATATTAAATCGGGCTCTGGAATGGGAGCGAGTTTAATTCTTGCTTCAGAGAAAAGTGCATATATCCTTACAGATAAAGCAACTTTTATGACTGTTGCTTACAATAAGCTTTCCTTGAAAATTTTTGTAGAAAACGATAAAAGCCTCCTTAATACGTATAGTATTATCACACTTAATCCGGAAAAGATAACACACGTAGCAGAAATAAAGAGCGAAATAAATAAGTTTGTAAATTTTATTACAAAATCTCAGAAGGCGCGTTCTATCATAGAAACTTTTGGAAAAGATAAGTATGGCTTCCCACTCTTCGAATTATTGAATAATTGATATGGGTATAGATATAATTTTAAGGTCTCTATGGATAGCGCTCTGGGCGCTTTTCTGGGGAAGTATTTTTGGAGTTTCTATCGGTATCTGGTTTTCGCTAAAGAATTTCAAATTCAAGCGGCCACTGTTTCTTATTCTTTACCTCTTTCTTTCTCTCCCACCAATTACCATTGGACTTTTCCTTTATCTTATGTTCTCAAGAAGTGGAATTTTTGGTTTCCTTGGCTGGCTTTTTACTCCGAAGGTGATGATTATTGCACAGGCCATTATGGCTACGCCTCTTATATCTATCATTACTTTTAATTCACTTGAACACAGAGGAAAGAAAATTTTTGAAACTGCACTTCTTCTTGGGGCAAAACCCTATGAGATTATTAAAAAGATTCTTAAAGAAATCAGGTTTAGTTTGGGACTTGCAATTGCAACTGCTTTTGGAAGGGTTATTTCGGAGGTTGGAGCGAGCACTCTTATTGGAGGTGATATAGAGCGCAAGACGAGAGTTATGTCAACTTCAATTCTCACAGAAACTCGCATGGGTAATTTTGATTATGCTTTAAAGCAGGCACTTGCACTGATCTTAATTTCACTTTTGATAAACATTTTTATCCTTATATGGCAAGGTAAAACAGATTGATGCTCAGCGCTGAAAATATTGTTAAAAAATATCCTTCTTTTACTTTAATTATTGAAGAGTTTTCTCTTGATGAAGGACTATATTTTCTTTTGGGACCAAACGGTGCTGGAAAAACAACACTTTTAAGGACTTTATCCGGTATTGAGAAAGTAGATAGTGGAGAAGTTTATTTTAAGAATAGAAAAACAATTAATAGCAAAAAGTCTTTTAATAGTGAAGTTTATCCTGAACTGACTTATTTCGGAGACGAACCCTTTTTATTTAACGATTCAGTCCTGAATAATATATCATATGGGTTAAAGTTAAAGAAATTATCAGAGCGGGAGATAGATAAAAAAGTAAAAGATATTTCGCAAAAGCTTCAGATTGCTCATCTTCTTAAAAAGAGTGCAATAGAACTTTCCTCAGGAGAAAACCAGATAGTAGCCCTTGCCAGGACTCTTGTTCTTGAGCCAGAACTTCTTTTCCTTGATGAGCCAACTGCAAACCTTGACGTTAAAAAAACCATACTCCTCGAGGATATGATTATTGATTATCAGAAAAGTAAAAACGCCACAATATTCTGGGCAACACACAACCTTTTTCAGGCAAAACGACTCGGCGAGTTTATATTTTTTATCTGGGACGGTAGAATTATTGAGAGCGGCAGGGCTGAATATTTCTTTAAAAAGCCACGAACCTCTGAACTAAGAGACTTTCTTCAGGGTAAATTTTA
>CAZJKI010000050.1:0-9034 GCA_964546685.1 uncultured Caldisericum sp. | reverse complement strand
TTCTAGTGATATACTTTTAATAAAGTGTTGTGCGAAAGGGAGAATAACGCACAAGCATTAGAGGAGTCGTAAAAGACAAAAAATTAAAAAGGGGGTATTAAAGATGAGTTCATTAATTGTATTAATTGGTGCAGTGTTTTATATCGTAAGTTATTTTACTTACGGTAAGTCACTTGAAAGAAACGTCGTTAGAGCAGATGGTTCAACACCAACACCTGCGATAAGATTGCGTGATAACGTTGACTATTTGCCTGCGCACAAATTTGTTCTGTTCGGTCACCACTTTGCTTCCATTGCAGGCGCAGGCCCAATTTTAGGACCTGCAATCGCCGTAGTTTGGGGATGGTTTCCTGCACTGCTCTGGGTTTGGTTCGGTAACCTCTTTATTGGAAGTATCCATGACTACCTTTCACTTATGGCGTCAGTTCGTTATGATGGTAAGTCAATACAGTATGTCTCCGGTAAGTTGATGGGAGAATCATCAAAATACATCTTCGAGGTGTATGTATACTTTACACTAATTCTTATTGTTGCGGCGTTTATGGGCGTATTTGGAGCCCTTGCTTCAAAAAGCCCTGAAATCCTTACTGCTTCTATATTATTTATGCTTGCAGCACTCATTGAAGGGCAGCTTCTCTACAAGACAAAGCTTCCATTCTGGCTTTCTTCGGCAATTGGCGTAGCCCTCACAATTCTTTCAATTGTGGTTGGCTTTCTATGGCCATTCATCAATGTTCCAAGTCTCAACACTCTTTACTGGCTTCAGTTTATTTATATTATTTTTGCTGCCGCACTTCCTGTTTGGATCCTGCTTCAGCCCAGAGATTACCTTAACTCATACATTCTATGGGGAGGAGTAATCATTGCTACTATTGCAGCAATTATTGCATTGAGAGGATTCAGCTGGCCAGCCTATACTGGCTTCTCAGCAAAGGTCATTTCTGGACAACCTTCACCATTCTGGCCCACCGTTCCATTAGTTATTGCCTGTGGTGCCCTTTCAGGATTTCACTCACTCGTCGGTTCAGGCACAACTTCCAAACAGCTTGATAACGAATTAAGCGGACTGTTTGTAGGTTATGGTGGAATGTTTATGGAAGGAATGCTTTCCACTATTGTCATAACTTCCATTGGAGCATTCGGGCTTGTAGTGTTCCAGGGTTTTGCAGACAAGATTGCCGCTGCCGGCTTTGATTTAGCAAAAATGTCCTCTGATGCCACTTATTTTGGTCAAGTGGGTGCCGCGGTTATTAACTCAAGTAACGTTGGAATTGGTGGAGCACTGGGTATTTTCACTAAATCATTTGGACAGATGCTTAATGTAATAGGATTTCCGGTGAAACTTGGGATAACGCTTGGCGGTCTCTGGGTTTCTGCGTTTGTTCTCACCACCCTTGATACAACTAACCGTCTTGCAAGATACGCTTTCCAGGAACTTGTTGAGCCAATAAAGAAAGTTTCCAAAGGACTTCATGGATTCCTTACAGATAGATGGGTTGCATCAATCCTGGCAGCAGCCTTCGGTTTCTTCCTTATTGCAAAGGGAGGTAACGCCTACACTGCACTCTGGGCAGGTTTTGCCGGCGCAAATCAACTTCTTGCCTCCATTGCCATGCTTACTGCTGCAACCTGGGTTAAGAATGTGCAAAAAGCAAGCAAAGGAATGCTTGCAGCAGTCCTTATACCTGCATTCTTCCTCTGGATTACAGTATTTTCTGCTCTGATCTGGTTCCTTGTAAAGGTTGTCCCAGCTACTACTCCAGTCCTGCAGGTGATATTAGGTGGATTTGTAGTTATAATGCTCGTGCTTGATGTTTTCCTTGTTATTAATTTCTTCAAGAATTATAACCAAGGAAAGAAAGCAACGGCAAAGGCATAAAGAAAATGAAACGACTCCTCTATTTTCTAAAGAAAAGTTTTGATGTATTTGACAAAGCGATGAAGGAGGGCTCTACCTCCTTCATCAGTAAACAGCTTGAAGAAGAAGAAAATATATTTGCTCTTATTACAATGGGAATTTTTTCGGGTATTCCGTCTCCTCCAACAGGTATAGTCCTGAGAATCCTTCCGCATATGTCCAGAGAGATTTCCATAATGATTAAGAGAAGCGCGAATCTTGACGATGTGTTTGGCGAAATAATGGGAACTTTTGACGTTGATTAGGAGGCGTTTATGAATGTTTATTATTTTCTTGGAAAAGGTGGTGTCGGTAAAACTACCGTTTCTGCTGCCTGGAGCGTGGGCCTTGCAAAGAAGGGGCTAAAAACACTTGTTGCATCTATTGACCCAGCGCATAATCTTGGCGATGCGTTTGCCACTCCAATCAGCGATAGAATAATGCCCATTGATTCGCATCTTGATGCAGTTGAAGTGAATATTGAGGAAATGATCCGGGCGTATCTTAACGAACTCTCAACTAAAATGAAAAATACTTACAGGTATCTTTCTGCAATGAATATTGATAGATACTTCGATATACTTAAGAATTCGCCAGGTATTGAGGAGTACGCTACAATGGAAGCAATCAAGAGATTGATCGCTCTCAGAAATTACGATGCAGTTGTCTTTGATACTCCACCGACAGGGATGATGATAAGAGTTCTTGCCATGCCACCTGTGTCTCTCGTGTGGACAGAGCAACTTATAAAGATGCGGAAAAGGATTCTTTCAACAATGGGGATGGTTGAGCGGGTTCAGGGAAAATTTGAAGCGGAAGTTGACGGAGAGAAAGTTGTGCTCTCCTCAAGCGAAAAAGAGGACCCCATAATGCAGGAACTCTTAAGCTACAGGGAAGAATTGAGGGCTTTGAGGTATATGCTCTCCTCTGATTACTCTTATGTTAATATTGTTACGATGGCAGAGGACCTTGCTTTGTTTGAAACGAAGAGAATTATCAAATTACTCGATGGATTTAAGATAAAAGTAAGGAATATATTCTTGAACAAATTTTTTGAGATTAAAAATCCTCCTGATGAAATCAAAGGTAAAATCGAAGAGCAGGAGAAGGTTATCGAAAAAATGAAAACTGAGATAAAGGGAATTGAGATTAAAGACATCCCTTTGTTGAGGAAATCTCCAAGAGGAATTGATGAGCTTTTTAATATTTACTCAAAATATCTTGCATAAGGAGAAAAAATGAACGGTTTAAGCGGGAATTTAATTTTTATAATTGTTGTTCTTGCAGGAATTTCGGTATTACAGTTTTATCAAGGGCGGCGGTTGAATGTTACTTTGATGAAGCACTATGTGCAAGGCTTTGAGGGCAAGCTTAAAATTCGTGACCAGCTCTATACCTGGATTGGAGGATACGCCGGCTTCAAGGCAGACTACGACATCAACGATCATTTCATTAAAAAAGTTGAAATGACCTTAACGCTATTACCTCGCCAGAGTCTTTTCTGGCTGCCGTTCTCTTATTCCGTGAAGAGGGGAGACAGGCTCTATATCGTTCTTAGGCCAAAGTTTCAGATCCATTCTGATGCACATATTGTAAAAAAACTCTACTACCTTTTCGGGGCCTCTATTTCCGAGACAAAAGACCTCACGAAAGGCGAAGTTGGTTTTTCTGACGCAAAGGGCTTTTACACTCTTTATAAAGAAGAAAATGATATTCAGAAATTGAGAAAATTTGTTGAGACATCAATGGACCCTAAGAGATTACGGCACATTGCAGTCGTAAAAGAAACCAATGTGCTTTTCTGCCTTATAAAACCTGATCCGTACAAAACCGCGGATGAAATAAAGAAACTTGTAGAAAACTTCCCTAAATACTTCTCGAAATAGAACAAAATCAAAGTAAGATAAATAAATTTAGTTTGCACTATTAAAAATATCTTTAATTTTTCCACAGACTTAATTTAAATTTAGATTATGTTATAATTATTTAAAATATTATTTTACATTACAAATTATTAAGGAGGTATTAAATGAGCTCAGGAATCTTTAAAAAATTATTTGGAAAAAGAGAAGAAGATACTTCTGGACTTCTTTGGATTTATAGTCAGTGCGATGAATGTGGAGAAAAATTTAAAACACTTATCAGAAAATATAATGACCTTTCTCCCACTTATAAAGAAGAAGGACCAGCCTTTATCTTTAGAAAAGAATTAATTGGTTCTTCTTGCCATAATAGAGTTAATTTATATTTAGGATTTGATAAAAATTACCGGAAGATATCGGAAGAAATAACTGGTGGCCACTTTATTTCCAAAGAAGAATATGAATCCTAAATTTTTTACTAAGGGCCAGATTATTTGGCTGGTTTTTTTATCAGAATAGTAAAAATTCCTACTAATATCATTCCTATACAAAAAATCTGAGCTAAATTAAAAGGACCTAATCTAAAGGCTGCACCGGAAATCGGTTCTCGAACAAATTCGATAAAAAAACGAGCTAAACCATATCCTATAAGATAAAGAGAAAGAAAAAAACCATCAAAATATTTTCTTTTCCTTATCCTCCAAAAAATCAAAAATAAGAATATCCCTTCAAAAAAAGCTTCGTAAAGTTGAGAGGGATGCCTTAATTGATGAGTAAGATCTAAAGGAAAATACATTCCCCAGGGTAAGGTAGTAACCCGACCGTAAAGCTCACCGTTTATAAAATTACCTAATCTGCCAAAGGTATAGCCTAAAGGAATAGTAGGAACAAAAAGGTCAGCAAAATGCCAATGATTTATTTTTTTCTGATAACAAAAAATAATATAAATCAGTAATACAGCAATTAGCCCACCATGATAAGCCATCCCTAAAATACCAGTATATTGAAGCCCATTGGAAAAATCAAAGGGAGAAATAATTTTTAATGGATTAGCTAAATAGTACTTAAAATCAGAAGAAATAATGTATCCTAATCTACCACCTACTAAGCCCCCTAAGATAGCGTAAAGCATAAAATTAAATATAGTGTTTTTTGAATATTTAAATCTTTCTGTTCTAATTCTATAAACCACTAATAAATAAACAATAACAAAAGCTACACCATACATTAATCCATACCAATGGATTTTCACCAAACCAAAAGAATAAAATACTGGATTTATGTGCTCTGGTATATGAGACCAACTGAAACCAAAAATTTGTTCTATTTTCATGTAATTCTTCCTAGTGTTTTGCTTTAGCGATAGAACTCCCACAGAGACTACAGTTTCCTGTAAAGCCTCTGTAACATTCAAGGCTATGGGAGGTGAAGCTTTTTAAAAATAATTGACTTTTCAAGATATTGTGTTATTATTTTATAAAAGATAACACAATTATAGAAAGATTACAAGTATAATAAATGCTTGATTTTTCTAGCAATGTTCTTCTATCTGATGAAAAAATGGGGTTATACAATAACGCCCCTTTAAAGATATCATTTTAAGTAAGTGGTGAAATATATGTTTTTTTTAAGATATCCCGAAGAAAGTCCGGAAAAACTATTAAACTTCATAGATGAATCATATTCAAAGGTGCGGATTCTCTGTTTGTTAAAAACTGCGGTTCATCTAGATTTGTTTGATTTTCTGGAAAATTTCAAGAGTGCGCAGGAATTGTCGAGTAGATTAGAGATCGATTTAACCTTAACCGAATATTTATTAAAGGTCTTTCGTGAATTAGATCTGTTGGAAGATAAGATTGAAGGCAATACAAATTATTATAAAAACAAAGAAGTAACCAACATTTATCTTAAAAAAAACTCCGAATACAATATTATTAATTCCTTGCAATATTACTTTGATGATGTTAAAAGCTGGGAAAATTTAGAATCGATTTTAAAGAATCAGCAGGGTTTTCCTTCAGATATTCAGACTTTTTTCCCTGAGGTTATCAATAGAATGGCCGATGAATGTAAACGCTGGGAATTACCAAAGATTTTAAATGAAATTTCCAAATATAAAGAATTTAAAAACGCCAGGAAACTCCTGGATTTAGCAGGGGGGCATGGACTTTATGCTATTGGCTTTAGTATGTTAAATGAAGATTTAAAGAGTTATGTATTCGATCTGATACCTGTCATCAAACAAACAGATAAATTTATAAAAAAATACAAGGCAAAAAACGTTTTTACCATTGCAGGAGATTTTTACAATGATGATATCGGGATGGATTATGACGTGATATTTGCTTCTTATAACCCGGGGGGAAAGAATCCTCAAATAGCCAAAAAAGTTTATGCTGCCTTGCGGAAGGGGGGATTATTTGTAGATAAACAATTTTTCTTGAAAAAAGAAAATGGTTTGGATGATTATTTAAATAACATGGAATGGAATTTTTCAAAAATGAAAGGCCTTAAGAAAGGGATGGTAAGGTTTACATTTAAAGGAGATTTGGATTTAGATAGTTACCTTAAATATTTAAAAGAATTGGGATTTGAAATTTTAGATACCGTTAGCATTCAACAATTGTTAGGATTTGGATGTCCTTCGGCAAAAATGATTATCGCCAAGAAATAATAGCAACACTGCTTTTTAATTTAATTTTTTAGTCATTTTTAAAGAAGGCTTTTATTTTTGTAAATATGGTGTTACTTTTTTGATAAATATAAAATTTAAAATCATGGAGGTTGTGGAAGAGAATGAAAAGAAATAAAACTTTGATAAATGGTATATTATTGAGTATGTTAATAATTGTATTTCTGGCAGCTAATGCCCTGAGAAGCGGAGCGAATAATACAACCGTAGATATCCAGATAACAGCTCAGCTGACAAGTGATAACATAGAGAGTATACGGATAGAAGACATCTTAAAAAGAAAGGTTGAAATACCCAAAAAAGTGAATAGAATTCTTGCTTTAGGAGGTTCTCTTAGAGAAATTGTGTGTTTTAACGCAGCCGATAAAGTTGTAGCTATTGAGTATCGTGAAAAACCCAAAACTTCTGAAAAAGAAGGTGTTCCGCAGGGTTCAGATTTACCATATATGTTAGCTTTTCCGCAGCTATATGATTTGCCGATAGTTAATGTCGGAGCAGGTGGGAGTGACTTTAATTATGAAAAAATCATAGAGTTAAATCCGGATATAATATTTATCGGAACAAGCGAAGTGCAGGCAGCTGATGATTTACAAAAGAAAACTGATTTCCCGGTCATAGCTCTATATACCAATGCCATAGGGACTCCAAAACAATACGAAATATTCTATAATTCCTTAAGAATTACGGGAAAAGTCTTAGGGGCAGAGGAGAGAGCCGAAGAATTGATTGATATTATGGAGAACTATTTCCAGGATCTGAATGAAAGAGTAAAAAATATCCCCGATAGCGAAAAACCGAGTGTCTATATTGGTGGAAGAGCTTTTTATGGTTCCCATGGTATTTCCGGAACCGATCCTCAGTGGCCACCTTTTAATTTAATTAAGGCGAAAAATGTTGCATCTAGTTTGTCGGATATAAGTTGTGGAATGAGTATTGATAAAGAAGCACTAATAGGATGGAATCCCGATACGATCTTTATATCTCCTGTCTCCTTATCTATCATAAATAACGAATTAAAATCTACTCCTTACCAAGATTTAAAAGCAGTTAAAGAAAAAAAAGTATATTATGTCCTTCCCTATTGTTGGTATTCCTATAACAAAGAAAATGCGATTGCAGACGCTTATTTTGTAGGAAAAATTCTTTACCCAAATGCATTTGAAGATATTGAAATTGATAAAAAAGGTGTTGAGATATTTGAGAAGTTCTATGGTAAAAATGGGAAAGATACCTATTATAAACTAAAAGATAAATATAATGCTTTCAGAAAAGTAGAATGAGAAAATATTAAAATAAATTTTAATGAGGTAGACAACCATAAATATTACTGAAAAATATAAAGAATATAGTAGAAAAAAAATAGTAATTGGATGTATTTTACTTATTATTTTGCTTCTGAGCAGTATATATTCTCTATCTATTGGAGGATACAAATTATCATTAACCCAAATCTATCATTCATTAACCGGCAATGGTGATAATGCTACAAATTTAATTATTTGGAATATACGCTTGCCAAGGATTGTGGCAGCAATCGTTGCCGGTATTTCATTGGCAGTCTCGGGCGCGGTTATGCAGTGTACTCTAAGGAATCCACTTGCTTCTCCCTATACCATAGGAATATCTTACGGAGCAATGTTCGGAGCTGCCTTTGCAATAATATTTTTTGATGTAGGCGGAGCGGAAAGTACAGGAAAAATTTTTGTGAATAGTCCTTATGTAGTAACAGTTTTTGCCTTTATAGGGGCATTAATGGCTGTTTTGATTATACTTTTACTTGCAAAGTTGAGAAGGTTAACACCTGAGGCAATGATTTTAGCTGGTATCGCCATTGGTTCTTTATTTTCGGCAGGAACTATGGTTATGCAGTACTTTGCCAATGAATTGCAGTTAGCATCAATGGTCTATTGGACTTTTGGAGACTTAGGAAGACCTCTTTGGGTGGAAGTTGGTATTATGACTGTCATAATGGTTTTTTCGTTAATTTATTTTATCTACAAACGTTGGGATTATAATGCCTTGGAAAGTGGGGAAGAAAGTGCAAAATCGTTGGGAGTCAATACGGAGAGGACAAGACTGTGGGGGATGCTCGTGGCTTCACTATTGGTTTCAGTTAATGTTGCATTTTTAGGTATCATTGGATTTGTTGGATTAATATGCCCTCATATGGTGAGAGTATTTATAGGTGGGGATTACAGATTTGTAATCCCCATATCGGCTTTGTTTGGTGCGGTTTTATTATTAATCTCGGATACCGTTGCCAGGACGATAATATCTCCCATTGTATTGCCGGTTGGTATATTAACTTCCTTTATGGGAGCACCTGTATTTCTTTATTTACTGGTAAAAATGTATAAGCAATAAAAGAGGGCAAGTAAACCATAACCAGAGTAAGATAGTAAAAAATAAAATAAGAAATAAGGAAAATGTTCACTATGATTCTTTCGGTTGATGGAGTTGAATTTTCATATAAAAGTAAAAAAGTTCTGGAAAATATAAAATTTAAAGTGGATAAAGGTGATGTTGTTTCTGTTCTCGGAATTAATGGAGCTGGAAAGTCTACTCTTTTAAAATCTGTCTCTT
>CAZJKI010000049.1:0-9401 GCA_964546685.1 uncultured Caldisericum sp. | reverse complement strand
ACCATTCCCATCCAGCAGGAGAAGTTTATCGTACCTTCTTTTTGGGGTGTAAATCTTATTATGTTCTCTCCTGCCTGCATCGGAGAAGAAATATTTAGCTCAGGGATAACTATGTGATTCGTGCAGCCAGTTATCTGGTCGCCGTATATAATCCACTTAACAGGCACTCCTTTCTTAATGTTGAGAACCTGCGGTTCAAATCCGTTATACGTGATGTGCATTTCTACTATTTGCTCATTTTGTGGTGTCGGTGCATTATTCCCCTGTTCTACTGTATTACTGTTTGAACTTGAAAGGATAGGAGTGTTAACTCTTATGAGTGAGAAGCCAGCTTTAAAAGTAGAGATTGCAAAAACAAGGATTAAGATCCCTGCAACTTTTTGAAAAACTACCATTTTTCTGTTTTTAGTCCATGCCGCCGTAATGCCTGTTATAAGTAGTACTGGTAGTGTTCCAATAGCGAAGGAGAAAAGACTTAAAGCACCCTTAGTAAAACTTCCAGACGTTAATGCAAAAATTTGCATGCTCTGGGTAAAGCCACAGGGAAGAAAAAACGTTAAACCACCCAGTAATAACGGAGCTATGAAATGCCTGGAATCTTTTAATCTTGAAAACGATCTTCCTACACTCTTTGGCATATTAAAACCAAGATTTAAAGAAGGGAAAATGCCGAGTATATTAATAGAGAGAATTAACATAACGGCTGCAACAATAAGTGTATAAATTGAGACAAATCTTCCGCTCAGGTTTAATTCTCCGCCTATAAGTCCTAATATTCCTCCAAGAATAAAGAATGTAACTACCCTCCCTGATTGAAAAAGGAAATTCGGGACTATTACATTACCAAAAGAGTTCTTGTTTTCCTCGTTATTGTATTTTTCGTTAAAAGCAATAATGACTGAACCTACAATCACGAAACAGGTGCTTAAAGAAGCAACAATACCTATGAGAAACGACACTCCAAAGGATACGCTTGAATTATGCAGGTTTATAAAATTGAGTAACCCCGCTCTTTTTAGAATTGTGTAGAGTATTATTAATCCTGCTGAAATGATCATTGAAATAATCCACTGTTTTGGCTCTGCCCTTAGAATACTACTTTTCAAAGGTTTTGTAAGATATGCTTCGTACCCTAATTTTTTTGAGATTTTCTGTATTTCTTTAAATGAGGGTTCTATTCTATCATAGTAAATTTTAGCAGTGCTATTTTTAAGACTTATATCGACATTTTTAACTCCGTAAACCTTTTGATATTCCTCCGTAAGCAGAGTAACGCATCCTTTGCAGTGCATTCCACCTATGAAAATTTTTTTAACCTTCATTTTCTTTTTCTCCTTATCCCTACCCCATAGGGGGTGGGATAACAAATTGTAACTGAAAATGAAATTTTTGCAAGTGCTTAAAAAAAGAATCTTGAAATCTCGTAATTTAATTGTATTTTATTTACAGTAAGAGAGTATGAATTATTTAAAATTTAATTCTTTTATATCAGTCTATCAAACTTTCGATAATTTCTCTGAATTTCCCGGGATTATCGTTAGAATGTGTTTCTGCAATATCTATACGTGCTATTGATAAAGGATCGTTGCCTGTAACATTTACATTTCTTCTCCATGTATCAAAACCTATAACGAAGCCTTCGCTCATAAGTATTTTTTTCAAATCTTTATCACCAGAGCCATAGCCCCATGGATAGGTAAATGCAATTACTTTGTATCCAAGTTCTTTTTGAAAGAACTCTTTGGATTTTTCCAGGTCCCATTTTATGTTGTCATATTTTTTCTTTTTGACTGCCTCTTTGAAATTATTGTGCAGTTTATATGTGTGAGAAGTAAATTCTACAAATCCTTCTTTTTCAAATCTCAGTAAGTCGTCTTTGCTGAGAGTCCATACAGAATCTATATACCCCGTGATTAACGAAAGCACGCAGTTAAATTTGTACTGTTTGATCAAGAGATACACGAGGTTAAAGCTTTTGAACCCGTCGTCAAAGGTTAGAATTACTGACCTTTCTGGTATCTTTTTGTTGAATTTTAAAAAGTAGTAAAGGTCGTTAATAGTAATTGGTTGGAACGACAACTCTTGAAGGATTTCGAGTTGTTTTTGGAATTTATCAACTCTTACGTAATAGCCGCCTTTTCTTGGACCGTCTGTATAAAAATTGTGGTACATGAGGACAACACAAATTGTTTTCTTATTTGAGAAAAGGCTCGTGTTTAGTTTATTTAAATATTCTCTTGTAGCTGGGTCTAAATTAAGGGAGGCGAGCCTTCCAACGCTATAAAGCATCGAAGAAAAGTATTCAGGAGTAGGGTCTTCATTTTTTGTGTCATTTCCTTTTGACAGGTAAGGAAAAATAGAGAATTCTACAATAAATAGTATGAGAAATATTAAAATTAGTTTTTTCTTTAATTCGTTAAAGTGGGAAGTTCTGTTTAGATTTGATTTCTTCATTCATTTATTATAATTGAAAAGGTTAATTTATAAAGATTTTGAAGAAATCTAAATCTTTTAACTTTTAGTTACATGATTATTTTTTAAGTGTTTACGCTTAAAGGTAAACGATGTCCTCTTCGTGAAATAGCGATAGAAAAAGCAACAGGTAATCGCGTAGATGTCTTGTAATGAGAAAGTTATTCTTTATCTGTTCATGCCCATTTTGTCCAAGTTTCTTTGCATATTCAGGCTCATTAAGAAGTTCTTTAAGAAAATGGAACGTTCCATCTATCGAATATGTGAGTATGCCAGAGTACTTATGCGTTATCTGCAGGGGAATTCCACCTACAGCTGATGCAATAACAGGTTTTGACTTCCACAGTGCCTCTGCAACAGTAAGACCAAACCCCTCTTTCAGTGATTTTTGTAATATTACCGCTGATGCTCTTTGCAAAGCATTTATTTCGATATCGCTCCCGGGAGGTAAAAAGATAATGTGTATGTCTTTATCACCCGAAGCAGCATCTTTTACTTCATTAAGTACCTGCATTCCCTCGGGGTCATCAGTTGCTCCTCCTCCGGCAAGCACAAGCTGACAATCTATATATTTCTTAACCTTTTTATAAACTTTTATGACGCCGAGAGGGTCTTTCAGATAATCAAATCGCGAAATTTGTGTAACTATAGGTCTGTTTATATCAATTTTGAATTTTTCAAGTATTTTTTCAATTATCTCTTTTGGAAGTTCTCTGTTTTTATCGCTTAAAGGATCTATTGAAGGAGAAATAAGTACTTGTTGAGTTCTAATATCTTTTCTTGCAAATGCAGGAGCCGAAAAAACTGCAGCATCGTATTTCTTTATGTACAACTTTAAGAAATCTATTGCTTCTCTTTTTGGATTTGTAAAATCGATGTGGCATCTCCATGCCCATTTTCCTCTGACTTTTTTTCTCTTTTCGATAAGCGCAATTGGTTGAGGGTCATGGATGAAAAATATATCTCCAGTAAGGTTTAGTTCCTCTGCATTGTTTCTGTTTACTTCTATAAAATAATCAAAATCTTCTTTCGTAATACTGACGTCTACTCCGTGAAGTGCATTATGCATTTTTTTTGTAATTTTAAAAAACTTTTCATCCCCTTTAATTACATCCCATTTTGTATTTACTCCAAGTTGTTTTAACAGCGGGACTATTCTCGATAATATTTCTGCAACACCTCCGCCAACTGCTGTAGAGTTTATGTTTATGACAGTTTTGTCTTGAGTTTTTTCTCCAAGAAAATAAAGATCGTCTATTTTATCCCGCCCTACAATGTTAATATAGTCTTTAATGTCAGGCATATTTGATTACCAGTCCTAAAATCTTTTCTCTTAATCCTTCAAGGGTTATTGTGTATGGATCTAATTTTGAAATCTCGTTTGCAAGTTCCTTTTTGCCCAGGTCCTTAAACCATTCTGAAAAATCATTTCCGTTAATGCCTTTTCTGAGTCTTGCCTCAAAAATATGAAGATAAAGAGAATTAATGCTTATTTTCTTTATGATTTTGGTGAAATCTTTTAAATCATGCGCAACAAATTTTGTCGGAAAGACAAATGTTTTGCAGCTCATGAAGTGGAATTCCTGCCCTTCAGGACAATTTACACTATATCCTTTATTTTCTATGTACTCTTCTAATATTCTTATAAATTCTTCTCTCAAATCCTCCAAGTTTTTAAAGCTTATCGTATCAATACTTGTAAAGGCCTCGCCCAACTCTTTAAGATTTATGATACTTGTTGTCCAGAAGCCAAAGTCATTCGGGGGTTCAGGGGATAGGTACAGGTGCTGCTGAAGAAATTTATGTGTATGGTAGTATATTGATGACGCCGGGATCTTTTTTATTCCCTTGAGAAGTTCCTCTGGATTCCTTGCTTTAACACCCAGTAGTTGTATAAGATAGTACTGAGTGTAAAAATGGAAAGAATTATTTTTTGCAACATCCAGTTTTTTACGTGCATTTTTTATTTTCTTCTGCATTGATCTGTTTCCCCTTCTTGAAATCAATTCTACATCTTTAATTCAAAAATCCAAGTTATTAATAATCTACAGTATCAAATTTTTATTCTGTTGAACATTCTCGTTACTAAAAATGTTATCCATCTTGAAGGCTGTTTCTTTTGCCCGAACTCCCACTCTTTCCATGCTTTCCATTCCGATTCCGCTGAATATCTGCCTTCGGGGTCTCTTTTTTGTCTCAGCAGGCTAATCATATCTTTAAATCTTTTGTCTTCACTTGTTGACTCAACTTTTGTCAAAACTTCCAGAGTATGAAGAATATCGTACCAGATAAAAGGGGCCTTTATTTTTCTGAAATCGGTTCCCATATAAAATATATATGGATGAGCATTTTCACTATTTTCCCAGAGGTTTAAAAGACTTTCTGCTCCGATGTCTATCTCTTTGCTATTTTTATATTCGTCGAACTCTAAAAGCATTTTTAAAGATACGAGAGTTGCATATGGACATGGATCGTCTTTTCTTCCAGGACCCCTGAATTTTCCAAGTTCTTTTGAAACAGCACAGGGCCAGCCATTTTCTCTCAGGAAGCCTGCTATGTATTTTGCAGATTTTTTAACATGTGAATTATCTTTCAATCCGAATTTTGCGAGAGAATAAATAATTACAGGCGCATCACACAAAGCCCATGCCCATTGATCTTTTCCTGTCCCTCCGAAATGTTCAGGTATGTTCATTGGCAGTTGAAATGGGCCTTCCGTTGACCTATGCTCATAGACCTTTTCTATTATTTTATTAACTCCAGGGTCATCTTTTGTTAAGCCAGTATCTGCAATGAAAGACAATTTATGGAAAGGCTGACTCGCGCTTTTGTGGCTGCTTAAGACTCCCGCAGGCCAGTTTTTTAACTCCTCAAGTAATGATTGAATTTTGGGATGTTTTATAGTATCGTTGTGAGCCTTAGCCACTTCAGGATTATTTTCATTTTGATGGAGAAGGTCAACACGAGTTCTGTAGACTACCCATGGATCTCCCTCCAAAAGCCATTCAATTGTTTTGTTAATAACAGTTTCCATAGTTAAGTTTATGCAATTATGTTAAAAAATAAAATATATATAATCCTCGCTCTAAATAACGACAGTTTTTTAAGGCCATAAAAACCTAAATCTCATTGATTTATGTCAAACTTAGAATTTTTTGCAGTGTGCACTAGCAGGAAAAATGATATAATTAACTAAGCTCGTGAGTATCACTTATTACACAAGCTAAATTATAGATTAAATCCTCTTCATTTTTGTTTTGTCAAAAATCCAAGCAGGATTGTGTTAATTTCCTCTGGTTTTTCTATGACAGCGGCGTGCCCTGAATTTTGAATTATATGAAATTCTGAATTTTTAATTCTGTTATTAATTATTCTTGAATATACGGGAGGTTTTAGTGTGTCGAGTTCGGCAGCAATAACAGCAGTGGGTGCAGTGATTTTATGAAGGTCTGGAGTCAGCGGGTTTTTATAAAGACTTAAAAAACAATCAACAAGTTTTTCTCCTGCTTTAAAATCGAAAATTTTGAATGCCTCGACAAGTTTGGGATATATTGCTTCAAGGTTATTCTCAAGAAAGTTTTCTGAATATGTATCCCCCAGCCATTCGTTAATGAAAATTTCAGAGCTGGATGTTTTGACTGCATTTTTCCATCTTTCTGCTGTTATTTTAAGACGAAGGTCTATTTCACTTACCGATGTTATTATGGCAAGGCTTTTGAGCAACTCTCCATATTTAATTGCGAAGGTCATCGCAACTTCTCCACCGTACGATGTACCGATAAGGTTTATCCCGCTAAGATTTAATTTTTTAACCAGTTGATACAGGTCATCTGCGTGCATTTCAAATGTATATTTTCCTTCTGGCTTTTCTGACTGCCATTGTCCTCTGAAGTCGTGGACTATTACTCTGTATTTTTTGGACAGTACGCCTGATTCGGGGTACCAGCTTTTTGTTGACATAAAAATGCCGTTTAGCAGCATTACCGGTTCGCCTTGCCCCATCTCTTCATAATATAAATCGACCCCGTTTACATTTATTTTCCCCATATTTGCCTCCCGAATATTATGAGTCAAAGACTAAAATGCAGTCGTGATATCGAGGTATCCTTTTTTAATGGCGGATTTCAATGCGAGTTCAAAAAGCATAAAACCGGCCGCAAAAGAAATTAAGTTTGTTGCTAAAAACAGGTCGAAAAATTGTGAAAAAGTCATCCCCGCTAAAAATTGTGAAAGATGCTTTCCGAAAAATGCGAATCTAAGCATTTCTATTGCAGAGGTGAGGGGGAAATAGGTTGCAATGATTTTCAAAAATTCAGGTAGAATTGTTGGTGGGAACATCACTCCACTTATCAGAAATAAACCTCCGAAGAGAACATCCATTAATGATGTTTCGCTTCTTATAGAGAGCAGGTAGTATCCGGAGAATGCCAGTGCGAGGCCAAAGGTTCCTATAAACCCGATTGAAAGTCCTATGACTAAAAGCAATGGGTCAAAGTTAATGTGAATTTTGAGTACAGGTATTATCCAGAGAAGGTTTAGAGTAATTGAAATGAGGTTTAGAATAACTTTTCCTGCTCCTCTTCCAAGCGTGTATGTGAAGTAGCTTGTTTTCGAAACTATTATATATTTCAGGACTCTGTAATGCTCTCTATCATCAATCACGGAGAAGGCAGTGTTAAAAAATGTATCTGCAAGAAAGAAGTAAAACAAACCTCCAAAAAGTGCGAAGTAGAAAAGATCTGACTTCAGTTTTCCTCCAAGCACTCCGAAGATAATTATAACGGTAAAGATTGAAGCCATTGGTGTTGCAAAAAGATATAACAGGTAGAGAGATTTCTTTGTCCAGTTACTTTCTACCTGTATGCCAATGTATATTGATGCGATAAAACCTTTTATTCCCATTTTAGAGTTAACTTTCCTTCTTTTTTTGCTATAAATTCAGTATAATGAAGCATCTTTATCGCGAGAAAACCAAATAATAACCCGAGTATAATAAGTATTATGGTCTCGACCTTCCAGGAAAGAAAGAAAAAATTAAAATTTATTAGTAAAAGTTGTCTTAAGGCATCTAATCCAAGAGCAAGGGGTATTAGTGATACAAGCGCGGCACCTGTTGTACCAAGAAACTTTACGGGGAAATAAAAACCCGAAGCAAGAGATACTGGCTCCTGTATCAAAAGAGCGACTCTCCAGAGCTCTCTTCCATAAAATAGAAAAAGAGAGGAGAAGATCATGCCAACGCCGTAAAGGGCCAGAAGTGTTACCAAAAAAACCATTATCACAAGCCATATATTTGTTACTACAAACGAGATTTTAAAAATAAACATACCAACAAAAAGTACCATAATAGCTCTTATTGTGGTGTGAACCATCCCTCCTATGGTAAGGCCGAGCAAGAAGGCCGATAAAGGTGCTGGTGACAGGATAACAAGCTGAAGGTTTCCCATTTCCTTTTCCCAGTATAATTGTGTGGCAACAGACCAGAGAACATTACCCCAAAAAGGCATCATTAAGCCACCAAGAAGCACTATACCAGCAAATTCTTCAGGGGCTCCAATGCTTCTATATAAATAAACAAAGCTTGCCATAGTAAGGAAAGCACCAACCATTGATGCAAATATCCAGTTTAAATCTCTTGTTAATTGTCCTTTAACTCTTACATACGCCCTGGCTTTAGCAACTTTTATAAAAATATCAAACTTGTTCTTCATCTTCAAACCTCTTACCTACAAGGTTTATAAATACATCTTCCAGCGTGGGTTCAACTTTTTTCAAGGATTTTATCTCGACATCATTTTCCTCGAGCGTCGAGATAAAATGCGCAATTTCTTTTTCTTTTTTCAAACTTAGAAGTATTACAGTTTCTACATTTTCAGCAAAATGCTTGAAATTTACAGCACTTCCTGGGTTCATTTGTTCAAGTAGAATTTTTTCCAAACCTTCATTCAAAGGGACTATAATTTCAAAAAACTTTTCAGAGGAGATTGATTTTTTAAGATTTTCGGGAGAGTCGCACGTAACCAAATTCCCTTTATTTATAATGGCAATTCTGTTACAAAGTTCGTCAGCCTCTGCCATATAGTGAGTTGTAAGAACAACAGCTCTCTCTTTATTCTCTGTAACCCACTCCTTTACAATCTTTCTAATGACCCGTGCTCCCTCTACGTCGAGCCCAAGAGTTGGTTCATCAAGAAATAGTATTTTAGGTTCCGAAACAAGCCCTCTTACAAGATTTATTCTTTGAACCATTCCCGTTGAAAGCTTGTTTAAAAGCGTGTTTCTACTATCCCACATTTCGACGATTTTCAGGTACTTTTCTATTCTTTTCATTGCTTCATCCGTCTCAATGCCGTAGAATTGTGAGAACATCCATAGGGACTCTCTTACTGTCAAAATTCCATAACCGGCTGTTTCTCCTCCTGAAACAAGATTTATGATGCTTCTAATTTTTCCGGATTCTTTTACGACATCGAAGCCGCCTACTTTAACTAATCCTTCTGTGGGGTATAGGAGTGTTGATAATATTTTTATAGTGGTGGTTTTCCCTGCACCATTAGGTCCTAGAAGACCGAATATTTCACCGTAGTCAACATCAAAACTTATGTTATCTACTGCAATAAAAGGCTCTCCTTTTCCTTTTTTGTAAATTCTTCTCAAATTTTTAACTTCAATTGCTTTTCCCATAAAAAATTCCTCCAGAAAAGGTGATTAGAAAAAACTAAAGTCTTTTAATGACGATAGTTTTTAAGATTACCCTTCTTTTTGGGTGTAACTGAGTAAATTCTATGGAAAAAATAAACTAAGTCAAGTGATTGTGCGTGAGGTTTCTGAAAGACTCCTATTTTGTCACATTTTTTGTTCTTTTCATTTCTATGTGAAGGGATCGTCAAGTCGGCAAAAATAGTCTCCGCTTGCCTTTGACAAGGAAA
>CAZJKI010000048.1:0-9499 GCA_964546685.1 uncultured Caldisericum sp. | reverse complement strand
TATGTCCTCCTTAGCAAAACCATTTTAACTAAAATTTTATAAAAAAGAAATTCGTGTTGCCTCATTTAAGTTTCTTTAAAAAAACTTTTTCATTACTATTTGCATGATTCTTTACTATCCTTCGGCATGTTGAAGCGAAGGGTCCTTTTTTAGAAGAAAGAGACTCTTCAACTGTAAAAAGCACAGCCATACCATTTTTAATCACTGTTTGAACAGGTTTGGTGGAAAAGGTAACAACTAAGTTTTGCATAGATTTTTGATGATATTGGTTTGAAATTTTGATTTTAAGACACATTCTGATATTATTAGTTAGAAAGAAAGGAGATGGTAGAATGGAAAACATTTTAATTAAAACAGAAGTTCCGGGACCTAAGAGTAGAGAAATTGCACAGAAAAGAGAAAAGTATGTCGCATCTACTATTGACTCACTTGCCCCATTTTATGCCGCAAAAGGCGAAGGAGCCATCATAGAAGATGTCGATGGCAACAGGTTCCTGGATTTTACAGGTGGATGGGGATGTCTTGTTGTTGGTTACTCGCCAAAAAAAGTTATAGAAGCAGTAAAAGAACAAACAGAAAACTACATACACACCGATTTTACTTCAACTCCATATGAACCCTATGCAGAACTTGCAAAAATGATTGTAGAAAGAACGCCAGGCAACTTTGAAAAGCAGGCCGCATTTTTTAATAGCGGAGCTGAGGCAGTTGAAAACGCTGTAAAAATAGCAAGAGGTGCAACAAAAAGAAAAGGAATAATTGTTTTTGACAGAGCTTTTCATGGAAGAACTTTGCTTACAATGACAATGACTCACAGGGCAATGCCTTATAAATATAATTTTGGGACTGCTTCCGATGTATATAGACTACCAGTCCCAAATCCTCACAGAAATAAATACACACCACACGACTTTGAAAGGCTGCTTCTTGATGCCGTTTATCCTGAGGATGTTGCAGCAGTGGTAATTGAACCAATACAGGGGGAAGGTGGATTTAATGTTCCTCCACAGGAGTTTATCGAAGAGATTAGAAGGGTCACTGAGAAGTATGGAATACTTTTTGTCGCAGACGAAGTGCAAAGCGGATATGGAAGAACAGGCAAGTTCTTTGCCATCGAAAACTGGGGCATCGTGCCTGACCTCATTGCCCTTGGAAAATCGATTGCCGCTGGATTTCCTCTTTCTGCTGTTATAGGAAATAAAAAATATTTCGACGCACTTCCAAAGGGCTCAATAGGCAGCACTTTTGGGGGGAACCCCGTTGCATGCAGAGCAGCTATTGAAGTCATAAAAATGATCGATGCGGAAAAATTACTTGATAGAGCGGTACAGCTTGGTAAAACCATTAGAAAACACTTTGACGAGATGCAGAAAAAATATCCTGTAATAAAGGAAATAAGAGGCATCGGCGCGATGTGTGCAATTGAGTTCATCAAAGACGGCGAAAAATGGGAGCCAGATCCTGATACTTGTGGCAAGGTAATCAAAAAGTCGCTTAAAAACGGTTTGTTACTTGCAGGCGCAGGTCTACATAAAAACATAATAAGGCTACTCATCCCGCTCGTGATAACTGACGAACAGCTTACTGAAGGGATGAATGTGCTTGATAAAGCAATCGAAACCGTAACAAAAAGTTAAACAAGATTGTTGTGAACTTTTCAAAGGGCACCCTTTCAGTGCCTTTTTTTAAATGTTTTGGTTTACAGGGCTTAATTTCCACTTTCTGAAATATTTTGTAAAATAACTGAGAGGAAAATTATGAAACACATTGATAAAAAGATCAAGAAATCCAATAGGAAAGAATTTTATATAAAATCATATGGCGTGGGGAGGTGATAAAATAAAACCTATTGATTTTGAGGATCTATATTGGGATGGCAGGCATTACGATCTCGAGACCCGAGATTATGTAAATGACATTCCCTTTTACTTACGCAAAGTTAAGAAGTATGGTGAGCCTGTTCTTGAATTAGCATGCGGGACAGGAAGAATAACAATTCCTATTGCTGAACAGGGCATCGATATCACTGGACTGGATATTACGTTGTCAATGCTTTCTCATGCAAAGAAAAAAGCTCAAGAAAAAGGCCTTAATATAAAATGGGTCGAGGCAGATTGCCGTAACTTCAAATTAAATAGTAAATTTAACCTTATCCTTTTCCCATTTAACTCAATAGCGCACCTTCATGATTTGGAAAGTATCAAATCATGTTTCTCTCGTGTGAAAATGCATTTAAAAAATAAGGGAAGGTTTATTATCGATATATTCAATCCACGTCTCGATATCTTAATAAGAGAGCCTTCCAGGCGCTATCTTGTTGCCGAATATCCCAATCCGTATGGGAAAGGCACTGTTGTAATTACAGAGAATAATATTTATGATACCGCTACCCAGATAAACAGGATTAAATGGTACTACAGGATTGGAAGCCAGCCAGAGATAGTGAAAGAGTTAAATATGAGGATCTTTTATCCTCAAGAAATTGATGCACTGCTTCACTACAATGGATTTAAGATTGAGGACAAATTCGGAGATTACGACGAGACATCTTTCACGTCAACCTCTCCTAAACAAGTTATAGTTGCTCGAATACATAAATAGGCAGATTCAGTTAACATAACTTTTTAATTCATTTTGTAAGGTAAACTCACTGTAACAATTTGCTAAATTTTTACTTTTCCAAATATTCTTTAAAATTTTTCAGGAGGAGCTTAAAAATACAAATATATGAAAACCCATCCTATTGAATTGACTAATACGCAAGCAAGACGTTTTCTGCTCGCACATCAGGGGCTGTGGCCGCCGAAGAAACTTGTCGGCAAAAAGGGAATACTGGAATATATCCATCACGTCGGTTCTATCCAGTTTGACCCGCTGAATGTAATAGGGTACAACCCTGATCTCGTCCTGCAGGCGCGTATTAAAAACTACAGAGAAAAAGACCTGCAGGAACTTCTTTATAAGGACAGAAAGCTGCTAGATGGGTGGGATAAAAATATGTGCATCTACGCAGTTGAGGATTGGCCTTATTTCAGCAGGCGGCGAGAGCGTGCATACAAGTATTTCGGAGATCCGTCAAGGCCTGAAAATAAAATAGTGCCGCATATAAGAAAAATAATTAAGGAAAAAGGTCCTATATCTTCTGGTGACCTGAAATATGATGATGTGGTGGACTGGGCTTGGGCTCCTACAAAAATAGGCCGCGCTGCACTGGAAAGTATGTACTTCTGGGGTGAACTGATTATTTACAACAGAAATGGCGTAAGAAAATATTACGACTTTGCTGAAAACCATATCCCGCCTTCAATACTTGCAAGGACTGATCCAAACATCACAAAAGAGCAGTATCTTGACTGGCATGTAAAGAGAAGGGTAGGAGCCATAGGACTTTTATGGGATCGTTCAGGAGATTCATGGCTTGGAATACACGGGCTTAAAAGCAATGAGCGTGCCGAGACAATATCACGGCTCCTGAAAAAAGAGGAGATACTGCCCGTCAAAATAGAAAACATCAATTTCCAGTTTTACATACGCAAAGAGGAAGAAGAACTTTTAAAAAGTATTCAGAACGGAAATAATCCAAAATCTAAAGCATCAATTATCGCTCCATTGGATAATCTGATATGGGACAGAAAATTAATTAAAAAGATTTTTAGTTTCGATTATACATGGGAAGTCTACAAGATACCCTCTGAAAGAAAGTACGGCTACTATGTGTTGCCCATTTTATACGGTGACCGGTTCATAGCAAGATTCGATGCAGGCTGGGATAAGAATGCAAATGACCTCCTCATCAAGAATTGGTGGTGGGAACAAGATATAAGCAGTACATCAACAATGCAGAAAGCTCTTGCCGAATGTTTTAGCCAATTTCTTAAAAGTACCAGTGCCAATAGCATGAAAATATGCAAAGAAAAAGTCATAGAACCTAAATTAAAGTGGCTTGAAGAATCTGCAAATTGCTGAACCAAAATAATAAATATCATTTTTAAAGATTCTAAGTTAAAGTAAACAATATCATAAAAGATCTGGATTCTGCAAAAGTTACCCAGGGCTTTCCCTATGATACTTTTAGCACCTTTTAATTCAAAACAATTCAATTTCCACTTTTAAAAAATATTTCGTAGAATGTGTGAAGGAGAAGAAATAATGCATCAGGAAAATTTATCAATTGAAAATACTTTAAAAATATCCCAATAGGGAGGTGTAAATGAAGATTGATGTTGAATATTTGCAGTTTATGTGGCCTATGAGACACTTTCTAATTAGCTGTGGAGATATAAATGCAAAATCAAACATAATTGCGGTTAGTTTTTGTATGCCTGTTTCAAAAGAACCCCCACTGATAGCATGCGCTATTGGAAAGAAGGCTTACTCATCCAAGTTAATAGAAAGTACTCAGGAATTCATTATAAATATCCCCACAAAAGAGCTAAAGGCAAAAATATATTACTGTGGCTACCATTCAGGACATGAGGTAGATAAATTTAAGGAAGCAGGCTTAACTCCAAAACCTTCACGAAAAGTTAGGGCACCTATCATTGAAGAATGCATTGCTCATATGGAATGCAAAGTTGTGAAAAAAATAAAAACTGGAGATAAATACCTTTTTATTGGCGAAGTGATAGAAGCATATGCAGATAAAGCTATTGTAAAAGGTAATATAAAAACCGCCCTTGCTGAAGGTAATTTCCCGGCGAAAGTATATAGCACAAGATTTAAAAAAGAAAGGGAAGAACTGAATGGAAAATAAAAAAATTATGGTTGACTTCAATGAAACCAAAAAGAAATTATTAGATTTCTTGAACAATAAAGAAAACGAATACATGGTGTTGGCAACAACAGATAATAATAAGGTATATGCAACTATTCTTATTGCTAATGAAGGATTTGATATTTATTTTTTTACCTGGCATTATTAGAACAAATATTATCAGCTCAAAAAGAATAATCATGTAGCACTCTGCAAAGATATCGTACAGATTGAGGGAAGTGCTAAAATTTTAGGACCAATGAATGACAAAAAAAATGAAAGATCTAAAAAAACAATTGCAGATAGAGAACCTGCTTCAATTGAGTCCTGGGAGAAAAAACCAAATATGGAAATCATTGAAATAACAATTGATTTTGCAATCGTCGATAGGTATTATGAAAACGAAGAGAGTTTCATAGAATACCCGGGATATTAAAAAGGGAGAGGCATATAAAGTACCGTGGGGAAATTATTAATTTAAGCAACCTCTTCTCCCGATAAATCTTTCTAGATATCTGCAACTTAGAAATATGTTTTTTTATATATAATATCTGGATGAAAAAAACTATAAAGGCAATAACTGTTTGTGCATTTCTTTTACTAATTCTACCTGCTGCTGCCAAGGCAATAAGCCTTCAAATCCCAAAGGAGAACTCGCAGATTAGAATATGGTTTTACCTTTTTATTGTTACATTTTTCCCTGCAGTTGAACTGAGAGGCGCAATTCCACTTGCAGTACTTTTTTATAAAGAGCATGTTTTCTTTTCATTTATAGTAATAACGGCTGCAAACATTCTTATTACGCCTATTGTTTTTCTCTTATGGAATCTTATTTTGTTTATTGCAAGAAAGGTTAAGCCTTTTGGAATATTCTTCAATAAGTATATCGGGGGGCTCCAAAGAAGAGCAAAACCACTTGTAGATAAATACGGTTTCTGGGGTCTTCTAATATTTGTTGCAATACCTTTGCCGGGAACAGGTGCTTATTCAGGCGCTCTTATTGCAGAACTGCTCAACATGGATAAAAGGAAGGCATTTATATCGGTCTCGTTAGGAGTTATAATTGCGGGGATTCTTGTAACGCTTGCAGTTATGGGATTTATACCTCTTGGAATAAAAAAATGAAAAAACTTCCCATCCGGTGCCAGGCACCAAATGGGAAGTAAATTGAAATTACCCAGGTCAAGGCTCTTCAAAATGATGTTTAACTACTTTACTTTCCTCAATATAAATCACATATTCTGCAATGTTTGTTGCCTGGTCTGCAATTCTTTCCATGTTCTCCGAAACTCTCATAATAAGTACAGCCCTATTTATGGTAGCAGGATCACTTAACATAAACGTGATCAGTTCTCGAATAATCTGGTCATTAAGAGCATCAACGATATCATCTCTTTTAAGAATATCTTTACTGAGTTCTATATCATGAGAAATAAAAGCTGTGATTGCGTCATCAAGCATCTTGGCAGAAATGTCTGCCATTCTTGGGAGGTCTATATAAGGCTTCACGTCTGGCTGAGGTATTAGTTCCATGCCAAACTCTGCAATATTTACCGAAAGATCTCCCACACGCTCAAGATCCTTTACCATTTTCATAATCATTGAGACAATTCGTAAATCTTTTGCCTCTGGATGAAATAAAGCAAGAGTTTCTATTGCCTCTTCGTCAATTTTAATTTCAAGGTTATTCACCTGGGGTTCAAGCTCATCAATTACTTTCTTTGCATGGGCTAATTTTTTTTCTGCAAGGGCTTTTACAGATAATCTCACCATTTCCTCGGCAATATTCGCCATTTTTATGAGCTTTTCCTTAATACTCACTATCTTATCTTCTAACATAACCCCTCCAATTATCCGTGAGAAAGCACGGTTTTATTTTTTGGTTTAAAAATTTATCGCTCTCTGTCCTCACTCTCAGAGTAAAAAAGGCATTGCCCATTAACTAAACCTCCCGCTTATATACTCTTCTGTCTTTTTGTCTTTTGGCATCGTAAAGATTTTCTCTGTTTTGTTGAATTCAATAAGCTCTCCTAAGTAAAGAAATGCAGTATATTCTGATACCCTCGCAGCTTGCTGAATATTGTGTGTAACTATGACAATAGTATAGTTTTTCTGAAGCTCTGCGATGAGCCTTTCAAGACTGTTTGTCGCAATGGGATCAAGTGCTGAAGCAGGTTCATCCATAAGTATAACCTCTGGTTTTATGGCTATCGCACGTGCAATGCAAAGTCTTTGCTGCTGGCCACCTGAAAGAGCAAAAGCATTTTCAGAAAGTTTATCTTTTACCTCATCCCACAGATTTGCGTCTCTTAATGACTTTTCCACAATTTCGCTAATCTCTTTTTTATCATTAATACCATGGATCTTAAGGCCATATGCAATGTTTTCATATATCGATTTAGGAAATGGATTTGGCTTCTGAAAAACCATGCCAACCCTACGTCTCAGGTCAAAAACATTAATGTCTTTATCATATATATTTTTATCGTCAATTATTATCTCTCCTTCAATATTTGCACCCGGGATAAGATCATTCATCCTGTTTATGCTTCTTAAAAAAGTGGATTTCCCGCATCCAGATGGTCCTATGATTGAGGTCACAGAATTTTCAAGAATTTCAAGGTTGATTCCTTTTATAACAAAATTTTTACCAAGCCATACTTTTAAATCTTTTACCTCTACCTTTACCATGATTTCCTTCTCCTAACTCTTAATCTTATTATAATTCCAACGGTACTAAAAAGAAGTACTATAATAAGTAACACAACGCTTGCCCCATAAGCAATTGGAACTTGTTTATCGGGGAAGGTGCCTTCAGTAATAAGTCCATAAATAATGTAAGGAAGTGCCATTACTTTGTCAAAAATGCTCGTGGGTAGTCCTCTTGTATAGAAGGTCGCGGCAGTAAACAGAATTGGTGCGGCTTCACCTGCAGCCCTTCCTATGCTTATTATAATGCCAGTGAAAATACCTGATATTGAAGTTTTTAAGGTTATATGAAAAACGGTCTGCCATTTAGTCGCTCCTACCCCATAGGAAGCTTCCCTGAAACTATCGGGGACGCTCTTTATTGCTTCAATAGTTGCCTGAATTATAGTTGGAAGTACAAGAATTCCGAGAGTGAGTGAACCTGAAATAATAGAAACACCAAGATGCATTCTTTTTACAAATATTGCAAGTCCGAAAAGGCCGAAAACAATTGAAGGAACACCTGCAAGCACATTAATCGATACTCTGAGTAAATTCGTGAACCTGTTTTCTTTCGCATATTCTGCAAGATAAATACCTGCAAGGATGCCTATTGGCACTGCGAAAATCATGGTACCAATAATAAGATAAACAGTGCCAACTATAGAAGGGAAAATACCACCCTCAGTGAACCCATTCCTAGGGATATCAGTAAGAAATTGCCAGTTTATAACTCTGAATCCTTTGTAGAATATATACCCAAGAAGGGTTAGAAGAAACACGACTGAAGAAAAAGATATAATTCTGATAATTGTGAACACAACCTTTTCTTTTCTCAACTTATCCAACTCAACCTCTCCTGAAAGTGAATTTCTTCCTGAAATATTCTGCAATTAAATTGAAAGTGATTACAAACAAAAGCAAAAGGATGGCAAGTGAAAACAAAGCCATGTAATGACTACCACCAACTGGGGACTCAGCCATCTCTGCGGCAATTGTCGCGGTTAAAGGTCTTATAGGTGAAAAAATTGAGCTGGGAATTGCAATTGCTCCACCCGCAACCATAAGTACTGCCATTGTTTCTCCAATTGCCCTTCCAAAACCAAGAGAAACTGCAGTAAAAATTCCAGGCAGGGCCGCAGGGATTACTGTATAAAATATTGTCTCAAACTTTGATGCTCCCAGTCCAAAAGAGGCAAGCTCGATATCGACCGGAACGGAAGAAATTGCATCTTCTGCCATGCTCGCAATTGTAGGGAGAGCCATAAATGCAAGTATTATGCTTGCGTTAAATCCATTTAACCCCACGGTTAAATGGAAAATTTTTTGGAGCAAAGGGGCAAGAAAAACGAGCCCGAAAAACCCATAAACTACAGATGGAATACTTGCAAGCAATTCTACAACTGGCTTTAAGAACTCTTTTACAAATACGCTTGAAAGTTTAGATAAGTAAATTGCAGTTGCAATTCCCACAGGAACCGCAATAATCATAGAAAAAACAGTAACAAAAAGAGAAGATACAATGAGAGGTAGTGAACCAAAAACAGGAGGTTGATTCGTAGGTCTCCAGACTTTACCAGTCAAAAAATCTATAATTGAATATGATTTAAATAAAGGCAAACCCTCAACTAATATTGTAAAGATAATTCCAAGGAGAGCTATTAACGCAATGTATGCAAAAATCGGTAAAATATACTCAACAATAGCTCTCTTTCTTTTCATCTATACCTACTTTACCCTTATAAAACCAACTTCTTCAACTATATTCTGCCCTTCGACACTTAAAACAAAATCAATGAAATCTTTTACAGCACTCGTTGGTTGTCCATTTGTGTACATATACAAATGTCTTGAGAGTTTATAAGTACGATTTATTGCTGATTCTTTAGAAGGGAACACACTATCATATGAAACCACCTTAACTGAGGAATCAACATATCCAAGCCCAATATATCCAATAGCACCTCTTGTTAATGCAACCGTGTTCTTGACTGTCTGATTTGAGGCCTGTACAATTGCCTTATCGGTGATATTTACACCCTTCCCAAGTGCAAGCTC
>CAZJKI010000047.1:0-9518 GCA_964546685.1 uncultured Caldisericum sp. | reverse complement strand
AAGCTAAGAATGATGCTTCATTCATTATTTGAAAAGATTTTTAATCAGACAACACACTGATTTGCTTTTAAAGAATTTTTCTCTATAAATATAAAATGGATACCTGCTTAATTCTTCGTAATAAAGAGGCATAAATGGGGAACCGGTCTTTGTTTCTGCTGGTTCTATTTCCCGTTATCGTTGCAATAATAACAAGTATAATTCCTGAAAAATTCAAAAAATATTTAAAATTCACACCGGCTTTTGCTGTTTCAACCAACCTTCTGCTACTTATCTTAATGACTCACCTGATATCAGGTGGCACTATTTTTATAGAAATACCGTTTTTAAAACTTTCTATTTTAATCGATAAATTAAGTTTCATATTCACGATGCTTATAACAGTTTCGACAGTTTTAGCTTCAATTTCAAACATATCCCGCTTTGAAGAAGAAAGTAACTCAAAAGTTAAAATAATAAATCTTGTTCTGCTCTATGCCGGGACAATTTATCTTTGTATTGCAGGAGACATTTTGGGTCTTGTGATTGCCTCAGTTTTAATTACTTCGTCTATTTTTATGTCACTTATCAGTGAGAAAAACATAAGAGCAATCGAGGCAGGATTTAGATATTTATTCATAGGCATAATTTCAATGGTGCTTTTAATCACAGGTTTTATATTAATTTATAAAATTACAGGCTCTTCAAACATATTTGAGATAGCAAATGCACTTACAACAACTACTTTGAAATTAAAAATCTTCCCTTTTGTCCTGCTTTTATCAGGTGTTGCATTGGAGAGCGGTGTCTTTCCTTTCAGCACGATTATTAGCGAGATTCATTATGAATTACCAGAAATATTATCCCCGCTTATCCCCCCGGTCATTATAGGTACACAACTTTATATAATTACAAGGCTCACTGTGTCAATATTTAATTTTGAAATATTTTTGCCTTACCTCGCTTTAATCTCTATTCTTACGATTATTTTTAGCGAAATACTTGCGCTATTAGAAAAAGATATCAAAAAAATTCTCCTTCATTCAATATATGCAGAGGCAGGGCTTGTCTTATTATCGTTCTCTGTTTTCTCGATAGAATCAATATCCTCAAGTCTTCTCATTTTAATAAATTCTACCTTTGCGGTAAGCTTGCTATTCTTAATAAATAACACCTTTACCTATAACGATAACAATTCCACGGACGCTAGAAAAAACAAATCACACTGGAAGATTTTAATTTTCTTTTCCTTAATTTTGACCCTTTCCATTGTTGGATTCCCTCCTTTTATTGGGTTTTTCGCAAAATTCAGCCTGATTGTGTCTCTTTTAGGTGAAGTGCGCTGGAAAATGGCTCTTTTTACGGCCATAGTCATCTTCATGGTAATTTCTGAGGGAATTTATCTTTTCAGAATTTTAGGAAAATTCCTCAAAGCCACAAAAGAGCAAACCGACAATGATTGGTATTGCGTGACTGCGGTAATAATATTCGGTTTGTTAATCCTGATATTTAGCTTACTCTTAAACTCGCTAACTAATTTCACAAAAAGTGCATCTTTTGAACTCATACAAGGATTTAAATACCTTAATATAACATCCTTGAAAGGGATTATTCCATGAACCTATCTCTCATTACACTACTGCTCACACCATTTACTGGCGGTATTCTCTCATATCTTGGGGGGAAAATAAACTCGAAACTCAAATATGCCTTCGCTCTGTCTTTCTCTTCTATTTTTATTTTTGAAATCTTACTTTATCAGAACTTAAAAATAGATTTTCTTATTTTAACCAAATCATACGACTCTCTTCTCGTATTCCAGATCAATCCGCTCTCCTGGTTCTTTTCAGTCCTTCTTGGAATTATTACCCTGATTTCAGTTACTCTATCAGCAAGCGAAAAGCATTTATTTTCAAATATCAATACAATGACGCTTATGTTCCTTGAAGGAGCAAGTTTTGGCCTGTTTGTTTCTGGAGATATCCTCACCTTCTTCATTTTTCTGTGCATTATTCTTTTTATAACTTACATTTTGTTGTTCGAGATAGACCATGAGTTTTCCTTAAAATTTTTGGGCATCTACTTCGCCGGGGCATTTTCACTATTTATTTTGTTATTGGTACTCTTTAGGAATGCAAACAGTTTCACATTCGTTAGCATAAAATCAGCTACCTCTTCACTTTCAACGCATATAATACTATTTATAATGTTATTTTTTATGGCATGGCTATTCATTATGACAACCATTTTTCCGCTAAACATCTGGATATACAACCTCTACTCAAAAATATCTGGCTCATCAAAATTTATGCTGCTAAATATATTTAAAAACGCAGGAATATATGCCTTAATCTTATTTTTCTATAACTTAATAGGATTAAAAACACAAAGCATTTACACTCTTAAAATTGTTGGCATATTCGGCACACTGACTTTCATTTCATCTACTTTTCTTACACTGTTTAAAATAGACAAGGAACAGATAATAACTCATATGTTCTTTGCCGAGACGGGGGTATCGATGGTTGGGATATCTCTCATTAGTTCATATGGTTTTGCTTCCTCTCTATTAATTATCATAAATCAGTTGTTTTGTACAGGTTTATTCACCTTCATAGTTACGCAAAACAAATACAATCTTGATCCGAGAGATAAACTTCATTTGAACAAGATCAGTTTCTTCGTTTCAGTGCTTATGATTTTAGGAGTACCATTTACAATACAATTTCTTTCAAGATGGCTGCTCTATACGACACTCTTAGAAAAAAACAGCTTTTTCTATGTTTCATGCATTATTCTGGGGAGCATTTTTGAAATGGTTGCTCTATACAAACTCATAAAGATAAAATTTTCTGAGGAAGATTACGCGACGAATTTAAGTCCGAAAAGCTCTTTTATTGCAGTTTTAACAATATCCTCTTCTATGATTTTAACAGGGATTTATCCTCAGGTACTTTTAAAAATAATCCAAAAAATTGACCAATCAATTAATCCTTACAGCGTCAAAATTCAATTTAACAATCTACAGGCATTAAACACCTTGCAATCAAAAATAATTTTTATAACACTCGCTTCAGGCATATTCCTCGGATTTGTATTATTCACTTTAATTCCTTGGCTAAAAAAGAAACTTCCGAATAAAATAATTCTTCCAATTACAAGAGCTTCGGTAAAACTAACCGTTGAGTCAAGAATCTTAATAAGAAAAGCATACTCACCCATTTTTCGTATCAAGTGTATCTCAAATTCATTAAGAAGCCTTTTCAACTCCTTCTGGAATTATTTGCCCCTCATACAAAACAAAATCAAAATAATTATACTCTATGTCGCCACCGCTCTTGCATTAATTTCAATTGCAGTTCTTATTATTTTGAGGACTTAACCTTACTTGTGATACTTTTCGCCCTTAATTATTGTAAAAGCTCGATAAATCTGCTCAAGAAGCAGAAGTCTTGCGAACTCGTGAGGAAATGTCATTTTCGAAAGTGCCAGTGAAAAATTACAGCTCTTAACGAAATCTCTGCCGAACCCATCTGCTCCGCCTATAAAAAAGGCAATATCTTTCTTAAAATAAATCATCTTCTCTTCTATGAATTTAGCAAACTCTTCTGAATCTAATTGTTTACCATCTCTATCAAGCACCACATTGAAAAATTTTTCGCTCAAATACTTTAACATATCCTCCTGTTCAACCTCAACAATTTCAAAAGGTATATAATGGGGGATTCTCGCTTCAAAATCCTTTACCCCCCGTGATATATAGCTCTTTTTCAATTTTCCCACTGCAATAACCCGCACTTTCATACAACCATTTTAAGAATAAAAGATATAAAGCGAAATAGCTTCATTTTGCTTTTTCCAAACTTCCCACCCGGTGCCAGGCACCAACCGGGAAGTAAAAAATTTTTAAAATTAAAGAATATAAAATAAAATAGTCGTGGAGGAAATGATGATTATAAGAAAGATTAGCAAAAGCAATTTAATAGATGAACTTTCCAAAACAGGTGTTGATGAAAAAGCATTCGGCATAATCAAAACAAAAAGTGAGACTTTAATTTTCAAATTACACGACATTGATGCAAGAGGTGCAAATATCCTCAAACAGGAATTCCTTTCAAAAGGGGGCGATGTAGCTGTCCACAAGGGTGTCGCAAGTTTCAAAACACCCCGAACTGATGCAATAACAATAGGAACTCAAAAAACTTATGAAGAGGTAACAAAAAAATTAGCGCTTGAGCCGTACTTTGGACTCAAAGAAATAAAAGAAGCCCTCAAAAAAGCCATTATTAAAAATCCTTTCCCTTCGTTAAAAATAAGAGAAAAAGTTTTCTATTTTGACAAATCTCACTATATTATGGGCGTACTGAACATCACTCCTGACTCATTTTCAGACGGCGGGAAATTTTTGGATTTTAAAAGCGCTCTGAATCATGCAAAAGAAATGATCTCTGAAGGTGCCGACATAATTGATATAGGAGGGGAGTCAACAAGACCCGGGGCTCAGAGCATTTCAGAAGATGAGGAAAAGAGAAGAGTTATCCCTGTGATAGAAGAAATTAGAAAGTTTTCAGATATTCCTATTTCAATTGACACATATAAAAGTGCAGTTGCAAGAGAAGCAAGCAAGAGTGGAGCAGATTTCATAAACGACATAAGTGGACTGAGATTTGATCCTGAAATGGTTAATGTCGCAATGGATTATAAAGTTCCTGTTATTGTAATGCACATTAAAGGCACTCCGAGAGACATGCAGAAAAATCCTTTCTACGAGGACTTAATGAGAGAACTTCTCGAATATTTTGAGGAAAGAATTAATACTCTTAATAAGGCTGGCATTGATAAAATAATCATCGACCCCGGAATTGGTTTTGGAAAAAGACTTGAGGATAACCTTAAAATCATAAAGAATTTGAACGAATTTTCCATTTTTAATTTACCTGTTATGATTGGTGTTTCAAGAAAGTCGTTCATCGGGAATATTCTTGACAGGACAGTTGAAGAAAGGCTCACAGGAACAATTGCAGCAAATGCAATGGCACTCCTGAATGGTGCAAATATCCTGAGAGTCCACGATGTAAAACCCCATAAAGAACTCATAAAAATGTTTGAGGCAATTAATCAGTGATGGTTCCCAAAAAACTTCCCACCCGGTGCCAGGCACCAAAAAGGAAAAAAGGAGAGAGAAAATGGGTAGAGAAAAAAGAATTCAGTTAGAAAACGCCTATTACCATATCATAGACAGAGGCAACAACGGAATCGAAATATTCAAAAGCTCTGAGGACAAAACATATTTTCTTAAAATTCTTAGCGAGCTATTAACAGAATATTCAACAAACATTTATGCATATGCGCTTATGGATAACCACTATCATTTATTGATCAAAGATTGCAAGGCAAACCTCTCAAACTTCATGCATCGCCTTAAAACAAAATATACCCACCACTTTAACTCCGTGCACGCTACAAAAGGACACCTGTTTCAAGACAGGTTTAGGAGCATTTATATTAAAGACGACGAACAATTACTTGCTGCTCTCATATACATTTATTTGAACCCTTTTGCTGCAGGGCTAACGGAACAACCTGAAAAATACAGATGGGCAAGCCTTAAAGAAATGCTTATCGTCGATTCGCAAGAACAAGCAAAAGAAAACTCTCTTAAAAGTTCTACATATATAAAATCAAGTGAGCTTCTGTCTATACTTAATATCTCAAAAAATGAACTTTTAAATTTGATTAAACAAAGACAAGAGGAGATTCTGAAAGACCCGTCAACCTTTGAAGAAGAAACCTCTCAAAACACTCAAAATACCATTGAAAACTCAAATTATAAAAGTATTTTAGAAAAAATAAAAAATGAAAACGATTTTAAACAAAATAAAACATTAAGAAAGGCTCTAATATTTCAAGCATACAGCAATGGCTTAAGTAGATCGGAGATTTCTCAAATTTTTGATCTTTCAATAAGGGCAGTAAATCTAATAGTGAATGCTGTGAACAAGAAAATACAAGAGAACGCTGCTGATTATATTGCGGCAATTCAGATAATCAGAGGGCTAGAAAGAAAAACTTCCCACCCGGTGCCAGGCACCAAACGGGAAGAAAATTCCATGCATAAAGTCTTTATAGGCATTGGCACAAACCTCGGGGATAGGTCTAAAAATATCGAAGGAGCACTAAAAAATCTCGAATCAAATGGTTTAAAAATCGTTAAAAAATCACCTGTTTACGAAACTGAGCCATATGGATTAGCCGATCAGCCAAGGTTCCTAAACTGTGCGGTAGAAGCCAATACTACCCTTTCCCCACAAGAGCTACTTATGAGGCTTCTTAAAATCGAAAAAGAAATGGGCAGAGTCAGAAAAATCCCACAGGGGCCAAGAATTATTGACCTCGACATCCTTTTCTACGGTAACCTCGTCATAAACGAAGAAAGCCTTATAATCCCACACCCTGATTTACAGAACAGATTTTTTGTACTTAAACCGCTTTCAGACATTGCGCCCGACTTACTTCACCCCGTCTTTAAAAAAACCATCAAGCAAATGCTTAAAGACCTTGAAAATCTTCCCGAAAAACCAGAGATAAAAACTAAAAATGAGTAAAACAAAAATCGTTACCTGGAATGTAAATTCCGTAAGGGCTCGTCTTGAAATCTTAACAAACTACCTTGACACAAAAAAGCCTGATATAATTGCAATTCAAGAAACAAAAGTTGTTGATGAAGATTTTCCCGCAAATGTCTTTAAAGATCTGGATTATAATGTTGAGTTCTCGGGGCAGAAATCCTATAACGGTGTTGCAGTAGCCACAAAAATACCCTACAAAAGCGTTAAAAAAGACATTTTTGACACAAATGACGAGAAAAGAACAATTCAAATAGAATTTAAAGATTTCACTTTAATCAACTGTTATTTTCCTCACGGAGGGCAGCGCTATGAAGAAAAATTTTTTCAAAAACTTGAATTCTACCAAAGGATGAAAAGCTACCTCACAAAAGATACCCTGCTCAACAAAAAAACTATCTTACTCGGTGATTTTAACGTTGCACCAGAGGACATAGACGTATGGGATAGCAGCCTATTACAGGATTCCATTGGCTTTATGAAAGAAGAAAGGGAAGTATTCAATGAACTTAAAAACGCCGGCCTTATAGACCTCTTCAGGCTATTTCATAAGGAAGATAAAGAGTTTACCTGGTGGGATTACAGAGCTCAATCTTTCAGGAAAAACGAAGGCATGCGCATCGACCACATATTCATTACCGAGAGTTTAAAAAATTACGCAACCAATTGTTTCATTGACAGAGAGCCAAGGAAGCTTAAAGGGACAACCGATCATGCGCCTTTATGGGCAGAATTCTCGCTTTAAACCCTATTAATTTGAAAAAACTTCCCACCCGGTGCCTGGCACCAAAAAGGAAGTAATTTCTGTTTCACAAGCTACTCGCTAAACTTAAAACTTTCTTCTATGTATCTTTTAGCTTCCTCGTCGCTCAGTTGACTAAACTCTTCATAGTACTCTGAGACTGCATAGAAATATCTATCAACAAGTGGACAGATAACTTCCCCCAGAGAAGAAAGTTTTTCATATGCTTCGAACGAAGAAACGGGAATTGCTATAACAGTTTTAGATGGCTCAAATTTTTGAATAGATTCCACGGCTAAAAGAAGAGTCTCCCCTGTTGCCACTCCATCATCAACTACAAGGACATTTTTACCTTTCACAAGATTAAAGTCGAACTCTCCTCCAAGGAATTTTACCCTTTCCTTCAACTTTTTTAGCATTTCTTCCTTAATTTGTAAGATATAATCTTCGCTCTCCCCTCTTGCATATTCATTGAGAGTAATATCTCCGAAGACAGAAATTGCGCCTATTGCAAACTCCTCATTTATCGAAGAAGGGATCTTATGCACTACCAATGGAACGATTCGTTTGCCAATTCCTCTTGCAATGGGATAAGCAATTTCGATGCCTCCTCTTGGCACAGCAAAAACAAAAGAGAGGCCGCTTTCAAGGCCTCTCCTCAATATCTCATCTAAGAGAATTTCACCAGCATTAATTCTATTTCTGTACAAACTTCCCCTCTTCCTTCTTGGGTTCTTCCTTTATAAACTCTTCTTTCTTCTCAGGCAGTTTAGTAATACATTTCCCGGTGAAGACTGCCCCCTCTTCAATTAAAATCTTATCGGTTGTAACGTCTCCAAAAACCTGAGCTGAAGAAATTATTTCTACGGCTTCGGTTGCCTTGATATTGCCTTCCACCTTCCCAAGGATTACAACCTTCCTTCCTTCGACTTCTGCCTTTAAACTGGCGCCTTCGGCTATTGTAATTTCACCGTTTCCACGAATCGAACCTTCAACATGTCCTTCAACCCTTAAAAGACCAGAACAATTTAAATCGCCTTTTACCGAAAGATCCTTTGCAAAAACAGATTGCGTTGAACTTGTAACAACTTTAGGTACTTCTGCCTTTTTTACACCAAATGCCATTTTAACCTCCCTGTTGTGGATAGTTTAACTATTGTAGATAGCTTAACGGATCAACTGCCGTCCCATTAACTCTTATCTCAAAGTGCACATGAGTTCCTGTACATAGACCTGTGCATCCTTCATAACCTATAACCTGACCCTTCTTTACCTTATCTCCTGCTTTTACCGCAAATTCAGAAAGATGGCCGTAAATAGTCTCAATGCCATCCCTGTGGTAGATTTGCACGCTCTTTCCATATCCACCATCCCAGCCTGCCGATTCTACCGTTCCATCTGCCGCAGCCCTTATCGGAGCACCATAATAGGCAACAACATCAATACCTGTGTGGAAGTCCATACCATTTCCGCCAAACGGGCTCTGCCGCCACCCAAAATAAGACGAAATATACCCCTGCGCAGGCCATAAATTTGGCGTTTGAGCAAGCAAAATGTTGTAAGTGTCTGCGGCGTCTTTGAGTATGGTTAATGTTTTCTGCCTATCTTCCGCAAGCTGAGTAACATTGTTTTGCTCAGATAACAACTGTGCAACAGAAGTAGGAAGTTTTGTAATAGATTGAAGTTCCGCGCTCTTTGTAGTTCTATTCAACACATAATCAAGGCTGACTTTTGAATCTCCAAGTTTCAGGGAATTTCTTACCTGAGTCTCAAGCGATGAAAGATAACTCACATATTGCTTCAATGCGTCGAGGTCTGCCTTGTTTTTGGCAAGTTCGTTCTGCAGTACCTGTAATTCCTTTGATTGCGAACTTGTAACTGATTCGAGTTTCATTCCATCAAGCTGAGCAAGTTGTGTGTACAAATGCTTGTACGAGGACCCGAAAGCAAAAAACCCTGTTATTACTATGCCAATTATAAGTATTGACGTATAAATCTTTAAAGGAGTTATCTCGATTCTTCTGATTTTTCCTTGATAGCGAGGCACGATTATCAGGGAAAAACCACTCCTTTGATGAACTTTCTTCTGTCCAATTTTCTTTCTATGCTCGTGCAGATCCACCACTTATCACCTCACTTTCTGGTTTCCAGTAGGGCTTTCTGCCCTTACC
>CAZJKI010000046.1:0-9656 GCA_964546685.1 uncultured Caldisericum sp. | reverse complement strand
ATCCTCTTAAACTCTTTCAATAATCATTGCGATACCCTGGCCGCCGCCTATACAGAGTGAAACGACGCCAAATTTTTTGTTCTGCTTTCTTAATTCATGGAGAAGTTTTGTTGTAAGAATGGCTCCTGTTGCTCCAATCGGATGTCCGAGTGCAACTGACCCTCCATTTACATTTAATTTCTCTTTATCTATTCCGAGTTCCTTCTGTACTACGATGGCAATTGCAGCAAATGCTTCGTTAATTTCGAATAAGTCTATGTCTTCAATTTTCAGTTTCGCTTTATTCAAGGCGCTCTTTATTGCAGGAACTGGTGCAATGCCAAACATATCAGGATCAACGGCAGACACTGCGTAAGAAATAATCCTACCAAATATATCAAGGTTAAACTCTTTTGCAATTTCTTCTGTTGATAGAATCATTGCAGATGCTCCTGTATTTAACCCTGGCGCATTTCCGGCGGTGATTGTCCCATGTTCCTTGAAGGCTGGTTTTAAATTCTTTAGTTTTTCTGTGGTAATATCTTTTCTTACTGCTTCATCGGTATCAAATATAACATCTTTTCCAATATTTACAGGAACAATCTGGTTTTTAAACCTTCCTTCTTCTATTGCCTTATTTGCCTTTATATGACTGTGAAATGCGAAATTATCCTGTTCCTCACGTGTGATTCCATATTTAGGCACCAGATATTCATCTGTTATCCAGCCAGAATGTTTGTTGTTAAATGCATCGTTTAAACCGTCTGTAAGAATTGCATCGAGGAGTTTTCCTTCTCCCATTCTGTATCCGTATCTTGCATTTGTTAGCAAATATGGTACTTGGTCCATGTTTTCCATTCCACCTGCAAACACCATTGAGGCATACCCTGACTGAATTTCCATTGACCCTGTGAGAATTGCCTGCAAACCCGAACCACATACTCTATTTACGGTCATTGCAGGAACGGTATCATCTATACCTCCAAAGATCGCAGCCTGTCTTGCAGGATTCATCTTTTCCCCCGCAATGATAACATTTCCCACAACAACGTCATTAAATCTTGAAGGGTCAACCCCTGTCGTTTCGAGTATGTGCTTTATCACAACTCCTGCTAATTTAGGCGCTGGAATGTCCTTTAAGGAACCTCCGAATTTTCCGATTGCAGTCCTGTATGGAGAGCTTATAAAGACTTCTTTCATAATTCCTCCTAAATTAAATTTATTTTTTTTGCTTCGTTTAAAAGAAAATCCTTGAAATCTGGATGTGCGATATTAATCAGAGAGAGCGCTCTGTCTTTTACGCTCCTTCCCTTTAGATGAGCAATGCCGAATTCTGTCACAATATAGTCAACGTCCTGTCTTGGTACTGTAATAAAGCTTCCGGGAGTAAGCATTGGTACAATTGTTGAGATTGAGTCATTCTTTACAGTAGAACGCATTGCAATAATGCCTTTTCCATCCTTTGACATCGTGGCGCCTCTGTGCATGTCGAGTTGTCCGCCTGTACCCGTATAATGCTGGTAACCAAATGATTCAGAGCATACCTGACCTGTAAGATCGACTTGAAGTGATGTATTTATGCTTATCATTTTTTCGTTTTGTGCGACAACATATGGGTTATTTACATATGAGCCTCTCATAAGCTCTACTGCAAGATTTTCCTCTACGAAATCATAGAGTTTTTGAGTTCCCATGACAAAAGTCCCTATAATTTTTCCCCTATGTAGCGTCTTTTTGCTGTTGTTTATAACGCCGAGTTCTACAAGTTCTGCTATGCCGTCTGTAATCATTTCTGTGTGAATTCCGAGATCTTTCTTTTCTTTAAGGAATCTCATTATTGCATTTGGAATGCCACCTATACCAATCTGTAATGTGGAACTGTCTTCTATTAGTTCTGAGATATTCTCGCCAATTTTCCTTTCAGTCTCAGTTGGCTCAATTGATGGGAATTCAAGAAGTTTAGTGCTGTACTTAACGAGAAAATCGACATTGCTTATATGTACCTGTGTATCACCAAAGGTTTTTGGTAAATTTTCGTTTACCTCAAGAATCACAAGGTCGGCATTTTCTATCATTTCCTTTTCATAGACAAGGCTTAAAGACAACGACATGAATCCGTGACTATCCGGTGGTGTAGCTGTTCCCATAAATACATTTATCTTCTCTGCATTTATCTTTTCCACTCCTGCATTATGAAGATTGTTTGGAATAAAAGACGTGAGCCCTTTTTTGTAAAGTTCTCTTTCAGGGTTTCCAAAATACCAGCTTTCTAATTTAAATGGAGAGTTCTCATTGATATTAACATATTGCAAAAATTCGTAGTTTTTTAGAAGAAGACAGGTAATGACTTTCACATTTTTTACTCTGTCCTTTAAGGTGTGTAGTGAGGAAAGCAAGCCCGGAGGTTGTGCGGCTGCCATGGCAGCAACAACTGTTGTGTTTGATTTTATTTTATCCAGTGCTTCTTCAATTGTTAATAATTTTCTTTTATACTCCTCTGTATGATTCATAATGCCTCCTTTAAAGTTCCTTTCAGTCCTTTCATTATGAAATTTAAAACTGTCAAAAACGGTTTTTCCTCAACTTTTTTGTTTTTTCCTAAAACAAACCACCGTATTCCAACCGTATGTCCTATTCCCATAAGAGAGTATGAAAGAGTTTCAGGATCAAGGTTTACAATTTCACCTGATTTAATTCCCTGCTCCAGCCCTTTATTATAAGAATCAGCGATTCTTGTGTAATACCAGGATCCGATCTCTTTATCAATAAATTCTGCCTCTCTTACAATTCTGTAATCTTCACCTCTATTTTTGAATGCGTAGAAAAATGCATTAAAGCCAGCATTTTCGATTTCTCTTCTGTCCTTAAATGGCTTTGTATACTCCCATGAGCAGCTTCTAAGTACATGGTTCACATATTTAATGACCTCGCTCAGTATTTCTTTTTTGCTTTTAAAATACAGGTATATTGTGCCCATCCCTATGTTTGAAGCTTTTGCAATATCAACTATCTGAGTGTTATTGTATCCATTTTCCCCGAATAGTTTTTCAGAAGCCTTAATTATATTTCTTTTTGTTTTTTCACCTCTTGTATTAAATTTTTTTTCCTCGAGAGCAATTGGTCTTTCTGGTATTACATAGGGCTTAAAGCTATATGTTTTGTCAATTCCTGATTCAATGAAGTTGAAAAGTGTTTTTATTTCGTCTTCAGATACTTCTCTATTTTTCCAGATAAAGTTATTAATTACGATAAAATAGATGCTACCAATTATGACAAAAGAAAGTGTATCAACGTCAAAGTTGTCTTTTATTTTTACCGCAAGAACATTCTTTATGCAATCAGTAAGGTCATTGTAATAACTCTTTGCAAGTGGCAGATTCACGAACTCGACCTCCCTGAACGTTTCATAAAGTGCCAGGTTTTCTTTAATATAGACGAGATAGGCCTTTAGTATTTCTTTAATATTGTCAAATGGTGTTTTTTTGGGTGAAACGCTTTCTTTTATTCTCTTTAAGATGCCATTTTTAAATTTCAAGCCAAGTGCGTTGTATATCTCGCTCTTGTTTTTAAAGTAATAATAAATTGTAGAATTTCTAATACCCATCCTGGAAGCAATTTTGAGAACTGATCCGTTATTAAAACCTTCCTCTCTAAAAATCTTGATAGCTGTTTCCAGTATTTTTTCTCTTGTTTTTTCTCCTTTTGTCATCTATGTTATAACCCTTTTTCTGTTCATTCGCTGGTTAATTCTTATGATAATTTCAGATAACCCTCTTGGCAAGAAAACGACAACGATTATAAGCATTACACCAAAAATTACTCCTGCAAATACTTCAAAATGTGCAAGACTCAGGAAATTTCTTACGAGTACCCACAAGATAGCACCAAGTAAAGACCCCCACAATGTCCCGAGGCCGCCTATTATAGTGATTGCGAGCAGGTCGATGGAAAAAGCAAGCCCGAAATTAAAAGCATTCAGATATGTTACTGAGTGTGCATAAAGGACTCCTGCAAGCCCTGCAAAGGCTGAAGAAATAATGAATGCAAGCAATTTGTAATTTGAAATGTTAATGCCAAGTGCAACTGCTCCAGTCACGGAATCCCTCATTGCCTGAAGTGCCATGCCACTTTTACTCCTTATAAAATTTCTTGCAAGCCATGTGGTCAGAAGCAAGAATCCTAAAATCATGTAAAATTGAGAAAAGTTACTTGAAAATACAAATTTAAATATTTCTGGTGGAGATATATTTGCGAAACCGTAATCTCCACCTGTTATTGCAAGTCTCCTTATGACATCAGTGACAACGCTTCCAAGTGCCATTGTTGCAATTGCAAGGTAAAAACCTTTAAGTCTTAAAGAAGGAAAGCCCACAATCAGTCCGAATATGCAGGATAGAGCTACACCTGCAACAAGTGCAGGAAGAAATGGAGTATGGAATTTCATTACGAGTATCGCTGATGTATAGCCGCCGATTGCCATAAATGCCGCATGCCCAAGCGAAATTTGTCCTCCTATTCCCATAAGAAGGTTAAGTCCTTGTGCAGAAATTGCGTATATCATTGAAAGATTTATAAAGTAAATAATCGAGGGTTTTGTTTTGAAAACAACGGGAATGAAAATAGCCACAACAAGAAAAATTATTGGTAGTATTTTTTTCATCTATGCTCTCCTTGTTTCTCTCTTTCCAAATAAACCTTGTGGTAGGAAAAGTAGTACAAGCACTACAAGAATAAGGGAAAAACTGTCTTTTATCTGTGGAATGTAGAAAGATACAAAATTTTCAACAACACCTAACAAAAGTCCCCCAACAACTGCTCCGAGAACAGAGTTCATACCACCGAGAACAGCAGCAATAAACGCTTTTAACTGTATAACGAGCATGAATGTTGGCTCAAGCGATAACCTTGGAGCAACCATTATTCCAGCAAGTCCTGCAAGTCCAAAGGCTATTGCCCATATAAATATGTAAATATTTTTAACAGGTATGCCTAAAAGTTTTGCAGCATATTCGTCTTCTGCAAGGCTTCTTGATGCTATTCCAATCTTTGTCCTGTATAAAGCAAGGAAAAGAATTATGACGACTATAAGAGAAATTGCGAGGGAAAGTAGGTCCTGTCTGTCCATGATTATGGTTCCGAAGATAATTGGTCCTCCTGATATTGCAGGTGGGAAGAGAGTTGGAGTTTTTACAAATATGCCAACGATGCCTTCAAAAATCATTGTAAGAGCAAGAGTAATCATAACCATTCCGATGTGTGACGTTTTTCTGACTTTACTCATAAGTCCCTTTTCGAGTAAAAAACCTAGAAATATACCCATTAATATTATAATTATTATTGTTACAGGGTAAGGAATCTTTGCCATGAGCAATATAAGTGCAATAAATGCAAGGAACATGCCCATATCTCCCTGTGAAAAGTTCATTACATTTGTTGTAGAAAGAATCAGCACTATACCCATTGCTGTTAAACTGTATATTGAGCCAGTTGCAAGACCTCTGAAAAATAGGCTAAACATTTTTTCCTCCTAAATAGAGTTTTTGTACTTCTGGGTTGTTTTTAAGTTCGTCAGAGCTACCATTCAAAGCAATTCTTCCGTTTATGAGTACATACCCTCTATCTGAAATTTCAAGTGCTTTTTTTGCATTTTGTTCAACAAGCAAAACTCCCATTTCCTTTTGCTTTGCAAGATCAAGTATAATCTGAAATATCTCTGATGTTATTTTTGGGGCAAGTCCAAGTGACGGTTCATCAAGTAGGAGCAGTTTCGGGTTTCCCATGAGGCCTCTTCCAAGAGCAAGCATTTGTTGTTCTCCTCCTGAGAGCATCCCTGCCCTTTCTTTAAGCCTATCCTTGAGGATCGGAAACGTCGACATGACAAACTCCATATTTTTCTTATTATCCTCTGTATCCCTAAAATATCCCCCGAGCAGTAAATTGTCTTTAACTGTGAGCCCAGGGAATATATGTCTTCCTTCAGGGACATGAACAACACCTATTTTTACGATTCTTGATGGTTCTAAGCCGTTTATAATAATATCTTCTAAGCTTATTGAACCCTTTGTGGGTGTTAAGATACCTGATATAGTTTTAAGAAGAGTTGACTTACCTGCTCCGTTTGACCCAAGAATTGATACAACTTCAGCACTTTTAGCTTCTAGTGTAACTTCGTGGAGTACTTCGATAGGTCCGTAACCTGTGCATAAACTTTGTATTTTTAGCATCTCTACACCCCCAGGTATGCCTCTATTACCTGAGGATTCTCTTCCATTTCGGAAGGTTTTCCCTCAGCGATCTTATATCCAAAATTCATAACTGTTACAGTGTCAGATATATCCATAACAACGCCCATATCATGTTCTACAAGAAGAATTGTAATACCACTTTTCTTTATTTCTTGAAGTATATGTTTAAAATATTCTTTTTCTGAGTTATTTAACCCTGCGGCAGGTTCATCAAGCATTATTAATTCTGGCTCGCTTATAAGTGCTCTTCCAAGTTCCACAAGTTTTTGCGTGCCGTAAGGAAGGAAGACCGGATAAGCGCTTAGAATTTGCGTGATCCCGAGTAAATCAGTTACCTTTTTTATCCTGTCTTTTACGTCTTTCTTGGCAAAAACATTTACTCCAACAAGGTCACTAAAAATGTTGCCTTTCACTCTTGTATGCAGACCCTCTGCTATATTTTGTTCAACAGTCATTGAATAAAAAAGGCTTAAATTTTGAAACGTTCTTGAAATACCAAGTCTTGACAAATTATGAGCAGGGTATTTTTTTAAGTCTTTGCTTTTGAATAAAATTGCGCCTGTATAAGATACAAATCCGTATATAGCATTGAATACAGTTGTTTTTCCTGCGCCATTAGGTCCTATTAAGGAATGAATTGTATCTTTTTTAATTGTCATTTCTAAATTATTTACGGCTACGAGATTTCCAAATTTAACAGTCAAGTTTTTTATTTCAAGCATTCTTCACCTCGTAAAGCTTATTAGAAAAGAGGAGGTATTTACCTCCTCTTTTCTTTGAGTTTCTTTATGGTTTGCTGAAAACGGATATCCAGTTACTGACTTTTGCAAGTTGTCCTTTTTGAACTTGCATGAAGAACATTGAGTATTTACCAGACCTTTCATTGGGTCCATAGCTTATATCTTTTGCAATATCCCCGCTCCATCCGTAGAATGTTTCAAGAGCCCAGACAAGCGCATCTCTTGTTGGGTATGGTCCTGCTCTCTTAAGGGCTTCAACAAAGATTTCACCAGCAACATAACCTGCAACTGCATATGAAAAAGTTACTAGGCTATCCTTTGGATAATATTTTAACCATATATTGTAGAACTTTTGTATTCCAGGGTCATTTGGATTTGAGAAATCAACCCATCCTGTTACGTAAACATTTTCTGCAGCTTCGCCTGCTGTGGCCACAATTCCTGCATGAGGATAAGGAAGGAATATTTTTTGATTAAGCCCGAGAGATTTCGCAGTCTTCACTGCGTTTCCTGCGAGAGCAGCGTTTATTGTGTATATGATGAGGACATCTGCGCCACTATCTTTTGTTTTGAGCATGTAAGATGTGAAGTCTGTTTCGGTTGCAGGGAAAGGTGCTTCATATACAAGCTTGCCACCGAATTTCTGGATGCCAGTTTCGACTCCTGTCTTTCCTTCATTTCCAGCGTCATCATTCGAGTATATAAGGGCAACGTTCTTCCAGTTATTATCTGTTGCGAATTTAACAAGTATCTGCCCTTCGTTAGTGTAGTTGGGTTGAACCGCAAAGACGTATTTTTTGGGAGGGATAGAAAGCTTGGAAACACCAGAACCCTGATAGACAAATGGAACGCCATTATCATTTAAATAGTCCATAACTGCGAGGCAACCAGGAGTCCCGAGCCCTGCTGCCACGGCGTAAACATGGTCTTCCTCTACGAATTTTTTTACAGCAGGTACCGTTAGAGCAGGATTAAGCTGATCATCGGCTATTTCGACAGTAATCTTTCTTCCATATATTCCACCCTGATCGTTTATAGAGTTGATATATGCCTGGAAGCCATGATAAAATGGAATTCCTATTACGGAATAAGGGCCGGACAGTGCTGAGAATGACCCAATTTTTATCTCTTTATCTGTTACACCTGGGACTTCAAAAGTAGGTTTCGCCGAGATATAAACGAGCTTTTTCTGTGGCTCCCAATAGACTGAAAGCCCGAGTGATTCTGAAATTAATCTGATAGGGACCATTGTTCTTCCCGGCTTCTTGATAAAAGGTGCTGCTTCGAGAGTAACTGTTTTTCCATTTACCGTAACATTGGTTGAATCGATTTTAAGAATTATTGTCGTTGTGTCAGATTTTATCGTAACAGTTCGTGCTGTGCCATCCCATTGTACATCCGCACCAAATGTTTCTGCAACAAGTCTTATTGGCACAAAGGTTCTTCCGTTTACAATTTCAGCTGGTGCATCCATTGTTAATTGCATTCCGTTGAGGATGTACTGATTAATTCCAACAACAAGTGTAAGGAACATTTCTTTCTGTGCTTTTGCCCTTGGTACTCCTACAAAGATACCAAGAAGCATTGCAATAACCAAGATTACACTTACTAACTTCTTCATTTTTGCCTCCCTTTAATTTTTATAGTACTAAACCTCCGTCAACATGGAGGATATGCCCTGTAGTAAAAGAAGATTCTTCTGAAGCAAGGAATAATATTGCATTTGCTACTTCAAGAGATTCTCCCATTCTCCCCATTGGTGTTTTACTTATCATAATTTCAAGAACTTTCTCTGGAACCTTTTCTGTCATTGGTGTTTTAATGAATCCTGGAGCCACTGCGTTTACTCTTATCCCTTTCTTTGCAAATTCTTTTGCCCATGTTTTTGTTAACCCGATTACACCTGCTTTGCTTGCTGCATAGTTTGTCTGGCCGATGTTTCCATAGACACCTACAACTGATGATACATTTACAATGTTTCCCTTGCCCTGTTCCATCATGTAAGTTGCAACTGCCTTTGCACAGTTAAATGTTCCTGTAAGGTTAATTGCAATGACTTTGTTCCAATCGTCAATTTCCATTTTAGTTAGGAAGTTGTCCTTTGTAATTCCTGCGTTGTTAACAAGTACCTCAATTTTCCCAAAATCTTCTATTACCTCTTTGACTTTTTCGGTTACATCTTCAAAATTTGTAACATCCACAACGTATCCATTGCACTTTCCGCCAGCATCTCTAATTTCCTTTTCAGTCTCATTAAGTGCATCTCTGTTTACATCGAATATTGCGATTATTGCACCTTCTTTTGAAAAGATTTCTGCAGTTTTCTTGCCGATTCCGCTTGCTCCACCTGTAATGATTGTTACTTTTCCGTCTAATCTTCCCATAGATACCTCCTAAACCCATCTATAAAGAGCAGATGACATTGCCATTCCTGCTCCTGAGGTACAAAAAGCAACAAGATTACCTTTGTTAATCTTCCCCTGATTTAATGCATCATAAAGAGCCATAAAAACACAGGCAGAACCTGTGTAACCAAACTTATCCATAATCCAGTGAGTTTTCTCAAGTGGGAGTTCAAGCTTTTTCATGCTTTCCTGGATATCTATAAGTCTTACCTGCGTAAATAGAACCATATCGAGGTCTTTTACCTCATATCCTGCTTTGCGAGTAACTTTCTTAACAAGTTCTGGCC
>CAZJKI010000045.1:0-10316 GCA_964546685.1 uncultured Caldisericum sp. | reverse complement strand
GTATGGTGGAGCAGAGGGGAATTGAACCCCTGACCTCATCCGTGCGAAGGATGCGTTCTCCCGCTGAACTACTGCCCCAACCATATCTATTATAACAAAACCTGCTCGAAAGCAATTATTGGCATGTAATAGTATTTTACAGTTCGAATTTGTTTTGATTTAGACAGAAGGCATAAATCCTTAATTTGTTGGCTCACTTAAAATCTAATGTTTTTGAATTTTTAACTTTTACTCTTCGGGAGTCCTTTCTCAGAAAAATTAACCCTTCATTTTATGCTGGTTCTTTAAATTATTGCTCCCAAAATTATAATTTAAAAACCCGCATTGTTTCGTAAAACCCTCATTAATACTAATCTAAAACCATCTAAAATTAGGCACTTCAGGGCCTCAAAAAGAAGGCAGGATGACCAAAAATACCTTCTTCTAAAATTTTCTTCTGTAATCCCCCTCATTGTTTATTACACAAGAAATCTAATTCTGATGAGGCTTTTTTGGCTGTAAATTTAATATATCTGTTGTTTAAAATTTTCTATTGCAATTTAAGAATTTCAAAGTCCTAATTTTTAGATTAATTTCCTAAACTTTTTTCTTAAAAATATAGAAAAAATAAATAAAAATGATAAAATATTCTTGAGAAAACAATGAAAGTTAACAGAACAATTCAAAACTTTGTTTTTACTGTACGTGGTGCGAAAAAATATTACCTGGTGCATGACAGCTGATGACTGAATTTTAAAATAGGGGGCGATAGATGGAAAAAGAGAAATTTTCTTTTTTAAAGGAAGAAATTGAAAAGCTAAAGGCAGATGGTCTGTACAGCACGATAAGAACTCTGGACGGGTCTCAGAGCACATGGGTAAAGATTAAAGGAAGAGATATGCTTAACCTGTGTGCAAATAATTACCTTGGCTTCTGTACAAATGAAGAGGTAAAGTTGAAAGCAAAGGAGGCAATTGATAGGTTCGGAGTGGGTGCTGGTGCAGTTAGACCAATAGCGGGGAATCTTCTAATTCATGAGGAGCTGGAGAGGAAACTTGCTGAATTTAAAAATGCGGAAGCCGTTATCCTCCTTCAATCTGGAATACTTGCAAATATCGCAGTCATACCGCTTGTCGTGGGTGAACAGGATATTGTTTTGAGCGACGAACTAAACCATGCAAGTATTATTGATGGTTGTAAACTCAGCAGGGCTCAGATTGTAAGATTTAAACATCTTGACATGGGTGATTTAAAAGACAAACTCGAGGATTACAGAAGTTTTCCAGGGAAAAAGCTTATAGCAACTGATGGGGTATTTAGTATGGACGGTGACATTGCACCACTTCCGGACATTGTTGAACTTGCAGAGAAATATAATGCAATAACAATGGTGGATGACGCTCATGGAGAAGGGGTCCTTGGTGAAAACGGGAGAGGAATTTTAAACTATTATCATCTTGAAGGTAAAGTAGATATAGATGTTGGCACTCTTTCAAAGGCGTTTGGTGTTATTGGGGGATATGTTGCTGGTTCTAAAGTGCTTATAGAATATATGAAACAGAGGGCAAGGCCTTTCCTTTTTAGCACCCCATTATCTCCTGCAGACACTGCAGCTCTTATTGCAGTAGTTGATATACTTTCAAGGAACGACGCTCTTGTAAAAAAACTCTGGCATAATGCGAATTATATAAAAGAAAGATTCTACAAACTTGGTTTTAATACAGGACATAGTAAGACACCTATCACGCCAGTCATTATAGGGGATGAAAAAGTTACCAAAGAATTCAGTTCAAGGCTTGTTGAAGAAAGTGTATTTGTGCAGGGTATTGTGTTTCCAATGGTAACGAAAGGTAGTGCGAGAATCAGAGTTATGGTTTCAGCAGCTCATTCTGAGAAAGATCTTGATTTTGGAATTGGAAAGTTTGAAAAAATAGGAAGGGAACTTAGAGTGATAAAATGAAAAAAGTTGCCATAGTTCTTGCTGCAGGGATTGGTAAAAGGATGTATTCGAAAACTCCCAAAGTCCTTCACAGGATTTGCGGGAGAGAAATGGTTTTTTATGCAATAGACGCTGTTAAAAATATCAGTGATAAAGTAGTTGTGGTTATTTCTAAAAATATCCCGGAAAATATCTTTGGAAGCCTGGAAGTTGCAATTCAAGAATCTCCCCTTGGCACTGGCGATGCCGCAAAGGCGGGGCTATCAAAGATCGAAGGATTTCCACCTGATGCCATTGTTATTGTGTTGACGGGAGATAACCCTCTTATAAGAGAAGAAGAAATAAAATTGCTTTTAGAGTTTCATTTGCGTAATAAGAACGGTGTTACGGTACTTTCTGCAAATGCATTTGAGCCTTCTGGCCTTGGAAGAGTTATAAGAAAAGGTAAAAGATTTATTAAAATTATTGAAGAGCGCGATGCAACTCCTCAGGAAAAATTGATTTCTGAGATAAATACCGGCATTTATATTTTTGAGAAAGACCTTCTTGAAGAGGGGCTCTTAAAGATTTCAAATAAAAATGCACAGGGGGAATACTACTTAACAGATATTTTCGAGACATTGAAAGAAAAGACAAAGATAGGAGTAATGGTGCTTCCTCGAAGACTTCCAATTTATGGGGTAAACAACAGAAAGGAACTTGCCATTGCAGGTCAGTTGATCCAGAGTGAAATAATTGAAAATCTCATGCTTAACGGGGTTACAATAATTAACCCTCAAAGTGTTATTATCGATTATGGAGCCGAGATTAATAATGATACAACAGTTTTTCCTGAAACGATTATCCAGGGAAAAACTAAGATTGAAAGTGGGAGTGAAATTGGGCCTTTTGCAAGAATTGTAGATTCAATCATAGGAAGTAACGTAAAAGTGCAGTTCAGTGTTATCATAAATTCGGTAATAGGGGTTAATTGTTCTGTAGGGCCTTTCGCGTATATAAGATCCGGAAATGTGCTCGATAAAAGCGTGAAAATTGGTACTTTTGTGGAAGTAAAAAACTCTAAATTTAAAGAAAATGCAAAGGTGTCACACTTGAGCTATATAGGTGACGCAGATGTAGGTAAAAATGTTAACATAGGAGCAGGAACCATAACTTGCAACTTTAGCGGTCTTGAAGGAAATAAAAAGAACCCGACTTACATCGAGGACGATGTTTTTATAGGTTCTAATACAACGCTTGTTGCCCCTGTTACAGTAAAGAAAAGAGCATATACTGCAGCAGGATCAGTTATTACTGAAAATGTGCCTGAAGACTCGCTTGCAATTGGAAGGGCAAAACAGGTAAATAAAACAGAATGGGTAAAAAGGAGGAAATCTTCAAATGATAAGTGAAAAATTCGAGGATTTTAAAATCTTTACGGGTAATTCAAATATCTCTCTTGCAAAAAGCATTGTAGAATACCTCGGAATGAATCTCGGAGAAATTCTTTCCACAAAATTTCCAGATGGAGAGATTTATGTAAGGTGTCTTGAGAATGTCAGAGGTAAAGAAGTTTTTGTTATCCAGTCTACTTATTCACCCTCTGACAATTTAATGGAACTTCTCATAATGATCGATGCTCTTAAAAGAGCTTCTGTGAGGTCTATATGTGCTGTTATTCCATTTTTTGGCTATGCAAGACAGGATAGGAAGACGAAGTCAAGAGAGCCTATTTCTGCAAAGCTTGTTGCAAATTTGATCACAGTTGCAGGAGCAACAAGAGTAATTTCTGTTGATCTACACGCAGGACAGATACAGGGATTTTTCGATATTCCTATGGATAATCTTACGGCAGTGCTTTTACTTGGAACCTATTTCAAGGATAAAAATCTTGTAAGCCCTGTAGTTGTTGCGCCTGATGTTGGCGCAGTTCCAAGGGCTACTCAATTTTCTAAAGGAATTAGAAATTCAACTCAGGCGATTTTTGTTAAGAAAAGATTGAGTCCTGACGAAGTAGAAACCTCCAGGCTTATCGGGGAAGTTAAAGATAAAACAGTTATCCTTGTGGATGATGCAATCCATACTGGCGGAACAATGATCAGTGCAGCTGAAGAAGTTTTAAGAAGAGGAGCAATAGAGGTATATGTAAGCGCAACTCACGGAGTCTTTGCACTTGATTCTCTTGAGAAACTTGAGAAATCACCGATAAAAGAAATAGTTGTAACAGATACAATGCCTGTGCTTCAAAGAACTAACCTTCCTCCTAAGGTAAAGGTTTTAAGTGTGGCTCCTCTTATTGGAGAAGCGATTAAGAGAATTGTTTTTCATGAATCAGTAAGCGAACTCTTTGAAAAATCTTCTTAAGTATGTATAATTAATCCTGAAATTTTTTAGAAGGAGCGTGGAATAGTGAAAAGAGTGCAATTAAAAGCGAAAAAAAGAGAAATTTCAACTAAAGGGAACTTGAATAAATACAGGCAGGAAGGCTTTGTTCCTGGTATGGTCTATGGGGAAGGAGTGAGTGGATTGTCAATCGCCGTTAATGAAAGAGAGCTGCTTGCTATATCGAAGAAGGAAGGAAGAAACGTACTCGTTGACCTGGATGTACAAGGAGACGTCTACTCTACAATTTTTAAGGAAATTCAGAAGAACCCCATAGGCGGGAAAATTATTCATGTGGATTTTGAGGCTGTGAATCTTAAAAAACCAATTTATACAACTATTCCCATTGTGACAAGAGGAGAGGCAAAAGGGGTTAAAATGGGTGGAATCCTTGACCAGGATCTTTATGAAATAGAAGTTGAGGGTTTAATAACTGACCTTCCCGATAGAATTGAGATTGATGTTACAGATCTTGAAATAAAAGATGTTTATTATGTAAAAGACCTTAAAATCCCTGAAAATATTAAACTTTATACTTCTCTAGAGTCTGTAGTTGTTTCAGTAGTGACTCCAACAGTCGAAGAAGTGCCTGCTCCAGTTGCTGAAGTTGTACCTGAAGAGGGTGCAGAAGCAGTTCCTGGAACAGAAGCTTTGAAAGAAGAAAAAGGTAAAGAAGAAAAAACAAAGGAAGAGAAGAAATAATTTGAAATTGAACCTTGAAGGGAGTTCGTTTGTGCTAGCAAAAGCTAGCACATTTTACTTATGATAAGAGTTATTTTTATCGGTGACATATTTGCAAAACCTGGAAGAAAGGCTTTAAGAAGGCTTTTACCGGAGATTAAGGCATCGTTTAAGCCGGATTTTGTGATTGCAAACGGTGAAAATGCGGCACATGGTGCAGGTATTACTGAGGAAATTGCCGATGAAATCCTTTCATGCGGCGTTGATTTGTTGACTGGCGGAAATCACACTTTTGATAAGAGACAGGCATGGGATTTTTTAGACAGGAAACCTTTTGTTTTGAGACCGGCTAATTTCCCCACAGGAACACCTGGAAAAGGATATGCCATTCTTGACAGGCACGGTATAAAAATTGCTGTCTTGAACATTCAGGGTAGAATTGATCTTGCACCTCTTGACTCTCCGTTTGATGTTTCTCTGAAATTAGTCGATGAAATATCTAAAGATACGAAAAATATTATTGTGGATTTTCATGCAGAAGCAACCAGCGAGAAGAGAGCAATAGGTTTTTTTCTTGATGGTAAAGTGAGTGCTGTGCTCGGCACGCATACACATATTCAAACAGCAGATGAAACAATACTCCCCGCTGGCACTGCGTATATCACTGATGTTGGAATGTGCGGAGTGGAAGATTCGATTATTGGGCTTGATAAAGAAGTTGCATTAAAGCGTTTCTTAACTCTTCTGCCATGGGCATTTCAGCCTGCTGAGGGGAAAGTCATTGCTGACTTTGTAGTAATAGATATAGAAGACTCAGGCAGGGCAGTTTCAATAAAAAGAGAAAGATGGAGAGAGCCTTAAATTTAATTAAGGAAACACTTTCAACAACTTTTGTTAACTTGCTTATACCAAGAGTTTCTTCTTTTTGTCTTGTTGGCGGGGCCTTAAGAGATGCTTATTTTGGAGTGCCTTTGAAGGACTTTGATTTCGTTGTCAGAGAAATTGATTTTAAAATTATAAAGAATTTCTTAAAAGCGCAAAAAATTTCCCATTTTTTCTTAAACGAAGAACAGTTTGCACTTTTGCGAGCAAATGCAAATAATTCCACATTTGATTTTATGGTCTTGAGTGGCTCTATCGAGGAAGATATCAATAAAAGAGATTTCACAATAAACTCTCTTTATTATGATTTAAGATTGGATCAGAGATTTTTTAAGGAAGAATTTCTTCATGACCTTCAAAATCGTGTATTAAAAGTTGTGAATTCTAATTCTATAGTATTTGACCCCGTCAGATCTTTGCGAGGAATCAGGCTGGCTTCAGATTTGTCACTTTCTGTTGAGAATAATACAAAAAGGCTTATAAGTGGAGGAGTTTTGCTTCTTGAAAATGTGACGAAGGAAAGAGTAAGGGAAGAAGTTAAGAAGATTTTACATTCTGATTTCAGAAAATTAATCTTGGTATTAAAAGATTTATTCGGAGAAGATTTAAGTGAGGTTTTACCAAGGATTAAACTGCTTGATAGGATGGCAATGCTTGAGAAAGAAGTAAATAAAGACATTTCCTTTAAAGAACTCTGTAAGGCGTCTCTTTTGAGTAAATATTTTACTTTTTTTCTAATGGGTTTTACAGGAAGAGAGAAGAAATACATTGATGAAATAACTGATTTGGAAATTGAAAATAATTTTGACAGTATGTTTGGTGCTTTTATTAAGTACATGAGAGAGATTCGCATCCCTTTATGTGCAATTGTAATTTCTTTTTGTTTAGAAGATGTTTTGAAAACATATAGTTTATTTGATGAGTGGAGTAGAATAAAAATCGATGGGTATAAAATTAGGGAGGGCGCTTTAACAGGAAAGGAAATTGGTAGAAAGAAAGAGGATTTATTGAAGGATAAATGCAGAGAGATATATGATGAAATTTAGCATAGTTACTTTTGGATGTCAGATTAACGAATATGAGTCTGATAAGTTCAGAGAAACCTTGATTAACCTTGGATTTGAAGAAGTTAACGATCTTAAAGAGTCAGACTTTGTTTTATTTAACAGTTGCTCTGTAAGGGAAAAGTCGGAGGCAAAGCTTTTGAGTGGTGTTGGTTTTGTGCGGAGTCTTTATGAAAAATACAGTCATCCCAGAAGTATTGTTACCGGTTGTGTAGCGACTACCGAGGAAAAAAAAATAAAGAAAGTCGGAAAGGACAGTGTAATTGCTATTTTAAAAGGAAATGAGTCTCTTGATGAAAGAAGGAAGAAAATCTTCGATACTCTGAATTCTATGAGTACCCAAACCCTTATTCCCCGGGGAGTGAAAAGCAAGGCTTTTGAGTTTGTGCCTGTGATATTTGGCTGTAATAGTTTCTGCACTTACTGCATAGTTCCAATTACAAAAGGAAGAGAAAAAAGCAGGCCTCTCGATGAAATTATAGGTGAGGTTGAAACCCTTGTAAGAAGTGGAACAAAGGAGATTGTGCTTCTTGGACAGAACATCAATCATTACGGTATTGATATAGGAAATGAAAAAGGATTTATTGAACTTCTCGAGAATGTTGATAGGATAGAAGGAATAAAGAGATTGAGATTCCTTACCTCTTACCCTGCGGATTTTGATATTGAAATCTTGAAGAGGATGCGTGAACTAAAGCACTTATGCCCTCATTTTCATCTGCCTGTTCAGTCCGGGAGTAACAGGATCCTTGGATTGATGAAACGAGGCTATACAAGAGAGTATTATATCTCTCTTGTTGGTAAAATTAGTGAATTGTTCGAGAATGCCTCAATCACGACGGATATAATTGTCGGCTTTCCGGGAGAGACAGACGAGGATTTCCTTGAAACCAAAAACCTTATAGAGAAGATAAAGTTTGACAAAAGTTTTATCGTGGCATATTCTAAAAGGCCTTATACTCTTGCAGCAAAAATGGAAGGCCAGGTTGATGATACATTAAAAAGACAAAGACTGAACGAGCTTTTGAAAATTCAAAATGAAATTTCTCTTGAAAAAAATCACGCATATATTGGAAAGACAGTTGAGATTCTTGTTGAAGGTTTTGGAAATGATTTAACATTTGGGAGAATAACGCAGGATAAGTTAGTAATAGTTGAAGGCAAGGCTGGCAATTTGGGGGACTTAGTAAACGTCGAGATCACCGATGCTGATTTTATCCATTTGCGAGGCTCCAAACTTTGACTACTATTCATTCCTGTCAGGCACCAAAGGGTAGTAGAACGAGAGACGATGAAAAGTAAACTTCTGATAATCCTCGGGCCGACTGCAACTCACAAAAGTGAGGTTGCACTTTATCTTGCAAGGAAGTTTCCCGTTGAAATAATATCTGCTGACTCAATGCAGTTTTATAAGGGTATGGATATAGGAACTGATAAGATTTCGAGTAGTGTAAGAGACAAAACTCCACATCATCTAATTGATATAATTTCGGTAGAGGAGGAATTTAGTATTGCTCATTACAAAAAGCTTTGCCTGAAAACAATTGAAGAGGTTATTAAAAAGGGAAATTTCCCTTTAGTAGTCGGCGGATCAGGTCTTTATATACGCTCGTTGACTGAAAACTTTCCTCTGGAAGCCTCTGCTCCACCGAATAAAGATTTAAGGGAAAAGTTTTCAGAAATGGCTATTGAAGAATTAAGGAAGTTTGCCAACGAAATTGACCCGCTAGCTGCTGATAGAACAGGGAAAAGTGATAGGAAAAGGCTAATAAGAATAATCGAGTATTATAAAACAACAGGAAAGAAAATTTCAGAAATTTCAAACAAAGAAACACCTTTCGATTTGTTAAAGATTGGTTTAATAAGGAATAGGGATGCTCTCTATACGAGTATTAATTTAAGGGTTGATAAAATGTTTGAAGCAGGTCTTGTTAAGGAAGTCGAAACTTTAAGGAAGAATTATACTAACTGGTCAAAAACTGCCATGCAGGCAATTGGTTATAAAGAAGTTTTGATGTATCTCGATGGCATAATATCTTTCGAAGATGCGGTAAACAAAATAAAACAAAGAACCAGAAACTTTGCAAAAAGGCAGATAACCTGGTTTAAAAAAGAAAAAGACATTGTCTGGTTTGATAGCGACGATATTGAAATTATAACTAAAAGAATCGAGGGTATTGTAAAGGAGTTTTTGTATGGATATCAAAATAAGTGATGGAATTAAAATACTTGCAAAGCGGGTAGAACAGGAAATTTCTACGATTTTTTTAGGAATTGAACGCGTAAGGGAACTTAATTTTATGAAAGTGCTAGATGCTTTCAGAAAGTCGAGGGTTTCTGAGTTTAATTTTGGGGATACCTCGGGGTACGGGTACAGTGATTCAGGCAGAGAAAAAGTTGAGAATGTCTATAGATATATATTCCATACAGACCAGGCTCTCGTGAGGCCTCAGATAATTTCTGGTACTCATGCGATAGCGATTTCACTGTTTGGCCTTTTAAGGCCTGGTGATACTCTTCTATATCTTTCAGGGGAACCTTACGAAACGGGAGAGGGAATTGTTGGGATAAGAGGAGTTGAAGGCTCTCTTAAGGATTTTAATGTAAAATTTGAGCAGACGGATCTGAGAGAAACTGTAGAGCGTGAAAAAATAAAAAGAGCTTCGGTTGGTGTTATTCAGCGCTCTGGAGGGTACTCTTTCAAAAAATCTTTGACAGTTGAAGAGATTGGAGAATACATCAAAACTGTTAAGAAAATAAATCCAGACATTTGTGTGATGATTGATAACTGCTACGGTGAGTTTGTGGAGGAATATGAACCAACAGATTTTGGTGCGGATATTATAGCTGGCTCTCTTATCAAGAATATCGGTGGAGGAATTACTCCAACAGGTGGGTATATTGCAGGTAAAGAGCAGTATATGAAGAAGGTCGAGTCAAGGCTTACCGCGCCGGGTCTTGGTAAGGAAATAGGACCAATGCTTGGCTTAACAAGACTTTTTTTACAGGGAGTTTTCTTTGCACCAATGGTTGTTTCGAACGCTTTGAAGGGGGCAATTTTTGCCTCAAGGCTTTTTGAACTTCTCGGATATGAGGTAAAGCCACGCTTTGATGAAGCAAGAGGCGATATCGTCCAGGGTGTCAGGCTTAACGATCCCGACAAGCTTATTAAGTTTGTTCAGGCAGTTCAGAATGTTTCTCCGATTGACTGGGATGCAGAAATTCAGCCTGCACCGCTTGCAGGTTACGGCAATAAGATTCTTATGGCTGCAGGCACATTTATTCAAGGTTCTTCGATAGAATTGTCAGCAGACGCCCCGGTGAAACCTCCTTATGTTGCGTATCTTCAAGGCGGAATATATTATGAGCACTCAAAGCTTGCCTCAATGTATGCTGCCGAGGTTTTAAAA
>CAZJKI010000044.1:0-10321 GCA_964546685.1 uncultured Caldisericum sp. | reverse complement strand
TAATAGATTTTTATGGATATATTATTGGTTTAAAAATGCTCTTTCTATATTTTTATTAAGGCTGAAAAAAATCGGAAATCAAGACCTGCCAACTAATTTTTTAATTCGGGAGATGCGGGAAGTTCCCTCATATGTCTTGATAATTCCATCAGTTGCTTCACATAATTTATTTCTTTATCGGTAATATCTGCTTCTTTCTCAATTTCTGCTTCAGGAATTTTATGCTCCAATCCGTATAAAATAATGTCCAGAGTTTCATATTTCATCTGCAAAGCAAATTCGTCGGTCATTCCGGGCATAAGATCTGGAGAAGGTGTTTTCTGGATAATCTCTTCTGGCACACCAACAAACTTAGCCATTTCCTTCACCTGTGTCTTATAAAGATTTGCAATGGGATCGACATCAGATCCACTATCGCCGTATTTTACAAAGTAGCCAGTGAGCTTTTCCGTTTTATTGCAGCAACCAATAACAAGATAGTTATTAAGTTCTGCATAATAATACCACAACACCATTCTCAATCTATGTTTTATCCTGTGATATGCGATACCCTTCTTTAGCTCATAGTTTCCTTCGCCACCTTTCAAGCTCTTTAAAAAAGTTGTTTCTTTTTCATCTTGAAATCTTTTATACTTACTTAAAACATATTTTTCCTGAATCCTCCTTGGTATAAATCTTGGTGAAGGTTCAAGTTTGTAAACTCCAATTTTATTAATAATGTCTGTAAAGTCAATTTTATTAAGATTTATGCTTAATTTATCAGCAATAAGTTTTGCACTTTTTCCACTCTGTAAAGAACTGTCTCTTTCAGGCATAAAAAGTGCAAAAACATTTTTATTTCCGAGAGCTTTAACAGCAAGAAAAGCAACAAGTGCCGAATCAATACCACCACTCAATCCAACGATTGCTCCGTCTCTATGAAATTTAGAAACGCTGTATTTGATAAAGTTTGAAATTTTTTCTTCAACTTTTTCTGGCTGTCTGATTTTAAGACTATCTTTTATTAACATAATATCGCCTGGAGTCATTATAACACAAAAAATTATAAGCAGCTTTAAAAAACATTTAGTCTATTTGTTAATCTCCAAATAAAAACTTTAAAACGTCAATTCCATTTACCCTGTAGTCAAAATTCAGGTCACAAAATCCGTTAAAACCTTCATCCATATATGTTTTACCGAATGAAGAGACAATAGATTTAAAATCATTCGCGTCAACATTTCCGTCAAAGTTCACATCCTTCAAATTAAAGCCGCTCACAGAAATATTGAGAGAAGCTTCGCCTTCTTCTGTTTTAACCTTTATCGCGCCACTTATAAAACCACGAACTTTTCCTTTTATTATTACTTCACCCTTCGCCTCATTTACCCTCACAATTCCAAATTCATTATCAATAATTGCGCCACTGTGAGAAACTGACTCGATATAAAAATCATGACGAGGGAATATGAAAAATGCGTTTGACTCTTTGTCAAAATTCACCTTAACTTCAAAGGTTTTTTCACCTACGAACGCGATAGGTATATCAAGTAGAGCAACATTAGTCAAGGGCCTTTCCTCATTAGAAGCTCTTAATTCCCACTTTATTACCGGATCTCCATATATATTAAGGTCATAAATATTCATAAGGCTTCCTTCAACGGGGTCTTCGATGTCCTTCCACAAAAGATTGTTAAAATAATATTGGAAAGCTGAGTAAAGAGAGTTACCCACAGTTTCTCCCCGAGCAAGATTTTTAGCAAAATAATATTCAATACTTGCTATTCCACCGTCATCTGGAGATGAAAAATAAGAAGGGGTAAATGAAATTTCCGTCGAACCTATAAAAATTGTGCCTCCTTTTAAAAGAGCGGCTTTTCCAAGATTATCTTTTCCATTCTCGTTAAGACAACTTCCTGAAAAGAAAATACCTACCCCAGCGAACTGATCTTCTCGCGAAATAAATGGTTGGAACTTAAATCCATCGTCAGGAATACCATTATTGTTTTTATCTTCCCACCACTCATTGAATGCTGAACTGCTGCTTCCATGTGCATCCCAGCTTACAAAACCCGCACCTTTAATAGCTTCGTAAAAATTCTCTTTGTTGAGAGGAAGATCACAGTCATAAAAAGATGGGAAAGAACCATTTTTTTCGTAAAGAGTAAAAATCTTGCAAGGGACTATACTTTTTAATAGTTCACTAAACCTTGCACCATCGCCATTAAAAATTTTTATACCTTGATAAACCTCACCGGGAAATGAGATGAATGAAGATGCTAAAACTGCTTTTTGCGGTGGATTTTTTAAAAAATTGACCTCATTATCAAAAACTTTTTTAACAATAACATTATCATCAAAGGGAATCCGCCCTACAATAAGGTCTGGGGCAATCGACATTCTATCATCAAAAAGTTCTCCAGGGAACCCATCTTTGTCCTTATCAATATCCTCTTTTAATAAACTGTAGTAAAAATCAGTTTCTGTCAAGCCGGGCAAAGTATGCGAGATAGAGTGATTTAAGCTCGAGGGATACATATTCGGGCGAGGGATTTTATCCTCACTTCCTATTATGAGGAGATATCCTGAACTGAAATGATCTTTCAAATATTCTCGGATATCTGGAGGCTTACTCGAACCAATTTCCTCGATTGTAACAATAGATACATCATAGTCACTCTTTCTCAGGTTATAGAATAGTTTTGCAGATTCAGTTAAATCCTCGCTAGTAAGTATTATATAATTTTCTTTATTACTAATCTTTGTATTTCCAGAAGAAAACAGGTAAATGATGAGTAATATAAAAAGCAAAATGACGAATTTCCGCTTGACCATCTACACTTATTTCCCCGCCACCATGATAATAATTACTCGAATAAAGACAATTACAGAAAAACTGAAACCGGCTGAATAAAAACTAGATTTTTCAAAATAGCCACTGCTCGTGCCCTTGAGATAAAAGAAAATCGCAAGAAGTATCCCTGAAACAATGAGAGCTGCGAGATAAAAATAGTTTGAACTTAACTGTGTTATAAATCTTGCAAGAAAAAGCAAAAGGAGAAGAAGATTAAAAAATAGCCTGTTGAACTCACCACCCTGAATTAAAAGGAGGGCAAGAAAGAAAATTATAAAAAAGCTTAGAAGTGAACTCATATATACTATGCCGATAATAAACGGTGTTTCAAGAACCGAAAAATATACAAGCACCGATGAAAAGGTTGCAAATAAAATTTCTTTATTCCTATATCCTGTTTTCTTTGCTATCAAATAGAAAAAAATACCAATCAAAAAAAGCACTATTGCGTTTACGACAAGCGCTTTCATTCCATAAGAAACAAGATATTTCATAAGAGTTTCCAGTGCGAAAAACGATAAAGTAAGAAAAATTGGTATCCTGATAAATCGCTTAGACTTATACACCCTTTCTAAGACTCCTCATTATCGATGAAAAACTTCTCGGATACTTTGCTGGCGTAGGATGAATTTTTTTAATAACGACCAGGTATCTTTCTCTAACACTATCAAGTTTGTATTTTTTAACTTTTTCTATTCTTCCCCCGAGTCTATTAACAAATTGCTCATAGTCACCAACCTCTTTTATATCATCCTTTCCTTTCCACAAAACAAGGAATCCTCTCTGTTTTAAAAACGGCAGGCCTATTTCAATATTCACAGACAATTTATTAAGTTCCCTCATCAATACAATATCAAATTTTCCCCTGAAATCTTGGTCTTTTGCGAGTTCTTCACCTCTTGCATTAAAAACTGCAACATCATCAAACGCAAGTCTTCTTAAAAGAACTGCAAGAAATAATGTTCTCTTCCGCTGTGAATCAACAAGAGTCATCTTTAAATGAGGGAAAGCAATCTTGATAGGTATACCCGGGAAGCCCGCTCCTGTACCAATGTCAATAACATTCAATTTTTTACCTTTAAGATCAATGACCTTATAAACTTCGAGGGAATCAATAAAATGCTTAAGAGCAATATCTCTGTCATCGGTTACTGCAGTAAGATTAAACCGGGTTTCATTCCAGTCCTGAAGAACGCTTTTATAAACCTCAAACATATTAAGAGATTCGTCACCCAGAACAATTCCTAATTCCTTCGTCTTCTTTGAAAAAAACTCTTTAAAATTTAACTCACTAATGTGAACTTCACCTCACCTTTCTCCATATAGGATTTAATTTTTGCGCTCTTCTCTATGTCATTCTTTATAATAAACTCAGCAAGAGGATTTTCAATATACCTCTGGATAGTTCTTTTAAGAGGTCTAGCTCCGTAAATAGGATCAAACCCTTTATTCACAAGGAAAATTTTCACGTCGTTATCAAATCCAACATCTATACCTTTCTCCTCGAGTTTGTTTAAGGTACGAGTAAGCAACATATCAACAATTTTCCTTATTTCATTAGTCCCAAGCGGGTTAAATACAATAACCTCATCAACCCTGTTGAGGAATTCAGGCCTGAAAAGTCGCCTCATCTCTTCATAAACCCTTTCCACAACTCTTTCATACTGGTCCATATAATCCTTTGTGCCAGGCATTGCATTAATCTCTGAAATGTATTTACTACCGATATTTGAAGTCATAATAATGATTGTATTTTTGAAGTCAACTGTTCTACCTTTTGAATCTGTAAGCCTTCCGTCGTCGAGTATCTGCAGAAGAATGTTAAAAACATCAGGATGCGCCTTCTCTATCTCATCAAGCAACACAACCGAATAAGGTTGCCTCCTGACAGCTTCTGTAAGTTGACCTCCCTCCTCATAACCCACATAACCTGGAGGCGCACCAATAAGCCTTGAAACAGAAAATTTCTCCATATACTCCGACATATCAATGCGTATAAGTACTTTTTCCGTATCAAACAAAGATTCTGCAAGCGCTTTAGCAAGCTCTGTTTTTCCGACACCTGTAGGTCCAAGAAAAATAAAAGATCCGAGAGGCCTACCCGGGTCAGATAATCCTGCACGTCCTCTCCTTATAGAATTTGATACGGCAGTTACCGCTTGGTCCTGACCAACAACTCTTTTTCTCAACTGATCTTCAAGAGTTAGAAGTTTTTCTTTCTCGGTTTTAAGCATCCTTGTAACAGGAATGCCAGTCCATCTTGAAACTACCTCAGCTACTTCTTCTTCACCGACTTCCTCTTTAAGGAGAGGCGTATCCTTCTGCAATTCTTTGAGCCTATTGTTTTCTTCTTCAAATTTCTTATTAAGGAATGGTAATTCACCATAAACTATTCTTGCAGCTTCATCGAGGTCACCTTTTTGTTCTGCAAGTTTTGCTTTTGTCTTCAATTCTTCTGTCTGCTGTTTTAGTTTCCTGATGTTCTCTATTATATCTTTCTCCTGTTTCCACCTGGCTGTGAGCGCATCATCCCTTTCTTTAGAGTTGGCAAGCTCTGTTTCAATCACCCTAAGCCTCTCGAGAGACACTGGGTCTCCCTCTTTTTCAAGGGCTTTTTTCTCCATTTCGAGCACCCTTAACTTTCTTTTCAGCTCATCAAGCTCGACTGGCATGCTATCTATCTGCATTCTAAGCAAAGAAGCCGCCTCATCAATAAGATCGACTGCCTTGTCAGGTAAAAATCTATCAGTAATATAACGAGCAGAAAGCTTTGCCGCAGCGACGAGGGCAGAATCTTTTATCCTTACTCCGTGATGTACCTCGTATCTTTCCTTCAAACCCCTTAAAATCGCGATTGTATTTTCTACTGACGGCTCCTTAATAAGAACTGGCTGAAACCTTCTTTGAAGTGCAGCGTCTTTCTCTATAAATTTCCTGTACTCATCAATTGTTGTTGCACCAATGGTTCTCAATTCACCTTTTGAAAGAGCTGGTTTAAGCATATTTGATGCATCCATTGAACCTTCACCTGTCGCACCGGCACCGACAATCGTATGGATTTCATCTATAAATAAAATGATCTGACCTTCAGAATTTTTGATTTCATCAATTACTGCTTTTAGTCTATCTTCAAACTCTCCTCTGAATTTAGCGCCTGCTACAATTGCACTCAAATCAAGCTGGAACAAAAACTTATCCTTAAGAGTTTCCGGGACGTCACCCGAAACAATTCTCTGCGCAATTCCTTCAACTATTGCAGTTTTTCCAACACCCGCTTCTCCTATGAGAATAGGATTATTTTTTGTTCTTCTTGATAAGATTTGAATGGTTCTTCTTATCTCTTCGTCCCGTCCAATGACTGGATCGAGTTTTCCTTCTTTTGAAAGTTCAACAAGATTTCTTCCATATTTTTCAAGCACTTTGTATTTATTTTCCGGATTCCTGTCAATCACTTTTGCACCCCCTCTGATATTAGAAATAGCCCTCAAAACTTTCTCCTTTGTTATTCCATATGCTAAAAATGTTTTCTGGATCTCCCCTTTATCTTCCGTGACTGCAAGAAAAAGATGCTCAGTACTTATATATTCGTCTCCAAGCTTTGTTGCCTCGTTCTCTGCAATCCTGAAAACCTGATCGAGTCTCCCCGTAATAAAAAATTGATCAGAAGAAGTAACCTGTGTCTTCGGAAAACTTTCAACAATACCATATAAATCTTTCAAAAAGAGGCTTTTATCGATCTTCAATTCATTCAAAACCATCGGGACAACGCCATCTGGCTGTTCTACCAGCGCAATGACAAGATGTTCCGTATCAATTGCCCCGTTTCCCTCTTCTAAAGCTTTATCCCTTGCAAAAATAAGGGCTTCCTGCACTTTTTCAGTAAATTTATTCTGGTTCATCGGACTATCCTCCATCAAATTTTAATAAAAAAAGACAAAAACAAAAATACTTTTTATTTTAAATGTCATCCTTTCTAATATAATTTATTATGAAACTGAGAGCTTTTCTAATCCTCATCGTGGGTATGGCATCAGTTGGAATGGCTTCAATTATTATCAAACTCTGCCATGCCCCTCCAATTGTTCTTGCTACATACAGAATGAGTCTGAGTGCTTTGATTCTAACTCCCATTTTTTTGATTTTCAGGAAGAAAAAAGTAAATATTGAGAAGAATCCAGAAATTTTTAATTTTATACCCCTGGGGGCCATACTTGCAATCCACTTTATTCTATGGATCACCTCTCTAAGATATACAACAGTTCTAAGTTCAACCGTCCTTGTTACAACAAATCCCATATTCGTGCCCATAATTTCATATCTTATATTTAAAGAAAAAACAAAGAGATTAATGATTTTCGCCATAATCGTTTCTTTTATTGGCAGCACTCTCATTGCAATCTCTGGAAATGTAAGAGGACTGGGGGGAAATCTGGGAAACTTGCTTGCCATAAGCGGAGCAATTGCTGTTTCATTTTACATTGTTTTCGGAAAAAGGTTGAGAATGAAAACAGGTTTGCTTGCTTATATTTTTTATATCTACTCGTTCTCTGCTATTTTTCTGATATTAACGTCAATAATTACAAGACAAAAATTATTTGGATATGATAAAATAACATATATCTACTTTATTCTTCTTGCGGTTTTTCCACAACTTTTAGGGCATACAATCTTCAACTGGGCTCTAAGATTCTTTTCCTCATCCTTCATTGCTCTCTCAATTCTTGGAGAACCCGTTTTCGCAACTATTTTTGCTCTTCTGATCCTCAAAGAAATGCCTTCTACTGTTGAAATTTTTGGCGGAATTCTTGTAATGACAGGTATTTACATTGCAGCAAGGATGGAGGGATAAAATAAATAGAAGCCTCTTTTTGAGAGGCTTCTTAACATGTTAGAGTAAAAAATTCTAATTAAAACTTGAAACTCTTTGCAAAGTCATAAACAAATGGAATTTTCCAGAATTTTCCTTGAATTGTATAAATGAAAGCAAGCAATGCAACTAGAAATAGAGCAATACCACAAACTATTCCAATTATATAACCTACTATGGGAATATAACTTATTACCCATACTATAATCTCTGCAATAAAGAGAACCAGGCCCTGTTTCGCATGTTCCACGGCAAACTTGCTGTCCTTCTTTGCAACAAGAGGCACAATGAAGAGAATCCAGATATAGCTCAATGAAGCAATCATCCTGTTCTCTTCAATATCCTTTGGGTCGAACTCTTTAATTTCTTCCACTTTCCACCTCCTTATGAATTTATACTCTATTTTAAAAACATAAATTTTTCAGTCAATAGGGTAAACTTCTCATCAAAATTTTGATTCAAATACTGCTCCCCTTTTTCATCACTGCAAGTGAATAAATCGAAAGGAATATGTTCATCAAAATTGAAAGTTACACATCGATATTGAGTAAAAAGAAAAACTCTTCTATGAAGTTAAAATATTTTATTATCTACTTATAATATACACGAGGAAGTAAAAGTATGGGAGGTGAAACATGTATTACATTATCTACAAAGATAAATTAAAACAAGGAAAAACTTTGGAAGATTTCAAAAATTGGCTAATAGAATACATGCCAATCCAGAACGATTGGGGGGCAATAGATTTCGATGTATATAAACCGCTATATGGCCCATCAGATATCTTCTATGTAAAATATTCAGTAGAGTCTCTGGATAATTGGAACAGTGGTCTTCAATCACCTATGGGGAAAAGATTAATAGAAGCCATAAGCAATATAATTGATATTTCTAAAGTTGAGGTGACCATTATGGAAAAGGTAAATGTGGAAATAATTTAAAATCTCAATGCCTGGTAGTTAAAATTTTCGTTTTTTCTTCTTTCGTATATAATTCCTAAAATTAGGAGGTTTATATGGATTTAGAGATAAAAATCGTAAAAATAGAAAAACCGGAAGGAATGAATTTAATTTTAGGGCAAACTCATTTTATTAAATCAGTTGAAGATCTCTACGAAGCACTCATTACCTCCTCTCCTACAATTAAGTTCGGCATTGGCTTTGTTGAAGCATCCGGTGATGCCTTAGTAAGATGGGCAGGGAACGATAAAGAACTTATCGAACTTGCAAAGAAAAATGCTTACGAAATGGGTGCAGGGCATTCATTTATTATCTTCCTGAAAGATGCGTTTCCGATAAACGTGCTTAATGCAGTAAAGAACGTACAGGAAGTGTGCTCAATTTATGCTGCAACCTCAAATCCTCTTGAAGTTATAATCGGACAAACTGTACAGGGCAGGGCAATTCTCGGTGTTGTTGATGGCACAACGCCAAAAGGTATAGAAACAGAGGAAGACATAGAAAAAAGAAAAGAATTAATGAGAAAATTCGGATATAAGATGTAAGTTCCTCTTTATTTCCAGCAAAATTACTAAATTCGGAGGTTTTTATGACAAGAAAAGAAAAAAAGAAGAAAAGATCCAATAAAAAAATGATCATCCTCTTGGTTGCAGCAATTTTTATTATTGCTGCGGTTACTGTGGTAGCAATATTTGCAACAAAATCTGCCAAAATATCTAAATTCACTAAAATAATTCCCAAGGAAACCGTGCGAGAAGAAATAATGGGTGTTAAAGTGGATATAGAAAATCCAAGAGTACTATCAAATCCATTGAGAGTTGCCGACAATTTTGCAGTTGAAGATATAACGAAGGATGGACAAAAAGCTGGAGAAGAAGCAATTGTTGTAATAGATAACCCCGATGCTTCTAAATCCCCCAAAATATCTAAAAATGCCAGTTTGCTGCTTATCGTAGATAACGACCTTAAAATTCTTGGATTTAAGCCTTTCAACCCATCATATTTCTCGCTTGAAATTGACTTTAACGAATTCTTTGATGAGTTTAAAGGAAAAGGAGCCTTAGAATTCATTAATAAATTTGATGGAATTTATACCGGGAATAGTGATATCGCACTGCTTGTTAAGAACAAAGTAAGGGAAGCTATGACTCTTTTCTATATAGAAAAATATGGGGAAGCAAAATACGATGCCCTCACAAACAACGAATTTGTTTCTGCAGATAAAGGAACGAAAGTAACACCTATAAAAGCAAAAGATATAGATGGGAATGAGATAGATCTTGAGGATTTCAGGAATTACAAGCTCTTTATTGTTGGTGGAAACCCTGGTTGCGGGGGTTGTGTTGAAGATATTAAAAGGCTTGGGCTCGAGATTGCAAAATATGATACAAACAATGTGAAGTTTATAGTCCTCTCTTTCAGTCAAGATCCTAATGACGCGCAAAAACTTTTATCACCGCTTCCAGCTGGAGCAATTGGAATAATAGATAGTGATAGAACACTCGCAATAGAACTTAAAGTGAACTCTTCTCCATATATAGCTCTTGTAGATAAAGATTTGACGCTTTTCTACAGAGGCCCTGGAGAACCTACAAGAGAAACACTATCACAAATAAAAGACTTCCTTGAAGGAAGTTAAAAAGGAGAAAAAATGAAAAAATT
>CAZJKI010000043.1:0-10451 GCA_964546685.1 uncultured Caldisericum sp. | reverse complement strand
TAAATAAGTTCGCAAGGAGGAAAGTCATGGAAATAAAAGAAGTTGGTAATGAAAACATAGGGGACCTTTTTTACCCCTGCGGGCCTGAAAAGGAAGAATATGTTTCTCAAAAAAATTACTTAAGTGACCTCTGGGTAAAAGAAAGATTCAAAGACAAATGGAGAGGATTTGTCGCATATGAAGAAGGAAAACCAATAGGCCGGGTTGAATTCTATCCCATTGAGAATAGTTTCGCTTTGCTTTCAGGAGAAGATTTGTACTTTATGCCGTGTATCTGGGTACTGCCAGAATTTCAGAAAAAAGGTATAGGTAAAATACTTATTGAAAAAGTTATTGAAGAAACTAAAGACAGAAGTGGAGTTTGTACGTATGCAATGGAAAGCGAAGGGTGGATGCCAGCACTTTTCTTCAAAAAATTCGGCTTTGAGGATACAGGTTTTGCTGGTCCTCTTAAACTGCTTATAAAGAAACACAGAGAAACAAATTTGCCACCCAAATTGAAACCTACGTTTGAGCATATAATAAAACCAGATAAAGTAGTGATTGAAGTTGTTGAAGACCCTGCATGCCCCTTTATGAGAGTATGGCAGAAAAAGCTCATCGCTATAGCAAAAGAATTTGGCGATAAAGTCGTTATTATCGAATATCCAGTAAAAGATAGAAGCGATGCACTTGAATATGGTTATAGCTCGGTTTATGTTGATGGGGAAGAACCCTTTTTTGAACCAGCTCCAGTAGAAGAAATAAGAAGTACTTTAGAAAATTATCTTAAAAAGAAGGGTCTAATTTAACTAAAGCCCCTGCAATTCAGGGGCTAATTTTTATATTCTATTGTGACTTTCTTGGTTATAGGATCCCAGTTGACTGTTGCCCCAAATGCCTCCGAAACAAATCTTAAAGGAAGGAGCGTGCGCCCCTCCATAATAAATGGAGCAACTGACGCATTTGCAGGATCAATATAAATAGGAGTTTCATCAATCATGACCTGCGGATTTCCAATCCAGAGCTCTATAAATTTTTTATGAATCAGAGTAATTTTTCTTTCGTTTCCATTCCAGATTACCTGCGCTCCAAAAGGTTCAGCAACATAACGCACAGGTACAAAAGTTCTCCCATCTTTAATAAATGGTGCAACTTCCATTTTGACCATAATACCGTTTATATAAACATATGGCTTTCCAATATAAAACTCAAGTTTTACGATTTGAGGAAGTGTAGTTGAAAAAACTATAGGTTGTATCCTTACAGGTTCTGAAGCTTCAGAAGAGTTATTCATACTATCCGTTGCAATCACCCAGTAGTAATAAGGTACTCTTTCAAATGGTCCCGTATCTGTGAAAGAAAAGATATCTTTACTTACACTTCCAATATAAATAGCATCTGAAAGTACATCTGCCTTACCTCTAAATACTTCATACTCCTTAACAGGATAGCTGCCACTTTCTCCCATTGTCCAGATAAGTTTAATTTTTCCTAAAAGATCCTCTGCCCTTAAATTTAAAACTTTTTGTGGTAGTTTCAATTGTTCAAGGATTTGTATCTCTGAGCCACATGACAAACTCTTTAATTCTTCTCCGTTTGAAAATGCCTTTGCATTATTGAAGTTTATAAGGGACTTACCTTCTGAAGTATTTTTAAGAGTGGTCAATTCAACAGTTAAAATCTTCAGTTCACCGGTAGTATTAGAGATATTTGTACCGTCAAAAGATATAAAACCTTTCTCCTGTGAAAGGTTGTTTACTGCAAAATTTGCATCATCTGGAGCTATCGAGATTACATTAAAAAATGCAGAGTCATATAAAAGCACAAAATTTACTTCATCAATAAGATTAATTGAGCTTTTTACAAAAGCATCGATAAAGATATTTTCACCTTCTCTTATGGTTGCCTTATCAGGAACAAGGGAGAAAACAACAGAGGAAAACAATGTTGCAACATTGATAAATAAGGTTTCTTTGACTGTACCTGTGTCAAAGGTAATTACACCTGATAAAACTTTACCTTCTTCAAGCCATCTTGAATCTACCGAAACAGTAAAAGCTGTGGAGCCTGTAAAACTTAATGGATACACATTAATCCATTTTGAAGAAGTTCCTACCACTCCAACCTGGTCGGTTATACCATCAAATTGCAATTTAATGTTTTTAAACGCAGAAACACCAGTATAAATATCTCCAAAATCAAGGTTCTGGGAAGAAAGATTAAGGTTAACCTGCTGCGGAATTGCAGTCAAATCTTTTGATACACTCTGTATACCACCCTGAGCTGTAAATTGAAAGTTATTATTTGCAAAGTTCGCTTTAGATAAAGTCACAGCATAATTTCCGCTGCTCAGCTCAATAAAAGAAGGAGTAATTAGGTTTGTCGTTAATCCATTTATAACAATATTTGCTCCCTGCGGATTTGAATCAACAAATAAACCATTTCTTGAATCGTCAATCACAAGAACTTTTTCGAATTCTTTAAAAACAGGATTTATGGGAATTGAATTTTCCACGGGAAATGCTCCCTGTGTACCATTTCGCAAAAATAATTTAATGTTAAATCTGTACTGCCCATTATTTGCAATGCCGGAACCCACAACAAACTTCTCTGAAATATCCTCCGTGTTGCCATTTAACAATGTTTCTGGCATAACAAACTTTGAATAAAGTGTGTTCCCATTTACATCTTTCAAGGTAATCTGAATTTGTACAGATAAATTAACCACATCTTGAAGATTTAATCTGAACTTTATAGGTATAGTATCGTTAACTTTAAATGGATGGTCAAACGACAAATACAGATCATCAACATTTATGTTGTAAGCAAATAAGCTCGTTTGAACTGAAGGTCCAAAAAGATTGTTCCCATTATACATCTCAAATGTAATGGAATATTGTCCTTCTTCCAGTAAAGAGGCGGTAAAGTTAAAAATAGTGTTTTCACCAGGTTGAACAGGTGAAGAAAGCACTGAATTAACTGACTTTAAACTCGACCCTTTTAAAATTTTTAGGACTGCATGATAGCCACCATCTTTTGAAAAAATGGTGTTTCTCCATGTTGTAGTCCCCACATTTTGCATTTCAAAAGAAATTGAAAAATCTGAGTTTACAGGAACAATTGAGTCATCGGGTCCAGCAAGAAATCTTGCGTTATCTCCTTCGTATATTCCAGCATATAAATCACCGTAATGATAAGGAGTTGGTGTTGGTATCCAATCTGGAGGGTTTAAAATTGTATTTGTGTCAGGTTTTGAAATCTGCATAGGCGTCCATAATGGCTGACCGTCTGAAGCAAGTATTAATTTTGCAATATTATCAAGCACGCGTTCCTGATAATGCCTTCCAGTGGAGTTTGCTGGATGATTCGTATAAGAGAATCCATTGTATGCCCAGATTGCATAATACCAATTTTCAAGAACGTTTCTATCTCTGTCTCCAATGCCAGGGGTGATCTTCCATTTATTATCAAGAATTTTTGCACCTATTTCTATGTTATAAAAAATGTCCGTTTTGAGCCTGTCAATATCGCTTCTCCCTACTGAATTTATCTGCATAATTCCGATATCAAAAGAGCCGCTTGTGTTATAATGAATAACTGGATTGCCACTTACATCAAACTGCCTCCACCCTGATTCTGTATAAGCAATGCCCATTAGAACAACAGAAGGGACATTATACTTCAATGCCATTTCTTTAAGTTTAGCTCTTATAACAGTATCAGGAGGGTTGGTATTTTGCGATGAAGCATGAAAAAATGATCCATCTCCTGCAAAGAAAATGAAAACAAACGAAACGCATAAAACAAGCGAAACTGCATTCTTGAAGTTGAAGTGAAATGTCTTACTTTTCATTCTCCTGATCCACTTCGGACAATATTCGAAGTGCTTCATCGAGGATTTTATCTTTGTTCTCATTAACAAACTGATCGTTTTTCAAGTTTAAGTACTTTTCTATAGCTTCCTTTGGAGAGATAGAAATTTTAAAAGTAGTTCTTATAATAGAATCGTTCACAACTCTCCTATCCTCTATTCCTACAAAAACAAGTGCGTTATTTTTAACTTCATCAATGACATTTTTGAAGTGGCTCTCATCAGAAAAATCATTGTATACAATAACCCTTGTAATGCTTGACTTTACCTTTTCACGGTCAATATCTTCAAGGTCTTTATCCTCTCTAAGGGTTATTGAATAAAAACTCCTCGCGTAAGGATTCTTTACAAATTCAAAAGACGAGGCCTTAGAATTCTCGTCAATTTCTACTTCAAAAAAACCTTTTTCTTCTGCTTCTTCCCCGAAACTAATCCTGTCGATGGAGCCCGAATAGACAAAAGGGTGATCAAATCGTCTTGAGGTCAAAACCTGTCTTTTATGAAAATGCCCCATTGCAATGTAACAAAAGTCTTTTCGGTCAAGAGCCTCAACCGAGACAGGGGCATCGACTGTAAAACTACTGTAAACTTCTTCTCCAACAGTCCCCTCAAGAAGTGGGAGATGCGCAACGAGTATAGTTGGGAGATTTTTATCAGCATTTTCAAGAAGAAAATCTATACCCTGAGTGATCTTATCATTCATAATGATGGCGATTTCTCCCTCAGTTTTTTCCCTGTACTCATCTTTTGCAAACAGATTTCTCTTGAAAGGATAAGGTATAGTTATAATATTTAAACCCTTGATATTAAAAAGTTCCATCTTTTTTGAAACTCTCACTCCACTTAATTCAAGCTCTTTATAAATATCAAGATGGATATTCCTTTCTGGATTTGGTGAACCATCATGGTTTCCTGTAATTACAAGGACTTCAATACCTTTGTCAATTAATCTTTTTATCTCTTTTGCAAAGCCCATCTGGATGAATGCTGAAGGGTCACGCCTATCGAAAATATCGCCTGCAATTACAAATAAATCAATATTTTTCTCTAATGCATAATCAACAGAATAACGGAGAGGCTTAAAATAATCATAATCCTCTTCCCTGTAAACCTCAAAGCCGAGATGCAAATCTCCAGTATGTAGTAATCTCATGCTATATGATAACCACCATCACAAAAAATCGTATTACCTGTAATATAGGATGCACCGTCTGAAATCAAAAATGCAATGAGGTTTGCAACTTCGTCCGGGCTTCCAGCTCTACCAAGGGATATTCTTTTCAAAAATTCTTCCCTCTCTCTTTCGAACTTGTTACTAAAGAAATCTTCAGTCATTCTTGTCCTTATAAGACCCGGGACAACTACATTTACCCTTATGTCACGTACTCTAAGTTCATATGCAAGGGATTTTGTAAGACTTATAAGACTCCCCTTTGTAAGCGCATAACCGCTTGAAGGAGTCTGCGCTCCAAAAAATGCATCAATTGAAGAAATAAAAATTATACTTCCTTCGTTTTTAAACAGAGGCAATGTCCCCCTAAATATCTCAAAACCAGCTTCTACATTTACCTTTTGCATTGCCATAAGTTCATTAAGCTTGAAGGTTCCAAAAGGCTCTGTGTAAATAACCCCTGCAGCATGGACAAAACCATGAAGGATATCCGTATAATCAAAAACCTTCTTTACAACTCTTACAAATGCTCCTTCTTTTTCAAAGTCCTCTTTTATAAAGATAATACGGGGGTCAATTGCTTTTACTTCTTCAATATGCTTCTTATCCCTTCCAACTGCGATAACTTTAGCGCCTAATCTGGAAAGGAGTAGAGCAGAGGCCCTTCCAATGCCAGAAGAGCCTCCTGTAATAAGAATTACTTTTTCTTTAAAATCTTTATTCACTTTTTAAATACGGGATAAGACAGAGAAAAATAAGTTTATCCGGTCCAATATTCTTGTATGCGTGTGGCGCATCTGGTTCAATAAACACTGCTGTACCTTCGTTTACTTCCTTTTTCACATCATTAACCGTAATTTCACTCTTGCCTTTCAGGACAAATATTTCATGTTCCCAGGGGTGATGGTGTTCCGGAATTACCGTTTCTGCTTCAAGCTCAAAATATCTCATTGCAAATCTTTTCGCACCATCGCTTTCCCTGATAAGCCAGCGAATAGTGACACCGGGAATAAGGCTTCCATTAAACTCAACGGGTTCGGCATTCATTTCTTCTGGTTTTATGGTTTTCATTTTTTTACTCCCATAAATTCTCTTGCAATCTCTGCGCCCCTGTCGAGTGCTCTTTCATTTATCTCAATAAGCTCTGCTTTTCTCCCTGTAAGATATCCTTTCAAAGCATTTTTAAGAGATTCTATTTTAACAGGTTTTTCTATTTCTATATATGCTCCAAGAAGAATCATATTAACAACCTTCTGGTTTCCAAGTTCCTCTGCAACGTGCTGTGCATCAATTTGAAGCACCCTCACATCAGCCCTTTTTACTTCCCTTGGAACAAAAGTTTTATTTATTATAAGGATTCCTTCTTTTTTCATCAACGGTTCAAATTTATCAAGAGACGGAAGGTTTAATACAATTGCAGCTTCTGGATAACCAATAATTGGAGAAGCAATGAGGTTATCAGAAACAATCACGTGACAGTTTGCGGTTCCTCCTCTCATCTCTGGACCATAAGAGGGTAGGAATGTAACAAATTTATTCTCTTCCTTTCCTGCTTCTGCAAGGAGTTCTCCTGCAAGCATTACTCCCTGGCCACCGAAACCTGATATAACAACACCTTTTTCCATGTTACTCTACCCCCTTTACAGTTCTTAACTCACCGAGTGGAAAAACCGGTAATACTTCCTTTTTTACCCTTTCGATTGCTTCAACAGGTGTCATTTTCCAGTTTGTTGGGCAGGTGGAGACAAGTTCAACAAGAGAATATCCAAGTCTATTAAATTGAGCTTTGAAAGCCTTTCGAATAAAATTCTTTGCCTGATTAATATGTTGTGGGTTATCAAGCGCACCTCTTGCAATGTAAGCAGGCCCATCCATTGTTGCAAGCATTTCAGGAATATGAAGTGGAAAACCATTTAATTCTGGCTTCCTGCCGTATGGTGATGTAGTTGTTACCTGACCGATAAGGGTTGTTGGAGCCATCTGCCCCCCTGTCATTCCATAGTTTCCATTATTGATAAATACGGTTGTTATGTTTTCTCCTCTTGCAGCCGCATGAACAGCCTCCGCAATACCAATTGAAGCATAATCCCCGTCACCCTGATATGTTAACACAAATGATTCAGGATGAGTCCTCTTTACACCTGTAGCCATTGCACAAGCTCTGCCATGGGCTGCTATAAGTGCATCTGTCCCTATGAAGTAATAACCAAAGACAGAACAACCAACAGGCCAAACAATCACGGTCTGCCTGGTAAGCCCCATTTCATCGAGTAGTTCACCAATAATTCTGTGAGCCACCCCATGAGTACAGCCGGGGCAGTATGTTGTATCCCTACTTGTAATCGCAGAAGGAACTTTATATAAAGTTTTCATCTTAGCCTCCCAAATGTTTTTTAAACTCATCAAGGATTTCTTCAGCAGTTGGCACCATTCCACCAAGTCTACCATGGAAGTAAACAGGTTTCCTTCCATTCACAGCAAGTTTTACATCTTCAAGCATCTGACCCTCGTTCAATTCAGTATCAAAGAACAATTTAACCTGAGAAGCCCTATTTTCTATTATCTTTTCAGGGAAAGGGTAAAGAGTAATAGGCCTGATTAAACCAATCTTTATGCCCTCTTTTCTTGCAAGTTCAACAGTTGTTTTTGCTATCCTTGCCACAGTACCAAAAGCAGTAATCGCATATTCAGCATCATCCATTTTATACTCTTCAAACCTCACTTCGTTTTCCCTAATCTTTGCATATTTATCCTGAAGGACAATGTTCATTTTTTCGAGTCCTTCAGCCATAAGATCAAAAGATATAAGAATATTTCTGTTAGCTCTCTCTCCCTGACCTACTGTTGCCCATTCTGGCGTTTTAAATTTTTTGACATCAACCCAGTCTTTGAACTCAACTGGTTCCATCATCTGACCCAACAAACCATCAACGAGCACAACTACCATGATCCTGTATTTATCAGCAAGTTCAAAAGCATCGAACATAAGATTTGCCTCTTCCTGAACCGTATGAGGGGCAATAACAATTGAATGATAATCTCCATGCCCTCCGCCTTTTGTTGCCTGAAAATAATCTGCCTGGGCTGGCGCAATGTCTCCAAGGCCCGGGCCTCCTCTCATTGCGTTCACAACAACACACGGAACATTTGTATTTGCAATGTAACTAAAACCTTCCTGCATAAGGCTTATGCCAGGGCTTGACGAAGTCGTAATAGCCCTAGTACCTGTGCAAGCAGCGCCATACACCATATTGATTGCCGCAACTTCACTTTCGGCCTGTAAGAATACTCTACCTAATTCCGGCATTCTTCTGCTAAAATACTCTGGAGTCTCGTTCTGAGGGGTTATAGGGTAACCAAAGAACGCCATTGCCCCTCCTCTAATTGCTGCCTCAGCAATTGCCTCAGAACCCTTCATTAATAATTTTTCTCCCATTAGAACCTCCTACTTAACAGGCTCGAGTTTTTTCACTTCTGCTATCGCCATATCAGGACAGACAAGATAGCAGAAACCACAAGAAATGCAGTTTTCGTTGTCAAAAAGTTCAACAGGGTGATAACCTCTTGAATTGATTTTATCAGAGATTCTCAGCACATGTTTTGGACAGATGTTCACACAAAGACCACAACTTTTGCACCTCTCCTCGTTCACAATTACCTTTAAATCCATAATACCTCCTTAGATATTTTAAATTCCCGTTATAGGAAGCGGGTTAATAAAAAACTTTAAAGGAAGAACAGGAATATCAATTGAATCAACCATATTCATTTCTATTTCATCCACGCAGCCGAAGGCAATAGGTATTTTAGTTTCAGCCGAAACTTCCTTAACGACATTCAGTCCATCCATCATTATATCCTTAGTTGTTTCCCAACGAAGATTTGTATTAAAAACAAGGTGGGTCACTTTCATCCTTGATGCATCCTGAATTCCTGAGATTGCTTTAATGATTTCTTCGGGCTTTGAAGTTTCTGGCCTTCTTGTGTTAACTACAAAAAACAAATTATAAAGGCTACTTTTTATTACATCTTTAAACTGTGCAATAGAACCTGCTCCGTATGGATCCCCACCAACATCGAGTATTTTATAGGCACCCTTATCCATAAGATGTCCTATAAGGAATTTAGGAAATATAGGAAGGTCTATGGCTTTTGTAGACTCTGGTGGCGACACGATCTCTATGTTATACTCAGCTAGTCTATCTAGTACATCTCTAATCCTTATATAAGGCTTAACAATATCCATATCAAACAGGACAACTTTATAACTTTCTTCTTTCAATTTAATGGCAAAATTTATCGAGATTTCAGTTTTGCCAGACCCAATCCTCCCTATAAAAATCTGAAATTCTTTATCAAGTAAACTTTTCGGATCAAATTCTATCATATTGTTATTTTACACTTCCTTTTCAAAAAAACTTCCCACCCGGTGCCTGGCACCAACCGGGAAGTAAATCAAATTCTTTCATACGATTTCGCTTTCTCTCCCCCTGCAATTACCCTTAAAGTCCCGAGGGCAAGTGCTCGCATCTCATCCTCCCCAGGATAAATAAGTACGCTTGCAATAAATGAAACTCTTTCTTTAATCCAATCGGTAAGCATTTTAGAGTTTGCGAGTCCACCTGTTATAACAATAGCATCAACACTACCTGAAAGAACTGTTGCGAGCTCTCCAATTGCTTTTGCAATTTGATACGCCATCGCTTCATAAACAAGTCTTGCATAAGTATCACCATTGTTTATCCTTTCTTCAACCTCCATTGCGGAGTTTGTACCAAGATGAGAAACAAGGCCTCCATAACCAGCAAGCATTTTCAACATCTCCTCATAGGTGTACTTGCCTGAAAAGCATAAGTCAAGTAAGCTGACAACAGGGAGTCCCCCAGCCCTTTCTGGAGCAAACGGACCATCTCCATTTAGTGCATTATTTACATCCACGACCTTTCCTTTTTCATGAGCTGCAATTGAAATACCACCGCCAAGGTGAGCAATTATGAGGTTCAATTCCTCATACTTTTTACCAAGATCATTTGCAACAAACCTTGCGATTGCTTTATGGTTCAAAGCATGCCATCTTGGCTTTCTTTCAATACCATTAAGACCTGAGTATTTTGCAATCGACTTCATTTCATCAACAACAACAGGGTCAACAATAAATGCGGGTACCCCGTACTTATCAGAGAGGTTTTTAGCGATAATAGCACCAAGGTTTGAAGCATGCTCTCCATAACGAGCTTCTTTAAGATCTTTAACCATATCTTCATTTACGCTGTAAGTTCCTGATTCGATTGGGTGCAAAAGTCCACCTCTTGCTGAAATCGCAGAGAAGTCAATTATCCGAAAACTATTGCTTTCAAGTTCTTTCGATATGATGTTAGCCCTGAACTCAAACTGATCAACGATCTTCCTATAATCTTTTATCTCTTC
>CAZJKI010000042.1:0-10828 GCA_964546685.1 uncultured Caldisericum sp. | reverse complement strand
GTACAAAACCTTGATTAATTTTTTTTGTTCGTTATAATATTGTGCAAAAACTCTTTCCTTGCAGAAAGATTCTGCAAGGCTTAAGACCGTAAGGAGGTTAAAATGAGTTATTATGAAATGCTTTACATTGTCTCTTCTTCCATTCCTGACGAAGAAAGAGACATTCTTATTACAAAGCTCAGAGATTTCATAGAAAAAAATGGTGGAGTTGTAGAAAGCGAAAACCAGTGGGGTTTGAGGAGCATGGCTTATCCTATTAAACATCAGAACAAAGGTTATTACGTGCTCACATACCTTGAACTTTCAGAGAAAGCCGTAAGAGACTTAAAATATTTTTTTAAAGTAAATGAAGGTTTTTTAAGGATGATGCTTCTTAAAAAGGAAAGAAAAGAACCTTTAACTACTCATGAAGAGAAGAATGAACAGGAGGTAGAAGAAAATGTCTGATGTGAATAAAATATTTCTCACAGGGAGGCTTGTTGCTGACCCCGATATAAGATATACTCCGAGCGGTAGTGAAGTAGCCCAGTTCAGGATTGCTGTAAACAGGAATTTTAAATTAAAGGGCAGTGAGCAGTGGCAGGAAGAGACATTCTTTGTGACAATTATTGCTTGGAACTGGCTTGCAGAAAAAGTTGAGAAAAATTTTAAAAAGGGAAACGTTGTTTTTGTAGAGGGAAGTTTGAAGATAAGGGATTATGAAGTTGACGGTGTGAAAAAATGGGTAACAGAAATAGTTGCAAGGAGCTTGAATACGCTTACAGGTACACCTAAAGAAACAGGGACAGAAGAGCCTACCAATGAAGATAACGAACCTAATGTGCCTTTTTCATAGAGGGAGGAGTTAGATGGAAACAACAAGAAGATTTCAAAAGAAGTCCTCTTATTACAGACCGAGGAAAAGAGTTTGTACATTCTGTATAAAAGGAGAAGAAGTAGATTATAAAGATATTGCAAAATTATCAAGATTCATAAGCGAGAAGGGAAAAATTCTTCCAAGGAGAAATACAGGTCTTTGCGCTAAACATCAGAGAAAACTTGCTACGGCTATTAAAAGAGCAAGAGAAATGGCTCTCCTTCCTTATATCAGGCGATGAAGGTAAAGGTTCTCCTTCTTGTTAGTGTAAAAGGACTTGGAAATGCAAAAAGTATAGTCTCAGTTTCAAGAGGCTATGCTTTAAATTATCTTATTCCAAAAGGATTTGCAAAATTGGTTGATGAGGAATCTCTCGAATCTAAAAAAGAATTGGAAAAAAATATAGAAAGTAAAAGAGAAGAATTGGCGAAAAGAGAAAAAGAAATCCTTGAATCAAAAACTCTCATTTTTAAGACGAAAGTTGGTGACGGGGAAAGGCTTTTCGGTTCGATAACCTCGGGAGATGTAGCTGACAAAATAAAAAAGGTTTTTAATGTAGAGATAGATAAAAAGAAAATAAAACTTGATATTCCAATTAAGAAAGCTGGAACATATTTTGTATCTGTGAAATTGTACAGGGAAATACAGGCACAGGTTGAAGTGCAAGTTGAGAAAGAGTGATGACTTATGGCTGAAGAAAATATTTTAAAAGTTCCTCCTCACAGCATTGAGGCAGAACAATCAGTTATTGGATCTCTGCTTATAGATAAGGAAGCGGTGTTTAAGGTTATTGAAGAAATCCGTCCTGAAGATTTTTACAGGGAGGAGCACCGTGTCATAATGAATGCTATTTTTAAGCTTACTTTCAATGAAAAACCTGTAGATATTGTTTCTGTAGCTGAGGAGCTTAAAAATGTTAATAAACTTGAATTTGCAGGAGGTATTTCATATCTTGCTCGCCTCGCAGATTCTGTTCCTAATTCTGCCAACTCCGAATACTACGCAAAAGTAGTAAAGAGTAAATCTTTAATGAGGTTGCTTATCCAGGCAGGCGCAGAGATCTCCGAACTGGGTTTTAATGAGTCAATGGATATCGATGGACTTATTAATATAGCGGAGCAAAAAATATTTTCTATCTCTCAAAAGAAATCAAAGAGTTATTTTGTTCAGATAAAAGATTTCCTTGGAGATAGTTTTTCAGAGATCGAAAAACGATATAAGCAGAGATTAGGTATTGCAGGTTTACCGTCTGGTTTTCCTTTACTTGACAAAATAACAGGTGGTTTCCAACGTTCAGATCTTATTGTAATAGCAGCCAGGCCGAGTATTGGAAAAACTTCTCTTGCTGTAAATATTTCTGAAAATATTGCAGTCAAAGAACGAAGAAGTGTTGCTTTTTTCAGTCTTGAAATGTCAAAAGAGCAACTTGTTGAAAGAATGCTTTGCTCTCTTGCTAAAGTGGATATGCAGAGGTTAAAAACAGGCTATCTGAGAGACGAGGACTGGACAAGGCTAACAGAAGCCTACGGTGCTCTTTACGATTCTCCCATTTACATTGATGATAGTCCTGATGCTTCTCTTGTAGATATAAGAGCTAAATCAAGAAGATTAAAAATAGAAACAAATATTGATCTCATTATAATTGATTATCTTCAGCTTGCTCGAATGGAGCAGAGAGTCGAGAACCGAGTTATGGAAATTTCTCAGATTACAAGAGGATTAAAAAACCTTGCCAGGGAATTAGGAATACCTGTAGTCATTCTCTCTCAATTGAGTCGAGCAGTTGATAGAAGAGATGATAAAAGGCCAATTCTTTCTGACTTGAGGGAAAGTGGTTGTTTAACAGGAGATACTATTATAATGGATGCTGGTAGCGCCAGACCTTATTCCATAAGAGAATTATCAGATAATCATTTATCTATCAATGTATTTGCTATAAATGATGATTTTAAAGTTGTTAAAAAAAGGTTGATAAAAGCATTCCCAAGCGGAATAAAGAAAGTTTATCTTCTTAAAACTAAGACGGGAAGAAAAATAAAAGCATCTTCCAATCATCCATTTAGGACAATCTATGGGTGGCAAGCTCTGGAAAAATTAAAAGTGGGCGACAGGATAACATTGCCAGGGAAAATAGCGAGTTCTGATGTTTTTTGGGATGAGATAAGTGAGATAAAAGAGTTAGGATACGAAGAGGTTTTTGATGCAACTATACAAGATGTCCATAACTTTTTAGCCAACGATATATTTGTTCATAACAGCATTGAGCAGGATGCAGATGTTGTTATTTTTCTTCATAGACCTGATGAAACCAATAGAAATGATATAGAACTATCTGTTGCAAAGCAAAGAAATGGCCCAACAGATACTCTCAAATTATTATTCCTGAGTGAGTTTACACGATTTGTTGAAAGTATAGACGAAAAAAGAATTAGTTAAGGTCTCTTATAAACTCCTATTTTGTCACCCTGGGTCCTGTCCTAAAATCTTTTCCTTGTTGAAGACAAGTATTTATTTCAAGGATTATTTTAGGGTCTCTCTTAACTTGTCGTTCTGAGGGTTCGAAGAACCCCGTGAGAAACTCCTTTTCTAAATATTAGATGCTGAAACAAGTGGAGCATGATATTTTGGGTTATTTTACCTCTTTTTTAGAGCTCTCAGTTAATTCTCTTGACAGAAAGACGATTATTCGTATTATTAAATAGGTTAAAATGACCTGAGTGGGCCGTTAGCTCAGGAGGTAGAGCACCGGCCTTTTAAGCCGGGTGTCGCAGGTTCGAATCCTGCACGGCTCACCATGTGCCCTCGTAGTCTAGCGGCTAGGACATCGCCCTTTCAAGGCGGCGACAGGAGTTCAACTCTCCTCGAGGGCACCATGGAGGGCGGATGGCTCAGCGGTAGAGCACTTCCCTCACACGGAAGGGGTCACAGGTTCGAATCCTGTTTCGCCCACCACTCTATGAAAGAATTTTGCAAATTCAGTCAATTTTGTTATAATCCCTACAAGCAGCGGGGTCGTGGTGTAGTGGTCCAACACGCTGGCCTGTCACGCCGGAGACCGTGGGTTCAAATCCCATCGATCCCGCCAATTGAAAGCGGGAGTAGCTCAGGGGTAGAGCACTGCCTTGCCAAGGCAGCTGTCGCGGGTTCGAATCCCGTCTTCCGCTCCATTTTTATTTATATAAAGTAGCCGGCGTAGCTCAGGGGTAGAGCAGCTGATTCGTAATCAGCGGGTCATCTGTTCAAATCAGATCGCCGGCTCCATATAGATAAAAACTTTGAGGAGGCTTAGATGACGAATTTTGGTATTGTAGTTGCATTTGGATTAGCGTCTATAATTGTTGCAATAATTCTTGCTATTTCAATCTTGAAAAAAGATCCTGGCAACGAAAAAATGGTCAAGATTTCAAAGGCGATTCAAGACGGAGCGCTTGCTTTTCTCAAAGAGGAGTATAAAACGATGGTGTTGTGGATCATTATCTTTGCAATCGTGATAGGGATAGTCATCTCTCCTGTCGTTGCAATTTGTTTTGTAATCGGTACAATTTTCTCTATCTCTTCTGGTTTTTTTGGAATGTTGATTGCTACTCGTGCAAACAGTAGAACAACCCAGGCTGCAAGAACAAGTGTTGGATCAGCCCTCAGTGTTGCATTTTCAGGTGGTTCTGTTATGGGTCTCATCGTTGCCGGCCTCGGTGTTTTAGGCTCATTATTTGTATATCTTATAGTCTCAAAGTTTTTTTCGCAGAGCGTTAGTCCCCTTGTTGCGATAACTGGATATTCAATTGGTGCAAGTTTTGTAGCATTATTTGCTCGTGTAGGCGGTGGCATTTTTACAAAAGCTGCTGATGTAGGAGCCGACCTTGTAGGGAAAGCGGAAGCCGGTATACCAGAGGACGATCCAAGAAATCCAGCTGTTATTGCAGATAATGTAGGTGATGATGTTGGAGACATAGCCGGAATGGGAGCAGATCTATATGAATCATATGTAGGTTCTATAGTAGGTGGAGTTATCCTCGGCACGATTGCTTTTGGCTTAAATGGTGCAAAGTTTGCCTATCTTATGATAGGATACGGTGCAGTTTCATCTATAATTGGGATCCTTTTTGTATTTTTGTCATCAAGGCTCAACGTTCAACCTCAAAAAGCATTAAACATTGGTACTATTATTGCAAACACTCTCACTGTGGCATTTTCTTTTTATCTATCTAAGGCAGTTTTGAATAATTTTAAGGGGGCATTACCTGTTATTATAGGAATTGTAACAGGTCTTGCCATTGGCTTTATAACGCAATATTATACTGCAGGTAAGCCAATTAAAACTATTGCAGAATCTGCTGCTGAAGGTGGTGCTGCTACAACAATTCTTACGGGTATGGCAGTAGGCATGCAGAGTACTTTTCTACCGTTAATTTTTATTGCAGGTGGCATTGTTATTTCTTATATCAGTACAGGATTATATGGTATTGCACTTGCAGGTATTGGGATGCTTTCAACTCTTGGTATAAGTTTGAGTGTGGACGCCTATGGACCTATTGCAGACAACGCAGGTGGAATTGCAGAAATGGCTGGTCTTCCAGATGAAGTAAGGAACAGAACAGATGTACTTGATGCACTTGGTAATACAACTGCTGCAATGGGGAAAGGTTTTGCAATTGGTTCTGCTGCTCTTACGGCTCTTGCTCTGTTCTCATCTTATATAAGCTCCGTCCATCTTGGTACTCTTGATTTACTTTCTCCTTATACGATTGCAGGTGTTCTTATAGGTGGTGCCCTACCATTTCTTTTCTCCTCAATGGCAATAATGGCTGTGAGTGGAACAGCAAGCCTGATGGTGGAAGAAGTTAGAAGGCAGTTCAGAGAAATACCAGGTTTAATGCTTGGAAAAGCAGACCCAGATTATAAAAAGTGTATTGCAATAAGCACAAAAGGTGCTTTGAGAAATATGGTAAACCCCTCTCTTATAACTGTATTATCCCCATTTGTTGTATTTTTTGTTTTTGCAAAGTATGGAAAAGGTGCACTTGGAGGCCTTCTTGCCGGCTCTCTTGTCGTAGGAGTACTTCTTGCAATCTACATGGCAAATGCAGGTGCAAGCTGGGATAACGCAAAGAAGTTTATCGAGCAGGGCAATTTTGGAGGAAAAGGTTCTGAAGCTCACAGAGCAAGCATAGTAGGCGATACTGTTGGAGATCCACTAAAAGATACAGCGGGACCTTCAATAAATATTTTAATAAAATTGCTTGCTACAATTTCACTTTTATTTGGACCTTTTCTTGCGAGACTTTTTTGAAAAAATTTAAGTGTCGGGAGAATTTAAATGAAAAAAATTTTCAAACAAGTAGTTATATGGGTTTCAGTAGTAGTTATTGCTGTAATTGGTTATTTTATCTTTGTGGTGGCAAAAAACTTAAGTTTTATTAACCAGGGAACCGGAGAACAGATACCCCTCAATCTCTCTAAAAATACAAACATATTGATACTCGGTACAGATCAAAGAACAGAAGATGAGCCTTCGAGGTCTGATACAATAATACTTGTAAACATAGATCCAAAAACGAATGAAATAAATCTGATATCAATTCCACGCGATGCAAGGGTTGATATTCCTGGTCATGGCTATGATAAAATAAATTCTGCATTTAATTCAGCATATTTTGAAGACGGAGGAGTAGAACTCAGCACAAAAACTGTTGAAAATCTATTAGGGCTAAAAGAAGAAAGCATTCCTTATTATGTAGTTGTTAATTTTCAGGGATTTGAAAAAGTAATAGATGCCCTTGGCGGTGTTACAATTAATGTCAAGGAGAGAATGGTTTACTATTCGCGTGCAGGCGATGTGAAAATAGACCTCAAGCCGGGCGTTCAACACCTTAATGGTGAACAAGCACTTGAGTATGCAAGGTTTAGATATGATGCATATGGTGACTTTACATTAGATGAAGAAGGTAATATTCACGGAAGGATTGAGAGACAACAGGAACTGATAAAAGCGGTTATTGACCAAACTAAAGACATAAGGACCTTGTGGAAATTTCCTGCTATCGCAAAGGCAATTGGTGAGGCTGTTAATACGAATTTAACTCCTTCTCAAATAACAAAATTAGCTCTCCTTCTTAAGGATTTGAGCTCTCAGGATATTACGACAATAAATTGTCCGGGAAAACCTGACTATATTGATTCAATTTCTTATATTATCCCTGATTATGAAAAACTAAAAGAGATTGGAGCACAGTATTTTTCAACAGAAAACAAGCAATAAGGTTTTAATAATTACAAAGATTACCCGACAAGAAGTCGGGTTTTTTGTATTTTGAGACTTGATTTTAGGTTTTGCTTCAGTTTTGTCTAAAAGCTTAAATAAACCAAAATTAAGAAAAATACATGTCTTGTTAGTAAGATAACCTTTCTCTTTATAATACTAAACGCGATTATTGGCTTAATTGTTTTCGGGGTGAGTTTCTAAGTTTTAATAGGGACACATTTACCTATGAGGAAACAAAGGCAAAATAACAATCATTTCGGTGTCTGCTTTGTCTTTAAGAGGAATATATTAAAAATTCTAAGTGAAGTAATACTTTTTAATGTAGCATGAAAGCTTACAACGTGAAAATTTATAAAAATAATAATGGAAACTTTGAAAGTTTGAAGTGATTTTTGGTGCCGGGGACCGGAGTTGAACCGGTACGGTGTTACCACCGCGGGATTTTAAGTCCCGTGCGTCTGCCTGTTCCGCCACCCCGGCATAATGAGAATGGAGGCACCGGTCGGACTCGAACCGACGAATAAGGGTTTTGCAGACCCTTGCCTTACCACTTGGCCACGGCGCCTCATGGAGCGGAAGACGGGATTCGAACCCGCGACAACTGGCTTGGGAAGCCAGCGCTCTACCCCTGAGCTACTCCCGCCCGCAGTGATATTATACTTAGATTTTTTCTTTAGTCAAATTTCAATTTGTTTTAAAACCTTTATTCAGCTTGTTTATATCCTGAAGGAAATAAATCTGAAGTATTGAAAGTTAAACTAACTTTGTGTATCATGCTTTTTCTGTGTAAACTATATTTTATATATAATAATTTCTTTGATAATATATCTAAGTAGCCTCATTGCCTAAATGGGTTTACCAAAATAATACAATACGCTCTTCGAGCGTTTAACTTTAGAATTTATAAAAATTAATTTAAATATTTTTACTTCTTTGTTGTCTTTTTCTTTGCTGGTTTTTTTGTTGCAGGCTTTTTAACTACTTTCTTCTTAGTAACTTCTTTTTTTGTGGTCATTTCACTCCCGCAACCAGCTTTTTTAATTGTTGCTTTTTTGACCTTTTTCTTAGCCATTTCTCCTCCTTCTAAAATTTCAAACCTAATTTAATTATACAGAAAAATGAATTTGTCAATAGGTAATTTTAAGATTTTTTAAGAATTTTTAAAAATTTTTATAATACTGTTTATCCAGAATTTCTTTTTCAATGCTCTCAGGAACAAGGTAAGATATATGTTTATTTGATTTTACTCTTTCTCTTATCAATGTTGAAGATATTCTGTAAAGTGGATGTGAAAGAAAAAATATTTTGTCTTTAAATTCGGGGAATTTTGATTCGATATACTTTGCAGTCGTTCTAAAAGAATCTTCGAACCTTTCGGCAATTATAAATTTTACTTTTCTTATAATTTTCTCATAAGATTTCCACCGGTGCAACTCTATAAATGCATCTTCGCCAAGCAATGTAAATATATCATTTTCATGATTTATAAACTGTTCAAGAGTGTCTATAAAATATGAAGGAGCGTCTCTTTCAATTTCAAAGAAGGATTCTTGAAAGGAAAACTCGCCTTCTATTGCCGATTTCACCAGATGAGCTCTGTCAGACTTGGCCAACAAATCTTCTTTTGGAAAAACAGGGTTACCTGTCGGAACGAAAATAACCTTTCTAAGCTCGAAGATTTTTATTGCTTCTTTGGCTACAAATAAATGACCATTATGAATGGGATTGAATGCTCCGCCAAAAATACCAAGCTTATCCATTTTCTTTATAAATAAAACTCTTATTGCCTATTATTACTCTATTTCCTTCTTTTATTCCAGCTTTTTTAAGTTCCTTCTCAAGATCAATTTTATCGAAGTATCTTTTTAATTCTTCAATGCTTCCTGGTTTTTTAAAATCTGTAAGCTCTGCTCTTCTTTCAATCTCTTTTTGCAAAACCCTAAAAGTGTCTTGGTTAACCCTCTCAATTCTCAGAACATTTTCTATAGTTCTCTTGTCTACTTCAATTATACGCTTTTCATAAGTTTCTTCTTCATGTTCTCTGTAGATTGAAGAAATTTCGTACAGTTTTTGTAATAACTCAGGCAGTCCCTCTCTTTTAAGTGCTGAAATAAAGGAAAATTCTTCTCCCAAACTGGAAAAATATTTTTCCAGTTCTTTTGTTCTTCTTCTCTTCCATTTATCTATTTTATTTACTACAATGATCCTTTTTTTACTAATTAATTCCGCGCCATAACTTTTTAACTCGCTTATTAGCATTTTATAGGTATTTTTAATATCCTTTCTTATGGAACCATCTATTAAAACTAAAAGGACCTTTGTTCTTTCGGTATGGGCAAGGAATCTATTTCCCATACCTTTGCCTTTACTCGCTCCCTGAATGAGTCCTGGCAAGTCCGCAACAACAAGTCTTTTGCTAGAGGAAAGTTCTACAATTCCAATTTTTGGGGAAAGAGTTGTGAATGGATAATCAGCAATTTTTGGTCTTGCATTTGATATTGCAGTTAAGAGAGTTGATTTTCCTGAGTTTGGAGCACCAACAATTCCTACATCAGAGAGAATCTTAAGCTTTAACTCTATTCTTTTTTCTTCTCCACTCTCGCCTTTCTCAGAATACCTTGGTGTTTGTTCTGTAGAGGTTGCGAAACTTCTGTTTCCTCTTCCGCCTCTTCCACCTTTTGCAATTACAATGAAATCATTATCTTTTCTCAGATCTTTAATAGTTTTTCTGGTTTCTCTGTCTAAAATTGTAGTTCCTAAGGGGACAGGAATTATAAGGTTTTTCCCATCTTTTCCGTGCTTTTCTTGAGAACTCCCATTTTTACCATTTTCTGCGAAGAAATGTCTCTTATACATAAAGCTATAAAGAGTAGAAACATTTTTAGAAGCTTTTATTATAACGTCTCCTCCCCTTCCACCGTTGCCACCATCAGGACCACCTTTAGGGAGAAATTTTTCCCTCCTGAAGCTTATTACCCCATCTCCACCTTTGCCACTACGAACAATAATATAAGTATGATCTATAAAAGATCTTTTAGGCGTATTAAGCCTCCTCTAAAACGTGTACCTTAGTTGCTTCTCTTTTTTTCTCAAACTTAATGGTACCATCTTTTAAGGCAAAAAGAGTATAATCGTGGCCTATTCCTACATTCTTTCCTGCTTTAATTTTTTCTCCCTTTTGCCTTATGATGATATTTCCGGCCCTTACTTTTTCTCCATCAAACAATTTTACTCCAAGATATTTCGGGTTGCTATCTCTTCCGTTAACCTTAGATCTTTTTCTTGACATATCAACTCACCTCTCCGACAATACGCTCAATTTGGACCATTGTGTAAGGTTGCCTATGACCTGTTTTTTTTCTGTTCCTTGTCTTGTGTCTATAGAAGAAAACAATGATCTTCTTGTCCTTTCCTTGCTCCTTAACTATACCTTCTACATAAGCATTTTGAACAGTTGGACTTCCAATTAAAAGTTTCTCGCCATCTTTTAACATCAAAACGGTGTCAAATTTTACTTTTCCACCTTTTTCATTTGGTAACTTCTGAACTTTTATTAAGTCACCTTCTTTTACTCTATATTGGTGTCCACCAGTTTTTATTATCGCTTCCATATTGACCTCCTTTCACTATATAAGGCACTGGCGGCCTTCTATAAGTGAATTAAACCCTTTAAGTTTAATGATTTCTAAATTTTTGTCAAGACATTGTAC
>CAZJKI010000041.1:0-11471 GCA_964546685.1 uncultured Caldisericum sp. | reverse complement strand
CCTTGATGAAGAAAGTCCATTTTTTTATATAACCTCAGCCGAAGATGCTCTTGAGAGCTTTAATAACCTTAAAACTCCTGTAGGGTTTTTTGGGCATTCACATGTTCCCGGTATTTTTTCAATTAAAGAGGGCGAAGATGTTGAGTACACTCATCCAAATCCTGGCCAGAAAATCTTTCTTAAAGAAAATTATCGTTATCTTATAAATCCCGGCAGTGTTGGTCAGCCGAGGGACGGAATCCCTTTGGGCTCTTTTATCATTTTTGATAATCAGTCTATGAACGTTGAGTTTGTAAGGTTCAGGTACGATATAGAAAAGGTTTACAATAAGATTATTAAACTGGGACTGCCTCCCTTCCTTGGAGAGAGGCTGTTTATTGGTTTTTAGGCTTTTTCTTTCTGAATTTTCTCAGAGTCAAAAGTCCGCCAAATAACATTAAGAAATAGTGAGTAAATAGCCGCCATGTAATCACGAAAACTCCTATAAGAGGTTGAGGGATTAGTCTTGCAAAAAGAGCAAGTATTTCTATTTCGGAGGTTCCACTGCCGCCGGGTGTGGGTATATATGCCGATGATATGTAAAAGATCACTGCAGTAATAACAATTTCTGGCCACGGAGAGTTTATCCCGAGACCTCTCATCAGTATCACAGGCGTAAAAAGTACCAGACCCCATGATATAAAACTCCAGAAGAAGGCATAGTAAATTTTTTTAGAATTGGATTGAAAAATTTTATTCTTTGCATTTTTGAAATCATCCACGGTCTTTTTTAGTGACTCAACTCCATTTTTAATTTTATTCTCTGAGAATATCTTTTTGAAGAGTCTTACTTGCATTACTTTAACTGCAATACGCTCAATTACGTGCGGGTTTACCAGGCCAATTATGAGAATTAAAAAAAGCGATGATGTGAGTATTAAACCTGAATTGATAAGAATATTAACGGGCCTTGATATGGTCCAGGTTGGCTTTGTAAGGGCAAACCAGAATGGAATCAGAAGAAAAACAGTTAACCTTACGAAAGTACCTATAAATGTTTTAATTGCTATTATTGCTGCGGAATCCCCAGCTTTGACATTGTTTTCCTGTGAAAGAACATAAACCTGGACTGGTTCACCACCACCTCCCCCGAAAGGCGTTATCCTCGAGAAAAATCCACCAATAAGAAAAGTGTTGAGACACTGTCTGAATGATATTTTATAGTTGAGCATAGATGTGATAATTTCTAAAACATATGCTTCCAGAAACCAGTTTGCAAGCATCATTAGAAAGGAGATAAGGAGAAGATAAAGTTTAAAGGATTTTATGAGTGAAATAAAATTCCAGTTGTGAGTCAGAAATGAAATAAGAATGATTCCTATCACTCCTGCAAGGAGAGCAAAAAGGGTTTCTTTTACAAGGGTTTTTTTGTTTATTTTATTGAAATCATTCATTTTTCTTTATCTCTTCCCACATTTTATCTATCCCTCTCTGGGAAATGCTTTTCAGGTTCACTCCTTTTCTTTTTAAACTTCCGAATCTCTTGCTGAACTTATCCATTGAAAGAAAAAGTGCATGGGCAGGGTCAATTTCGAGGAAGCGAGCAAGGTTTATTACCGAAAAAAGCAGATCTCCAACTTCAATAGATTCGTCTTTTCCCTTTTCTCTTGCCTCTTTAAGTTCCTTGAGTTCCTCTGATATTTTCTCTTCAACCTGCTCGACCGATGAAAAATCAAGCCCTTCTTTTCTTGCTGCTTCCTGTATATCTACAGTTGTTATAAAACTTGCGAGAATTTTTGCAATATTCAGAGTTTTATCTCCATTTTTTCTCTTCTTTATATTTTCCCATTGTTCGAGTACTTCTTTGCTTTCTTTTACCATGCTTTTCCCAAACACGTGTGGATGCCTTTCATACATTTTTTCATATAAATTTTTCATCACTTCCACAATGCTAAATTTCTTTTCCTCTTCGCTAATTATACTGTGAAGGAGTATTTGAAGCAAAACATCGCCAAGTTCTTCTTTTATGCCATTGTAGTTACTTCTGTTAATTTCCTCAGCAAGTTCAAGCGGCTCTTCTATGAGCTCTGGAATTAGCGAAGTATGCGTTTGTTCTCTATCCCATGGGCATTGATGCCTGAGAATTTTTGTGAACTCATTTATACTAAAGAATTCTTTAAGAGTTTCGTTTAACTTAAAGAGCTCAAGATTTTCTGAACACTTCTCAATGAAACTTACCGCATCTTTAACGAGCTTTTTCTTCGTTTTATTTTCAATGCGGGCGATTGCTTTTTTGGCCTGTTCTCCCCTGTAAATCAAGTAAACAGCTGCAAAAAGGGAAGATTTTGAAATATCATTACGGGAGTATATTGAAAAAGGAAATCCGACTTTTTCCAAAAATTCAGCGTGAAGAATCAATTCTTTTGTTTCAAAAAGCGAATTTTTTTCTAAAGAGAACTCTATTAATTCTATGTTCTTTTTCAAAATTTTTCTTTTGATTTTTGAAGTTGACAAAATAGCCTTTATTTTATAGTCTTTTGTTATTTCTTCTATTGAATCTGAAACGGCAAATTTATCTTTTATAATCCAGGTTAACATTGCTTGCTCCTTTCAAAAGGTTTATAACTTCAAGAGTTTCTTCCAGTGGTAAGTGATTTGCCTCAAAAGATAGGTAGTTATCGCCAAACCTTATACTTTCCTTTGATTTTAGCAATTTTTCCAATCCCTCAAAGGAAATTTTGTTCCCGTTTTCTACTGATATAAATATTCTTTTTCCCTCTTGATATATCTCCGCTATCCCCGTTTCTCTTGCATAACAGTTTATTATTCCTGTAAGGAGTAAATTATCAACCTCGTGAGGTAGCTTACCAAATCTGTCAAGCAGTTCACTCCTTATTTCGCTAATTTCGCTTATTGATCTTGCAGTTGTTATACGCCGGTAATAATCCATTCTCTCTGTGTTCATTGACATATAACTGTCCGGTATGTAATAGGTTTCATTTAGTCTTATTGAGATGCCCTTTAGTTCTAATTTCTTTTCTCCTCTTAGTTCGTTAACTGCCTCTTCAAGCAGGGTTACATATAGGTTATAGCCAACAGAGACTATGTGTCCATGCTGCTCTTTACCGAGCAGGTTTCCTGCTCCTCTTAATTCAAGGTCTTTGAGGGCGATTTTAATTCCCGAGGAAAGCCCTGAAAACTCTTTTATTGTCTCGAGCCTTTCCTCTGCAATTGATTTAAGATCTTTATTTGCGGTGTATAGAAAGTATGCAAATGCGTTGATATGAGACCGCCCAATTCTGCCTCTCAACTGGTACATCTGCGATAAACCAAAGTTCTCGGCGTTATCTACTATAAGAGTGTTTACAGTGGGTATATCCAGGCCGTTTTCAATTATAGTCGTTGATATAAGGATATCGGTCTCTCCTTCGTAGAATGAAAGCATTACTTTTTCTATTTCGTCTTTTCTCATTTTGCCGTGTACAACATCAACTTTAGCAGCCGGGAAAAGTTGTTTTATAGCCATTGCGAATGAATAAATGTCCTCAATTTTGTTATGAACAACGAATACCTGGCCAGATCTATGTAGCTCAAACTCGATTGCCTTTTTAACAGTTTCAAAATTGAACGGGAAAACGAAAGTTTTGATAGGTACCCTGCCTATCGGAGGTGTATTAATAAGAGAAACCGACTTTAATTTAATAATTGCTGAGTGCAGGGTTCTTGGTATCGGCGTTGCGGTAAGTGTCAGGATTTCAACATTTGCCTTCATCTCTTTTAGTTTTTCTTTATGCCTTACGCCAAATTTCTGTTCCTCGTCTATTATGAGGAGACCAAGATTTTTAAATTTTACATCTTGAGACAGAATTCTGTGGGTGCCGATTATTATATCGATTGTTCCTTTTTCAAGCTTATTAAGAACCTCTTTTTCTTTCACTCGTTCTACCAGTCTTGATAGCATTGCTATTTCTACGGGGAACGAACTAAGTCTTTCGTTAAATGTGTTTTCGTGCTGCATTGCGAGAATTGTAGTGGGTACAAGCACCGCAACTTGTTTGTCATTTAATATTGCTCTTAAGGATGCTCTTATGGCGATTTCTGTTTTTCCATAACCAACGTCGCCGCAGATCAGTCTGTCCATAGGCTCATTTGATTCCATATCCTTATAGACTTCTTCCAGGGCTTTTTCCTGATCCTCTGTGAGTTCGTAAGGAAAAGAGAGTTCAAGAATCCGTTCTTCTCTTAAGAATGGACGGAACGAAAATCCTTTATTTAACCTTCTTTCTGCCTGGGTAAGCAGGAGTTTTTTAGCAAGAAGTTTGGCATTTTCCTTTGCTCTTTCTGTTGTATTTTTCCATTCGGTTCCGGCAAGTCTGTTAAGTCTTATAAATGTTCTGTCTCCAATGTATTTATCGACGAAACCAATCCTTTCAAGAGGCACAAATAGCTTTTCTCCATCTCTGTATTCAATAAGCAGATATTCTTTTATACCATTCTCTTCGAGTTTTGTGAGACCCCTGAACACTCCTATTCCAAAGTCTCTGTGCACAACATAGTCTCCATCTTTCAATTCTTCGTAAGATTCTATGCTTTTTGTTGGAATAGGTTTTTTTCGGGCTTTTTGGGGTGTATATTTTGGAAAAATCTCCCTGTCGGTAAGGACAATTGTTTTATCAGTTTCGATACCTCTTTCAAAGTACCCCCTGAGTAAGTAAAGCCCCTTTTTGTCTGTAAGAGTTTTTTCGGGCAATAGTTCGTATATTTTGAGAAGTTCTTTGACCCTCTCAAACTGCTCTGTGAATATAATTATGCTTTTTTGTTTCATAGATGTCAGGATAAATTCTTCCGGGTTTGATATAAAAGAAAAGTTTTCAGGTAATGAAGTTACTGGGATTTCTATTGTATTTTCTTCTGGCGTATTTTTGATTGAAATTATTTGACCTTCGTTCAATTTTTTTAGTGCTTTGCTGAGACTGTCTTTTCTGTCTTCCAGGATTTCGCTCGCGCTTGAACTTCTTTTATAAATCTCCTCTGTTTCTTTAAAGAAATTGGAAGTTTCTAACGGTTCAACTAAAATCTTTATAAATTTCGCTGTATTTTCAATGAGAGTGGGGAACGGCATCACGCTCCCGTTTATGAAAAATTTGAAGTAGTAGTTTATTCCGAAGTTGCTGCCCTTTTTTATTTCCAGCGAGTCTCGTAAAATAGAATCTCTAAGGTATTCATCATCTGTTTTTTGAATTTCTTCCTGAATCCTGTCCTGAAAATTTTTCCAACTGCTCTCTTTAAAAAGGTAATATGTATTCGGTAAAATTGAGATTTTGTCTATTTTTTCGAAGGATTTCATTGTTGTGAGATCAAAAAGTCGAATTTGTTCTATTTCGTTCCCGATGTTAAAAAAAATTCTCACAGGAAAATCCTCTTTGCCAGTAAAAACGTCAATTATGTCGCCTTTTACTGAAAATTCTCCTGTTTCTGAAATTTCTTTTACTCTTTTGTATCCCAGTTCTGATAATTTTTTTATTACATCTCTAAGTTTGTATATTTCTCCTTTTAATAGAGTGAATTCTCTGCAGGATTCGTATGGAAGGACTGGATCAAAGAATCCTTTAAGTGTTGAAACGACTATATTGTTTTTTTCTTCATAAAAGTTCTTTAAAAATTCTATTTTTTTCTGCACGATGCTGTCGTCAATGAAATCTATTTCAAAAGGGGAAAGTCCGAACTCGGGGTTCAGCAAGGAGTTAGGAAATATTTCGTGTATTTCTTGTGCTTTTTCCTGAGTACTTAAAATAATTAAAATTTTACTTTCTTTTAAACATTCGACGATTCCGCTTAAAATAATGCCTGAGTTTGGAAATACACTTATGTGTTTTCTCTCTTTTATAGCATTTTCTATTTTTTGATAATCGTTAAGAATATACTTTAATTGCATCTATTAAAATGCTCCTTACTATCGACTTGGTGTCTGATACCTAAGTGATAGTAACCCGACATAATAGTTAAGTTTCATCTGTTAAATTGCCTCTGGGCTTCGTCTAATCCTTTAAAAATGATTGTTTCTATTGCTTCAGATGCTCTTTTAATTGACTCAGTTATGAGCGCTTTTTCATCTTCGTCGAAAGTTGATAGCACATAGTCCGCAACCACTTGTCCACTGTTTTCAGGTCGTCCAATACCAACTCTTACCCTTATGAAATCAGGATTTACAAGATTTATAATAGAACGAATTCCTTTGTGTCCTGCATCACTTCCCCCGGTTTTTATTTTTATATTTCCGAGACGAAGGTCTATATCGTCATGCACGATGATGATATGGGAAACAGGTATCATAAAATATTCTGAAAATGGTTTCACGGCCCTTCCCGAGAGGTTCATATAGGTAAGTGGCTTTGCAAGTATTATATCTTCCTTTATTCCTTCAAATGAAATTTCCCCTTTTCCAAAAAGTGCAAGGTGTTTTACCTTCTTAATAGTTATATTCCACTTTTTTGAAAGGTAGTCAATTACCATAAAGCCCACATTGTGCCTTGTATTTTTGTACTCTTTTCCAATGTTTCCCAATCCGAATATTAAGTGCATTTCCTCATCTCCAGATTCAAGGATATTTTAGAGAGAATAAACTTTATTGCAAGAAATAAAAAGTTTGTTAAAATTTATTGTGTTATCGCTAAGAAAGGTCTGTGTAGATGGTTAAAAAAAACAGGAATAAAGAGTTTTTAGTTGTTTTTTTTGTTTTTGTACTCATTGCTATATTTATTTTTCTTTATTTTAATTTTCGTTCAAGAAATTTTTCGAGAGCGGCTGCTTTAAAACTTTATTATTATGATCCCGTTACGAAAGAAATTGTTCCCGTGGAAAAGGACACTCCTCTTAAAGAGGATAATGTTTTAAATGTTTATACCTTGATTGGTATGCTTAAAAGCCCTGATAGTACAAAACTTTTTCCTCTCCTTGATGATAACTGTAATTTAAGAAGTGTCAAATTTTCAGATAATCTCTGCATTGTGGATTTCTATTTTAAGGCTGGCAAACCGATATTCTACTCGGTAAGCAGGGAGGCAGCTACTGTTTATGGGCTTGTTAATACATTAACTGAATTAAATGGAATTTCAGAGGTTCAGATCTTGATTGACGGTAAGCCCTCGCAGTATTTTTATCATTACATAGAGATAGATAAACCTCTTACTCACTTTGATTCAAGAATTCCAAAGGGAGAAGAAGTAAATCTTTATTTTCCAACGCAGGATTTTAATAACCTTGTTGTTGAGAAAAGGGAAGTTGTGAATACTGACGACCCTGTACTATTTGGTAATCGAGTGTTAAAAGAACTTTTTTATGGCTCTCTGTATGGATTGCCTCAAGTAATTCCTCAAGATTTTGTTAATAGTTTTTATATCAAATCAGGAGGTATAGGAGTTGTAGATCTCAAAAAAGACATTCTTAAAAACTCAATCGGTTCTCACTCTGAGGCTTTATTTGTATCTTCTATTGTGAATACATTAACTGAGCTCCCAGATATTACCACTGTGCAGATTACCGTTGATGGGCAGGTTATTCCATCACTTTTTGGCAGTATTGATATATCTACCCCCTTAACAAGATTTATGGTGAATGCAAATAGTTACCTTGTGCCTTATTATGTGTATAATTTTAATGGCAATTCGTTTTTTGCGCCGATTTTGTATAAGTACGGTGAGCTTACTCCTCAAAATCTTTTTGACCTTCTGAAGGCCTCAGGCAATTATTCCACGATGTTATCTAAGGATGCAAATCTCATATCTTACAACCTTGATGGAGATTTAATTGAGATGACTATCGATCCGGGAAGTATAAGTGGTAATGACCTTGAAATTCTTAAACGTCAAATTGTACTCTCTTTTACTGAACTTCCAGGAATAAAAAAAGTTAAATTAACAGTTGGAGAGGAGAGTTTTGTCCTTGAAAGATGACGCAAAAAAGATATTTAGAGGTATTGTTATCTATACGAAAGGGGAAGAGAAGAGAGATTTCGCAGTTCTTGTTGATGGCGACAGGATTATAGATGTTGAAGAGTTTTCGATTTTAAAAGAGCAGTTTCCTTTTGTACAGCTACTCGACGTGCCCGGTTATTTTTATCCTGCTTTTTTTGATTCTCATGTACATTTAGTAGAATTGTCAAATGTAATGTCTTCTGTAGATGCCCGAAACTTTAAAGGATACGATGACCTCATTGATATTCTTAAGAGCAAACAGGATGAGCCTTTTTACATTTATAATCTTGATTTTAACAATTTAACAATTGGTCAATGGGAAAAACTTTTTAATCTTCCTTTGAAAATTTTTATTCAAAGCATCGATGAACATTCTGTATTTGTAAGCAGAGTATTTCTTGAAAGGGCAATGATAAAGATTAGGGAAGTTGAAGGTGGTGTGCTTGTTAAGAAGAAGGGAAATTTTATTGGAATATTCAAGGATAGGGCAATTGAGCTAGTAAATTTTATAAAAGAAAGGGAAATAAGCCCTGAGTCAATAGAACGCTCTTTCAATTACTTGCTCAAGAGAGGAATTACTTCTGTTGTTAATTTTGATTTCTCAATTTACTCACTCCTTGAAAAACTGAAGAGAAATGGTTTGAAGATACGTATAGTACAGAGTATTAAGAAGGAATCATTAAAAGATATAGTGACTGGCAATGTAAGGACAAACGATGGGGATGTATTCCTCAAGTTTGGTCCTTTGAAGTGTTTTATGGACGGAAGCCTCGGCTCGAAAACCGCGTATATGAAAAATGGTTTCCCTTTTAAGGGAGTGCTTACAATGAATATAGAAGAATTAAACTGGATTATACAATTTGCAAATTCACATGGGATTCAGGTTGCAGTTCATGCAATAGGAAGTGGCGCGGTACACATAGTTCTTGAGGCGCTTTTCAAATATGGAAATACCCAAATGCGTAACCGCATAGAGCACCTACAATTTATTGATATAGAAGACCTTGCTTTATTAGAAAAAACGTCTTTTATCGCATCAATGCAACCAATTCATGCAACTTCTGACTTTCCTATTTTTAAAAGAATTATGGGAGATTATAAACTTGCGTATCCCTGGAATACAGTATTAAAGGCTAATAAAATGCTCACATTTGGCTCAGATGTGCCTGTTGATGATGCTTCACCAGTTCTTGGAATTAATGCGGCAGTTATGAGGACACCTGAAAACATGAATGAATCTTTCCAGAAAGAAGAATGTATTTCAGTTTCAGAGGCTCTGGATGCTTATACTAAAGGATCGTCCTATGCTTCTTTTTCTGAAGATTATATTGGAGAGATAAAAAGGGGGAATTTGGCGGATTTTGCTATTTTAAAAAAATCATTATTTAGTGATAATATTAATAATAGTGTTTTGGGAACTATTGTAGGAGGAAAGCTCGGATGGATGAAATAACAAAAAAAGTAATTTCTTCAATTATGAAGGATAGATTTCTGCTTTCAAGAGCTATTGCAGAAGGACTCAATAAGGATCTTTTCGAAATTCAGGAAGAAAAAGTTATTGTAGATTACGTACTTAAAAATTATACCAAATCTGAAGTGTTTCTGGATGTAGACCTGTTGAAAGAAGCAATAACTGAAGAGGGGACATTTACCCCTAAAGTCGGAGAATTTATAGATGAGATTGTTAAAGAACCGGCCACGAGTCTCGAGGTACTTCTAAGTTACATGGAAGTACTCAAGCGGAAATATGCAGAAAAAGAGCTTTTATCTATCAGCAAGAAGATAGGTTCCTATGTCGAATTAAAAGCACGTAAGGAAAATATAATGGATTTTGCAGGAGGCCTTATTGGTGAGATTAGAGGGATAGTGCAGGGCAGGGTGAAGAGAAAGCTTGACCCGATAAGATCGAATCTTATAACTTTTACTGCAGAACTTGAATCGCGCACCGGGGAAGAAAATATTATTCTTGGCTACTCTATGGAGCCTTTTACTTTATTTACTGAGGTTCTTTCTGGGGCAAGACGTGGTTTTTACTATGCGCTTGCAGGTGCTCCAAGAAGAGGAAAGACTAACTTTATGCTAAAAGTTGCTTCGGCAATTGCAGATAATGCTCGTATTCCAATTCTTTATTATTCATGGGAGCAGACAAAAAGAGTGTTGTTTTTAAGGATTCTCTCTCAGGAAACTTTTATTCCTCCATATATTCTTGAAACTAAAAATGTTTTGAATGACCCTACATTTTCTAAAAGATATGACCAGGGTTACGTAAAGGTCGAAAATTTTATGAATTATGTCTACCTTATTGAGGGAATGAGAGAAGATACTATTAATAGGATAAGAAGTCATGCACTTTCAATAATGCAGGAAGCAGGAACTGATCAAGTAGCTATTTTTATAGATTACCTTCAAAAAGTTCCTACAACTATTCTATATCAGGATTTATCACAGCAGGTTGACGAAGTTTCAGGCGGACTCGCCAGTCTTTCCCTTGAGTTTAATTGCCCTATATTTGCAGTCTCCTCATTTGATAAAGAGGGGTCTAAGCTTGACTCGGAAGAAAGTCCACAGCGACCCACAATGTTTAACAGCACCGGGGGTGGAGATATAGAATATGATACTGATGTTGCAATGGTACTTGTAAAAGATTTTAAGGACACCAATACGCTATATGAAAAGATTATGAACTCCTCTAAAGAAGGAAGAGTTGATCCTAACAGGATTCCTCATTTTGACATACTGAACCTTTATGTTGATAAGAACAGAGATGCTCCCTTCGGAGGAAATATAATTATTCAATACTTATTTCTTATAGAGGATAATAATCTTGTAGAAATAGGCTATAAGGATATTGCACAGGATAGAACATACGCAAAGATATCAAGAATTTTTGACTGGATGCTTGAGAATGGCTATCTTGTAAATATGAGATAGTGCGGAGAAAATTTGCAGAGGAAGTATCCTCCAAGGCCTATTATAGCTGTTGGAGGTGTTGTTTACGAGAATTTTAGAATCCTTCTTTCAAAAAGAAAAGATCCTCCTGATAAATTTATGTGGAGTATCCCTGGTGGGGCGGTAGAAAAAGGGGAAACACTTTTTGCTGCACTCAAAAGAGAGATGAGCGAAGAGTGCGGAATCGAAATAATAAGCGCTAAACCGTTCATCATTCTTGATAAAATTTATAAACACAATGATACCGTTGTTTATCATTATGTTATAGTGGATTTTCTTATAGATAAGTTTTCAGGCAATTTAAATGCTGGAAGCGACTCACTTGAATTGAAATTTTTTGGCCTTGATGATTTGAAAAGTCCGGAGTTTCCTCAAAGTATTTCTCATATAAAAGAATATATAGGACAATTTCTTTCAAAAGAAAAATTAACCTATTTGTCATTTGAGGAAAATAAATAATACCCCGGTCCATCCTTTTCTTCCTCTCCTTGTTTAAGGATAAAGAAGTATAAGGGTCTCATAACCCTTGTAAAGGGATAGGGCCAGAGCAAATAAATTTTAATTAAACTT
>CAZJKI010000040.1:0-11915 GCA_964546685.1 uncultured Caldisericum sp. | reverse complement strand
AAGTTCAAAATTGTTGACATTTTAAAATAATGAAATATAATTTTTGAGGGAGGCTTTCGATGAGTTTAACGGGTGACTTAACAGAAGTTGGTATTAAATACCTGTTTGGTTTAATAGAAAATTTGAAAGCGACAGGTAAACTTGTAATAAAAGATGCTTTTTTAGTGTTAGTTATATATTTCAAAAATGGAAAGCCTGTTAATACAGAGGGAGAAAAAGACCCTGTTGAAACGATGGAGAAAATTATAAGTCTCGAAAAAGGCTCCTTTGAATTTGAAAAAATGACTGATGTTCCTGAGTGGCAATCTCCGGAAGATCTCTCTAAAATAATTTCAAGAATGGATGAAATTAAGGAACAGTGGAGAAAAGTTAAAAATTATTTTCCGAACCAAGACATAATTATTGGCCTTTCTCAATCAAAAAATGATAACGAAATAAAAATATCAGCGGAAGAGTGGAGGATCTTGTCTTCTATAAAAGAGTCCATGAATCTTTCTGAATTAGTTAAAATTTCGCCTTTTGGAGAGCTAAAAACTCTTTCTGCTCTTTTAAGACTGAATGAAAAAAAACTGATAAGCTTAACTTTAGAAAAAGAAGACAAATTAAAGCCAGAAGATGAAGTGATACCTTTAAAAACGGCAGGTTGGTTTGCAGTAAACACTCCTATTTACGGAGAAAAAAATCTTGAATTCTACAAAAAAATTAATAATAAAAAAGATTTCGTGACAATAGTAAAAGAGATGGGAATAAGCTACAAAGAAGGAAAAGATATTTTAAAATATCTTTTAAGCCAGGGTAAAATTAGTTTGAGAAAGAAAACTAAATAAAATACTCCATTACCTGATTTGCAATTAAAATACCTTTTGAAGTAAGATAAAAGCCATCTTTATTGACCTTTAATAGTTTTGTTTTAGACAGATAGCTTATTTCGTTTCCAAAATTGGTTTCAGGAAACTCGCCGAATTTATCATAATAAAGCCTATTTTTACAACCTTCTTTTAGCCTTAAACACATCATAATATATTCGCTCTTCTGCCTCTTTTCTGTTAAATGTTCGTAAAGCCCCAATGGTATTTTTTCTGAATCAATTTTAGCATAATAAGATTTAAGACTTGCAACATTTTTTTGCCTTTTTCTCGCCATAAAACTCCCGGCAGAAACTCCGAAACCAATATAAGGAAAGCTCTTCCAGTATGTCAAATTATGAATAGACTGAAAACCTTCCTTTGCAAAATTTGAGATTTCATACTGTTTATAACCATTACTCTCAAGAAGCTTAACTCCCATTTTATAATGTTTTGCTTGCTCGTTTTCTTCTGGTAATTTTAAATCTTTCCTAATTTTAAAGAATTTCGTTTCTTGTTCTATGGTGAGCGAGTAAAATGAAATATGCTCAGGCGAAAGTTTAATGGCTTCTTTAAGAGAAAAGGCAACATCTTCGGTTGTTTCCCTGGGCAATGCAAACATAAGGTCGAGATTTATATTATCAAAACCAGCATTTCTGAGTATTTTAAAACTTTTGTAAATTTTCTTTGAATCATGGATTCTTCCGAGTATTTTTAATGATTTATCTTTAAATGACTGTGCCCCCATACTAATTCTGTTAACTCCTAATTTTTTAAATTTGCTGAACTTTTTGATCTCAATAGTTTCAGGATTTGCTTCGATTGTAAACTCTGATAATGTTCTAAAATCAAAATACTTTTCAAGATGTTCTAAAAGATCACTAAGAAGCTCTGCATTCATAAGTGAAGGAGTCCCTCCACCCAAATAAAGAGTTTTAAGAAAAAGTCTGGATTCAGGATATTCTGAAAAGAAAATATCAATCTCCCTCTTTAAATACGAAACATATCTTTTAAGTTCCTGAGAAGAATAATTAAAAGAAATAAAATCGCAGTAATTGCATTTTTTTAAGCAGAAAGGTATATGTATATATGCAGATATACCTGAATTATTTCTTCTGTTCACCTTTAATTGAAAGAATAGCAAAAAATGCTTCCTGAGGAATTGCTACATTTCCTATTTGTTTCATTTTTTTCTTGCCTTCTTTTTGTTTTTCAAGAAGTTTTCGTTTTCTTGTTACGTCTCCTCCGTAACATTTTGCAAGAACATCTTTCCTAAAAGGCACGACTCTTTCTCTGGCAATAATTTTATTACCAACCGCTGCTTGAAGATTTACCTCAAACATCTGCCTTGGTATAACCTTCCTCATTTTTTCAAGCAAGCTCCTTGAGATGTAATCTGCTTTCCCCCTATGCGTCATAAAGGAAAGTGCATCTACAGATTTCTTATTTATAAGGATATCAATTTTGACAATATCAGAACTTCTAAAACCTTTAAATTCATAGTCAAGAGTTCCATAGCCCCTGGTTAAAGATTTAAGGTTATCAAAGAAGTCTGTTATTATCTCTTGCAGAGGAACTTCAAATTTTATTATTGTTCTCCGTGACTGCGGGTATGACATTTCCTTGTATATTGCCCTTCTTGACTTAATAAGCTCAAGGACATTTCCTATATATTCGGGAGGTGTCATAATCGATGCGTCCACAATGGGTTCTCTTATTTCTTTTATTTTTGTTTCATCAGGAAATTTACTGGGATTGTCCAGTTTGATAATTTTATCATCCATAAGCTCAATTTCGTATTCAACGTTTGGAACTGTAGCAATAATATCTTGACCAAATTCCAGCTTGAGTCTTTCAATTGCAATTTCCATATGTAGCAAACCTGAAAAACCACATCTGAAACCAAAGCCAAGAGCCTCAGACGTCTCCATTTCAAAACTGAAAGCCGGGTCGTTCAGGTGTAACTTTTCAAGAGATTTCTTGAGGTTCTCGAACTCATTCGTATTGATAGGAAAAAGTCCGGCAAAAACCATTGGAATATTCTTTCTGAATCCAGGGATAGAAATCTTTGCTGGATTGAATACACTTGTTACTGTGTCCCCAATAGCAACATCTAGAGGATCTCTGATTATGGCAGTAAAATATCCCACTTCACCTGTTTCTAATTCATCGACATTTTCCATTTTAAGTTTAAATATGCCCACTTCTTCTACCTGAAATACTTTGCCTGACGACATAAATTTTATTTTATCGCCAGCTCTAATTTTTCCTTCTTTAATTCTCACATAAACAACCACACCCTTATAGGTATCAAAGTGTGAGTCAAAAACAAGTGCGCGTAATGGATCATCCAAATTACCCTTAGGGTATGGGATTCTTTTTATGATTTCTTCGATAAGTTCATCAACACCTGTCCCCTGTTTTGCACTTATTTTCAAAATTTCATTTTCTGGAAACCCCAGGATTTCTTTGATTTCTTCTTCGGTGCCTTCAATATCTGCGTCTTTAACGTCTATTTTATTTATTACCGGGATTATTACTAAATTATTTTCCATAGCAAGATAAGTATTAGCAATTGTTTGTGCTTCTACACCCTGCGTGGCATCAATAAGCAGAACGGCGCCTTCACACGCCTTTAAACTTCTTGAAACTTCATAACTAAAATCTACGTGACCGGGAGTATCAATGAGATTAAAATAAAAAGTCTCCCCTGCTTTATTTTTTATAAAAAGGGTTACTGGATGAGACCTAATAGTAATCCCTCTCTCTTTTTCAAGAGAGAGGGTATCTAATACTTGCCCTTCCTGTATATTTGTTAAAAGACCAGCATGCTCAAGAAACCTGTCTGCAAGTGTCGATTTTCCATGATCTATGTGGGCAATTATCGAAAAGTTCCTTATGACCTCATTTTGAACCAACCCTGTCTTTCTCCTTTTCAAAAACTATCAGGTCTGACAAGGAATTATAATCAACAACCACTGTATCGCCTTCTTTGAACTCGCCCTTAAGAATTTTAATGGCGATGGGGTCTTCAACCTCTTTTTCAATAAGCCTATGCAGAGGACGTGCGCCAAAATCCGGATTATAACCTTTTCTTGCAAGATATTCTTTTGCTGAATTTGTTAATTTTATAGCTATATTGCTTTCCGAGGTATTTTTCTCGATTTTTTTCATTATAATATCAACTATTTCCTCTATTTCATGAAGTGTAAGAGGGTAAAAGACAATAATATCATCGAGTCGGTTGAGGAATTCTGGTTTAAATATTTCCTTTAAAGACCCAAGAAGCTTCTTTTTTTTATCTTCAAAAGTAGACTCTTTTTCGCTTATTTCAAAGCCCATCGATTTTTCTTTTAGAAGTCCTGTACCAAAATTTGAGGTAAGTATTATCGCCGTATTCTTGAAATCAACAATATGCCCCTGTGAATCTGTAAGCCTTCCCTCGTCCATAATTTGAAGGAGAAGGTCAAAAATATCAGGATGGGCTTTCTCAATTTCGTCGAATAGAACTACAGAGTAAGGTTTTCTTCTGACAGTTTCTGTTAACTGGCCTCCTTCTTCATATCCCACGTACCCCGGGGGAGAGCCTATTAGCCTTGATACTGCAAATTTTTCCATATATTCAGACATATCGAGTCTTACCAGTGCATTTTCGCTGCCAAAGAGAAATTCAGCAAGCGTTTTTGCAAGTTCTGTTTTGCCAACTCCAGTAGGCCCAAGGAAAAGGAATGTTCCAATTGGTTTATTAGGGTTTTTGAGACCCGAACGAGCTCTTCTAATAGCACGAGACACAGTTTTTAATGCTTCTTCTTGGCCAACAATTCTCTTGTGCAATTCGCTTTCCATATTAACAAGCTTCTTTTTTTCGTCTGAAACAAGTTTTTCAACGGGAATACTTGTCCACAATGAAACTACTTTTCTTATATGATCTTCATTAAGTTCAGGGATCTCATCATTAGATTGTGAAAGTAAAGATTTAAGTTTGGTGAGCAAACTTCTTTCTTCTTCTCTTAGCCGATCTGCTTCGTAAAGTTTTTTATCTCTTATCGCCTGAAATTTTTTCTCTTTTATTCCCTTTAGGTTCTTTTCCATCTTCTTTATTTCTGAGCTTTTTGATAAATGCAACTTTACTCTTGCAGAAGCTTCGTCTATTAGATCGATTGCCTTATCTGGCAGAAAACGGTCATTTATGTACTTGACAGAAAGACTTATTGCTGAGTTAATTGCTTCATCGGTAATTTTAACTCCATGGAACCTCTCATACCTCTCTCTAAGTCCTCTTAATATTTCGATGCTTTCTTCAATTGAGGGTTCTTTAACATATATAGGTTGAAACCTTCTTTCAAGAGCAGCATCTTTTTCAATATACCTTCTATAGTCTTTTAAAGTTGTTGCACCTATAACCTGAATTTCTCCGTTTGTAAGGGTGGGTTTAAGGATATTTGATGCGTCAATTGCACCTTCTGCTGCCCCGGCGCCGACAATATTATGAAACTCATCAATGAAGAGAATTACATTACCCTGAGTTCTGGATACTTCCTTTAAAATCTTTTTCATTCGTTCCTCGAACTCACCCCTATATTTGGTACCTGCGATGATAGAGGCAAGATCAAGAGAAACAATTCTTCTTCCTTTAAGTAAATCAGGCACATCTCCATTAGCTATTCTTTGTGCAAGTCCTTCGACTATAGAGGTCTTACCAACTCCAGGGTCTCCGATAATTGCAGGATTATTCTTCTTTCTCCTCATTAATATCTCAATAACTCTTTCTATCTCATTCTCTCTGCCTATAACGGGGTCAAGCTCTGCCCTTGATGCAAGAATAGTGAGATCTCTACTAAACTGATCAAGAGTCGGAGTCTTGTTCTGTGTAAAAGTAGAAAAGGGTTTATTGTTCTGAACTGCACTTTTCTCGCCTATCATAGAGTAAATAATTTCTTCAAATTTTGAAAGATCAATCCCCAGGTCTTGAATTATTTTGATAGCTACGCCCCCACCTTCATGGATTATAGCGAGCAAAATATGTTCAGTGCTTATATACGAATCTCCAAGGTTTATCGCTTCTCTTTCTGCAAGTTCAAGTACTCGTTTTGCCCTAGGAGTGAGTATCACCTCTTCCCTGCTCGTTTGCCCGGTATTTTGTTTGTTTTCTTTTACAAACGATTCTACTCGTTCTATCACGTCTTCAGGATCAATATCCATGCTTGTAATAGCTTTATAAGCTATTCCTTCTTCGATTTTAACGAGCCCAAGAAGGAGATGCTCTGTACCCAGATAGTCGTTATTGAGAACATGGGCTTCTTCTTGAGCAACCAATATTGCTCGCTGTGCTCTTTCTGTTAAATTGTTCCAGTTCATTGTATCATCTCCTTATATATTTTAACGAATTCTATGAAAATATTAAAACTTCAAGATTTGACTTGGTATTTTGAAATTTTACTTTTTTCTTTTTTCTGATAAAATATAGTGTTTAACTATACGGAGGCTCTATGATTAACGACGAATATAATGCAAGCAGCATAAAAGTCCTTGAAGGACTCGAGCATGTAAGAAAAAGGCCATCAATGTATATTGGTTCCACAAGTGAAAGTGGGTTACACCATCTTGTTTTTGAAGTTGTCGATAATAGTATCGATGAAGCTATGGCAGGTGTTTGCACTGAAATAGAAGTTATTATGAGAAAAGACGGAAGTGTAACTGTTATAGATAATGGAAGAGGTATCCCTGTAGACATGCACCCTGAGTTAAAAGTTTCGGGAGTTGAAGTTGCACTTACTAAACTCAATGCAGGTGCTAAGTTCGAAGGCAAAGCTTATCATGTATCAGGAGGCTTACATGGAGTCGGCGTTTCTGTGGTAAACGCACTTTCTGAATATCTTATAGTAAAGGTTACAATGAATGGAATAGTTTATCAGCAAGAATACGAAAGAGGAACACCAAAATACCCTCTTAAACAGGTTGGAATTTCAGAAGGAGAAAGGCGATATGGTACCGAAATTACTTTCAGGCCTGATAAAGTAATTTTTGAAACGGTCAAATTCCAGAATGCAATTATAAAAGCAAAGTTAAAAGAGCTTGCATATTTGAACAAAGGTTTAAAAATAAAATTTTTAGACGAAATCAGCGAAGAAACAGAAACATACCAGTCAGAAAACGGAATAAAAGATTTAATAAATGAGTTGAATAAAGAGCAACAGAAAATGCCAGAAGAACCTTTGTATATTTCAGAGGATGAAGATGGATTTTTTTTAGAATCTGCAATACAGTATAATAGCGGATTTGGTTCCGACCTTCTGTCGTATGTTAATAACATACATACGACAGAAGGAGGAACGCACGAAGTAGGGTTTAAGCTTGCACTTACGAGAGTATTAAACGATGAAGCTCAACAGCTTAAATTTATTAAAGAAGATGAAACTCTAACAGGTGATGATGTAAGAGAAGGACTTACTGGTATCTTAAATTTAAGGATGCTTGACCCGCAGTTTGAGGGTCAGACAAAAACAAAACTTGGTAATGCAGAAATTAAAAACAGAGTCTATAATATTGTTAAGAACTCACTAACACTCTATTTTGATAGACACATAGAAGAACTGAAGGCAATACTGAAAAAGGCACTTCTTGCACAGAATGCGAGAATTGCGGCAAGAAAAGCAAAGGAGTTAATAAGGAGAAAAGGAGCCCTTGACTTCTCAGGAAGATTGCCCGGTAAACTTGCAGATTGTGCTACAAATGATCCAAAAGAAGCCGAGATATATATAGTTGAAGGGGAATCAGCAGGAGGAAGTGCCAAACAAGGAAGAGATAGAAAATTTCAGGCAATATTACCATTAAGAGGCAAAATTCTCAACGTAGAAAGAGTAAGTATAAATCATGCACTTTTAAGCGAAGAAATCAAAAATCTTATTACTTCTATTGGTTGTGGCATAAAGGAAGATTTCAAACCAGAAAACTTAAGGTATCACAAAGTAATTATAATGACTGATGCAGATGTAGATGGAGCTCATATAAGGACACTTCTTCTAACATTTTTCTTCAGGTATATGAGAAATCTAATTGAGGGTGGTTACTTATACATTGCCCAGCCACCTCTTTATAGAATAAGTTATGGAAAATCTCTTTATTATGCATACTCCGATGATGAATTAAAAAAGACCCTTTCAAGAACGAGCGATCCGGGTAGAGCTGAAATCCAGAGGTACAAAGGTCTCGGAGAGATGAACCCTGAACAGCTCTGGGAGACAACCATGGACCCGTCGAAAAGGCTTATACTCAGGGTATCTATGAGAGAGGCAGAGGAAGCAAACGCATTATTTGACTTATTAATGGGCGAGAAAGTTGAACCCAGAAGAAGATTCATTGAAGAACATGCAAAAGAAGTAATAAATCTTGATATATGAGGTGAACCGTGGCAGATCTTTTTGGAGAGAAAGTACTTAACGTTCCTATAGAAGAGGAAGTAAAAAAATCATACCTTAATTATTCAATGAGTGTTATCGTTGGGAGAGCACTTCCCGATATAAGGGATGGGTTAAAACCAGTTCATAGAAGAATATTATATGCAATGGAGGGATTGGGCTGTTTCCCTGACAGGCCATATAAAAAGAGTGCAAGAATTGTTGGTGAGACTCTTGGTAAGTATCATCCGCACGGTGATACATCAGTATATGACGCGCTCGTAAGAATGGCACAAACATTCTCGTTAAGATATCTACTTATTGATGGCCATGGAAATTTCGGCTCAATTGATGGAGATATGCCTGCAGCTATGCGTTATACTGAAGCAAGGTTATCAAATATTTCACTTGAGTTGCTTGAAGGCCTTGATGAAAATACAGTTGATTTTGTACCTAACTTTGACAATACTCTTAAAGAGCCAGTAGTCCTTCCCGCAAAAATACCAAACCTTCTCATAAATGGTTCTTCTGGTATAGCGGTCGGTATGGCGACAAATATTCCTCCACATAATCTCAGAGAAGTTACTGATGCTCTTATTTATATTATTGGTAAAGAAATAATGGGAGAGCAAGAAGTAACTACTTTAGAACTTTTAAATTTTATAAAAGGGCCAGATTTCCCGACAGGCGGATACATCATAGGAAATGCAGGAATTAAAGAATATTTTGAAACAGGTAGAGGAAGTATAACCATAAGGAGCAAATGGCATACAGAAGAAATAAAACACAAAAAACTTAACTTTGTAATTACCGAAATTCCTTTTGAGGTTAATAAAGCCTCGTTAGTAGAAAAAATTGCAGACCTCGCGAAGACGAAAAAAATTAAAGGAATAGAAGATATAAGAGATGAATCAGACAGGGAAGGAATAAGGATTGTAATAAAACTTTCAGAGGAAACAAATGTAAACGTACTTGAAAATTTACTTAAAATCCATACTTCCTTTGAGATCAAATATGGAGTTATTCTTATCGGAATAAAAGACAATGCGCCAAAAGTATATTCGATAAAACAGCTTCTTAAAGAATTCCTGCTTTTTAGAGAACAAATATTCGTCAGACAAACTCAGTTCAAGCTTGATAAAGCCAGAAAACATCTTGAGATTCTCGAAGGACTCCGTAAAGCAATTCAGAAAATTGATGCTGTTATTACGACAATTAAGTCTTCAAAAGATTCTCAAGAAGCACTTGTAAAACTAATTGAGCTTCTTACAGTAACCGATATACAGGCTAAAGCCATACTTGATATGAGACTTGCCAGACTAACAACACTGGAAAATACAAAATTAAACGAAGAGATTCTATCAACAGAGAAGGATATAAAAAGATACAACGAAATTTTAACAAGAAAGGAAATCCTCTGGGAAGAAATAAAAAAGGATCTTCAAAGGATAAAGGATAAATTCGGCAATGATAGAAAGAGTGAAATAAAATTCGAAGAGGCAAAATTTGTTCTGGAAGATCTTATCGAGGATAAAGAAACGATTGTTTCTATAACAAATGACGGATATGTTAAGAGAGTTCCTTTTGATACGTTCAGACTTCAAAGAAGGGGAGGAAAAGGAGTACTTGGTCAAGCGAAAAATGGAGAAGATTATGCAAAAGAAATTATAGTTACAACCGCAAAAAGCAGGATCCTTTTCTTTACGAACAAAGGAAAAGTATATGCTCTTAAAGTATACGAAATTCCAGAGAATGAAAGAGAAGCAAAAGGTGTTGCAATTCACAGAATGGTAAAACTTGCCGAAGATGAAATTGTTTCATCCGTGCTCACTATGGAAAAAGATTCAAAAGTGAAAAATATTGTTTTAATAACAAGAAAAGGAGTTGTTAAAAAAACAAGTATTAGCCAGTTTGAAAATGTTTATAGCAGAGGAAAAATAGCAGTAAACCTTGACAACGATGACAGGCTCATCTCCTCTGTTGCAACTAAGGATAAAGACGAAGTGCTTATTACAACGGCAAAGGGCCAGGCCATTAGGTTCAACAATGAACAGATACGCTCAATGGGTAGGAGCACAAGAGGTGTAAGGGGAATTAAACTTTTAGGGGATGATTTTGTTGTAAATGGAGAAATTGTAAAGAATGAAGATAAGCTGCTTCTTATAACTGCCAACGGCTTCGGAAAGAGACTACGCGCTAAGGACATTAGGAAAGTTAGAAGAAGGGGTTCGATAGGTGTGAGAGCGATAAAACTTGACAAGAAATCTGGTATGTTACAGGCAGTCAAGGTTGTAAGGGATAAGGGTTTATTATTTATCATGTCAAAAAATGGAAATGTTATCAAAATCAATATAAATGAGGTTCCTGTGATGTCAAAATATGCCCGGGGGGTTAAGATTATAAAATTCAGAGAAGAAGGAGATACGGTATCATCAATGACAACCTCACAGAATGAATAAAGAACTCAAGTCATTATTCTATAAAAGCCTAGTCGTTGGAGCTGCAGTCTTAGTGCTTTATTTGATCTATAGAGTTAGGATAATAATACCAACTGTCTTATATGGAGCTATTATTGCATATATCCTTCTTCCAATAACAAATTTCCTTTCGAAAAAAATCCCCAGATGGCTTGCATCTTTTACTTCAATGTTAATTTTTGTTATTATTTTTTTTCTTATAATTTACTTTTTTGTTCCTTTAATTATCCATGGCTTTAATGAAATTGCATTGAAACTTCCTGACATATACTCGAATCTTTCAGAATTTTTCAGCTGGTTTAAAAAACTTTTCTTCACTGAAAAGTTAGGCCAGAACTCAGAAAAAATATTCCAGGACTTCGTTTTAAATATGCAAGAAAATGTAAGATTAATAATAAACAAATGGTTAGAATTTACAATAAATAAGTTAGTACTTATTCCATCAGTAATACTCTCGGCAATGCTCGCTTTTTTCTTTATGAAAGAATCGAAGATTCTATACAGAGTCGCATTAAGAAATGTAAAACCCGGACAGAGAGAAATCGTTAGAAAATTTCTTACTAAAACCAACACCTCATTAAGGATGTATTTTGGAACGCTTGTTTTAATTTCTGTGTGCACTGGTTTTTTTATGGGACTTGCAGCATACATTGCAGGAATAAAGTTCTTCATTTTGATAGGAATGCTTGATGCATTTCTTGAGATAATACCTTATGTAGGGCCAGCTATAGTGTTTATTATTGGAAGCGCAATTTCGCTATTTACTTCTTTAAAGACTTTAATAGCATTTGCAATACTATTTTCCATAATTGAGATCGTTCAAAATACCTTTATAATTCCGCATTTTGTTGGAGAAAGGCTAAAAATTTCTCCGGTTATTATCATAGTAATGATTACCGCTGGAGGCGTACTTTTTGGAGCACTGGGCGTAATTATTGCAACACCGACATTTCTTGTAATCAAAAATATCATCGACATGGCCAATTTACCAAAAGAACAGATATAAAAGTTTTAGAACAATATTAGTCTAATTCTAAGCGCTCTTCTATATAAAAGAGATTTTTCTTAAAGAGAAACAAAGGAAACCTCTTTCGAAAATTATTAATTAAAAAGGGTTTGCTAAGTAAAGTAAATATGACATGTACAAAACCTTGATTAATTTTTTTTGTTCGTTATAATATTGTGCAAAAACTCTT
>CAZJKI010000039.1:0-11976 GCA_964546685.1 uncultured Caldisericum sp. | reverse complement strand
TTTTAAAACCTGTATAATTTTTAAATATCTCAAAAGGAGGAGGTTTAATATTTGGTATGCACAATCATGCTTTTGCAACATTTCTGATGCTTAATAATTCTTATTTGCCAGGTGATCTGTTGCTCGGCTATGAATTAAGAAAGCAGAAAGTCACTGTTGATTTAGTCTGCATGATTACCGAGCATATCACAGGCGCAGCCTCGAATATCATCATCATAAAAAAATGCAGAAAAGAGAAGCAAGAAGACAATAACTTTTTTGGAATTTGCAAAAGTTGGAATTTCTCTAACAATTTTGAACACTCTGATCTTTTGGATTTTCCTGAGGTTTATGCCGTAAGGTTATGTGAGAAAGTTTTAAACCTGGTTTTTTAAACAGAAGGCATTACGAGTACCTTAGAGATTTTCTCGTGAAAGAATTTATAAAAAGCATAATGTATAAAGGAGGATATCACAGTAGACCAACCCTTAGAGAATGAGATACCAAAGTCATTAGTAATAAGATATTTGGTTTAATCTACTTTGCAACGTTCTGAATTTCACTTTTGCTTTTTAAAATAGAATATATAATTTAAGAAAGGAGGTGCTATGTCAATATCTATAAGATGGTTTGATCGAGCATGGTTTCAGATTAAAACGGATAACAAGGTAATTTACATTGACCCTGCCTATTTTAAGAAATATGCAATTAATTTTAGTGAAAAGCAGGAGAAAGCAGACCTTATTTTATTTACGCATTTTCATGGTGACCACTGTAAGCCTTCTACTCTGGCTAAACTGGTTCGACCTGACACTGTTGTAATTGGCCCTCCAAGGTGTAAGCAGAAAGTTAAAGAAAACTTTAACCCAATAAAGTCTGGTGAGGAAACTTCGTTTGCTGATTTTAAAATTAGAGCTGTTGAGGCTTATAATATTCCTTCGGGAGACTTCAGGAAACTCTGGCATCCTAAAGGAGAAGGGGTTGGTTATATTCTAACGATACAGGGAGAAACTATTTATCATGCTGGAGATACAGATTTCATCCCCGAAATGAAGAGACTGGGCAGGGTAGATGTAGCAATGCTTCCAATTGGAGGCAACATGTTCACTATGAATGTTGATGAGGCAGTTCAGGCAGCCCTTGCTATTAATCCACGATTTGTTATCCCGATGCATATTCTTGAAGAAGATCCATCTTTATTTAAAAATAAATTAGAGTCATTATCACGTACTAAGGTGGTAATAATGAAGCCAGGTGAAATTTTTCATTTAAGATGACATTAATCTTAACTCATGTTGTTAATCTTTTGAGAGGAATATGGGCTGGTCAAAGTTGGGGATTATTCTATAAAGAGATAATAATACTGGTTGGCATAATGATATTAAGTGTAATTGTGTCAGTGAAGATCTTCCGCTGGGAGTAATTTGAAATTTTTGGTTGGTGTAGATTTATTTTTTCTTAAAATTAAGAAGGAGGTAAAAAAATAGAAAGAAAAAAAGGATAATACCATGAAGAACATTATTAATGTGCCACATAGTGTTTGTAAATATACCTGCATGGTTAACGGTATTGGGGATGTTTATCGCTCTAAGACAGGACAGACATTCTCAGATGAATATTTGATGATTATAAGTGGAATGGCTCACTTTGCCTATATTAAAAACAAAAAAGCCGAACCTCCATTTATGGTATTCTGGGGACAATCTTTGAAGAATCAGTACAAAAATCTTGAGCAGGTTTTCGGCTTAAGAATAAAAATTAACGAAGGGAAAGGCTTCAATCTTGCAATGAAACTGCTCAGGGAAGAAATAAACAAGAGAAACCCTGTTATTGTCGGGCCTCTTGATATGTTTTATCTTGAATACCATGAATTTTTTAACAAAAAACATGCTTTTCCTCATTTTATACTTGTTGTTGGGTATGATGATAGTGATGACAGAATATTTTTGTATGATTGTGATCTGGCTGATCTTCAAAAACTGAGTTATGAAAACCTGAAAAATGCCTGGAATAAAGAAGAGCCCGGCTATGTAAAGAAGGATGCTGTAATTACTTTTTCTGTACCTTACAAGCCTTTATCTTTTGATGAATCTGTAAGAGCTGGATTAGTTTTAAAAGCCAGTCAGATGATTAACCCACCGATCAAAAATTTGGGGGTACCAGGAATACGCAAACTCGCTCAGGAATTTCCGGACTGGGAAAAATTTCTTAACAATGAAGAGTATAAGATGGCACTGGAAAATATGGCAAAGTATGCAAATTCACCGCCCACCCTTTCAAGAGCATTTAACGATTTCACAGGAAAAAGAGAGGATTTTTCAAAACTTCTTAAAGAGCTTGGAACAATTACACGTGAAAAGCGTTTACTAAGCCTGTCTGAGGATTTTTCTGCATCAGGTAAATTAATAAGAGAAGTTTCTTTAATAATACTCGATAGGTTAGATGGGAAATCGGATAGAAGGAAGTTTATCCCGCAACTTCTAATGAAAGTTGCGGATATTGAAGAAGAAGCCTACGGTGCAATTAAAGGAATTTATAAAGAGTAAATCTTACTACTGCACGTTTGTACCAGGCACTGGTGTGCAGTGATTTCTAAATAAGGAGGGAGATATATGATAAGAGGGGTCATGATTTATGCAGGCTCTGTAATAATTATTCTATGGGGTATTGCTCACATTTTGCCTACAAAATCTGTAGTAAAGGGTTTTGGGCCAATATCTAGAGAGAACAAAAGAATTATAACAATGGAGTGGATTGCCGAAGGTTTAGCTCTCTGCTTCATAGGTATTCTTGTACTGATCGTCACTATTTTTGGGGGATACAGAAATTTAATTTCTATTATCGTTTATAGAACCTCTGCAATTACGTTGTTTATAATGGCTTGTTTATCTTTGTTAACTGGCGTAAGGACGTCTATTATTCTGATAAGATTTTGCCCTTTGGTAAAAACTGCTGTTGCAGTAATGCTTTACCTGGGAACCGTATTATAAGGGTATATAGGATAATTTCAGTATTCTTTTTAATTTTATAGCTTCATAATTTCTGAGAAATAGATAAATTTGTAAGAATTATCTTTAAAGTAAAATTAAAAATGAAGGAGAGATACGGAAGAGAAAATAAACTTAGAGGATTTATTCTCGAAAAATCCTAAAGTAAAATATGGCTGTGCCAGAAAGCTTCTGATAACTGCAGAAAACAGCCCGGCGTCTCTCTATTCTGATTTTGATTATTTTGCAACTCTCATTAACAGTGAAAATAGGATTATAAAGTGGACCGCCATTGACATAATAGGGCATCTTTCAAGAGTTGATAAGGGCAAAAAAATTGATAAGTTGATTGGTAAATTATTCAATCTGCTGGATTCCGGAGAGCTTATAACGGCCAATCATGCCATTTCGGCGCTTTCCAACATTGCATTGGCTAAACCCCAATACCAGAATAAAATTACCGGCGAACTTTTAAAAGTCGAACATTATAATTACGATACTGATGAATGTCGAAATATTGCTGTAGGGAAAGTTATTCTGGCATTAGGATCATATGTTGGTAGCCTTTTGGGGAATAAGAGCGTAATTGAGTTCACTAAAAGGCAGACTGCAAATGCTCGCCCTGCGACTAGTAAAAAGGCCGAGCATTTATTAACAAAGCTAAGCAAAATAGATTCAAAAACTAACCGATGAATTATTTAAAAAGTCAGCCTTCTAATCTTTCTTTACAAAATTTTTCTTAAGTTCATTTTCCCATATAGGATTGAGAACTTTTCTTACATCTTCTGCGTATTTGTCAAGATAGTTGCTGAATTCTGTTATAACATCGTCTGCTCCTTGATGAGTGGGGATTGCTCTTGCTCCTGCAACAACTTCTCTCAAAATCCAGGGGGAATCTATAATCATACATGGAAGAAGCAGATTCTCATGGAAGGGCTGCCTTGAGCGGATTTCTCTGAAGAAAGGCGAACTGAGAGCTTCCTGTAAGGATTTTTCTTTGATATTATCAACTGCAAAATGGACAAATATACATGGTTCAACCTCACCCTTATGGTTAATATGAATGTACTTTTTTCCTCCTGCAATACACCCGCCGACATATGGTGCATCGTTCCAGAAATCCATCGGGAATATTGGATAGTTATCTCTTATATGTCTTGTTAATTTGCCGTACTCCCCTCGTTGCTCTGCAGTAGGCATTAATTCAGTTGTATCATCCCGACCAACGGGCATGTAGAGAAAAGTCCATCCAAAGAAAGCACCTTTATCCGCAAGGTCCGTATAGAATTCAGGTTTTGTTAGCGAATCAAAATTCTTTCTTGTTAGCACTGCTGAATAACCAAACGGAATCCCTTCATTCTTTAAAATGTTCATAAGCCCTGTTACTTTTTGGTAAACACCTTTGCCTCTTCTTTTATCTGTTTCTTCCTCGTCACCTTCTATAGAGAGAACTGGCACAACATTTTTTGCCTTCCAGAACTTCTTAACTATCTTTTCGTCAACCAGTATTCCATTTGTGAATATCTGAAAGGCAGAACGTGGATGATTATTAACGATGTCCATAAGTTCTTTGTAGATAAAGGGTTCTCCTCCAAGGATTGTATATAAATAAACCCCCATATCCTCACCTTCTGTAATAATTCTGTTCACAACCGAGGATGGGAGATCGTTGTCTTTGCTGTAATTTCCTGCGTAACAGCCGATGCACCTCAGATTGCATCGCATTGTGGGGCTTATTAATATTGTGAAGGGAGAAGGAAGATCGTTTTGGGCATTTAAGTTTGTAAAAGGAGTGTTAAAGAAGCCAACATTTATAAGTAACAAAGAAAGCACATTTTTTATGTAATTAGGATTGTAGTCGGTGAACAATCTGTTAATAAAACGCTTGAATACAGGATTGTTCTGCATGTTTGACTCTACATTTTGTACTAACCCAGTGAGTTCATTGCTGAAGCTTATACCTTTAAGAAAATTTAACAGTCGCTGCAGTCTGTGCTCATAATCCTTTGATATATAACTAAAAACTTGCTTGAAGAGCCAGTTAAAAATGTACATTTTAATTTTAGTTTTCCTGTACATATGTCCCTCCTTTATGCTATTCTTCTTGCAATAAGATTAACTAAAAAAACGAAAAATCAAAATAGTCGATCACTTCACCAAAGAATCTGTATGAAATCCAATATCGAGAGGACATATTCCCCTCGAAACTTCTTTTAAAGACAAAGAATACTCTGAAATAATTCTAAGACAAGTTTTGTTAATCGCTTTGTTGACCAAATCTGTTTGAGCAGTAATTAGAAAAAAGTTGCTATTTTGTTTTTATCTCCTCACCAGTAAATTGTGGTGCGTCTCTATCTGCTAAGTTGTTTTTTGCTCGTGTTCAGCATGTTAAGTGAAAAGCGCCAATTGTCCTTTTTATTTTGCTAATTTCATTGAATTTTTTCACTGCGATGTATGTGTTTTCAATTATTAATTGAGTGCCTGATTCTTTTGACTTCTTAATTACTTCCTCATCAACTTTCATAAGTCCGTTTGCCCCAGTTCCTATTATTAAAACCCCGGGCTTCTCGAGAAAAACTTCAAATATGTCGCTTTCCTTTAAATAGTGACTTTCTTCTCTCCACCACTGTGAAAAAATTCTATTAGTAAATATTATCAGGTCATTTTTGTAGATCTTTCCATCAATTTTTATCCATCCAAAATCATAATCCTCTATCTTCATATTTATATTATAGCTAAGATTTTTTCTTACGGATTATTGAGTTTCTCTTTATGGAAGATAGTCGTAAAATAATTTGAGGGAAAATAGATGAAACAAAAGAGGAGTAATCGATGGGTTGCACTAACTGTTCTTGCATTGTTTACATTGCTTCATCAGGCAGATAGGTTATTAATTGGCCCACTTGCAACATCCGTTATGAAAACATTTAATATAAATGAGGCTCAGATGGGCGCTGTGCTCTCGGGTGCTTTGCTTGTTGGTGGCGTACTTTTCCCGGTCTGGGGTTACTTGTTTGATAAGTTCTCGCGAGCCCGTCTTATTGCATTGGCTTCGGCTATATGGGGTGCCACGACATGGTTTTCGGCAATTTCCCCAACTTACAGCTGGTTTATATTCACAAGGGCGTCAACTGGTATTGATGATGCAAGTTACCCTGGAGTATACAGTCTGCTTTCAGATTACTTCCTGCCACAAATCCGCGGTCGTATTTATGCCCTTCTTAAACTTGCTATACCCTTAGGGTATGTTTTAGGTGCTGCTATTGCTATAACTGTGGGTGCTCGTTTTGGCTGGCGTAATGTTTTTCGTTTTACAGGGTCTATGGGAATTGTACTTTCAGTTTTCATTTTACTTCTGGTTTATGAAGTTCCTCGTGGAGCAGCTGAGCCAGAACTTAAAGGCGTGACAGAAGTTAAGGGCACCAGGTTCAACTGGCCAGCAGTGAAAGAGCTTTTAAAGAGAAAAACTCTTTTAGCACTCTATGCTCAGGGGTTTTTTGCGGTCTTTCCAATCAATGTTGTAACATTCTGGTTCTTCCGCTATCTTGAAGTTGAGCGTGGGTATGGTGGTAAACACCTAATTGGAATAATGACTCTTGCTGTATTTTCTCTTGGAGTCGGACTATTGGTTGGGGGAACTTTAGGGGATAGATTGTTCGAGAGAAACTTGAGAGGACGTCTGATCTCCGGATCTTTCACAATGGTTGGGGCAGTGTTGCTTATATTGGCTCTCCTCGTACCTCAAGACCGTGAAGTGGCTTTTTCGATATTTGTGGCAGTGGGTGCTTTTTTCTCGGCTTTTGCAGCCCCTAATGTTGGTGCTGCAATCTGTGATGTTAGTTTGCCAGAGGTACGTAGTACCTCTCTTGCAATGCAAAGTCTTGTGGAAACAACGGGTACTGCTCTTGCTCCTCTTATTGCTGGCCTTCTGGCTGCAAAAAGTGATCTACGCACTGCATTTATTATAATTATAGCTGGAGCAACGATATTATGGGCCCCATTTTATTGCATAGCTCTTTTAAGTATGCCTCGTGACATTGAAAAGACACGTGCTGAATTACTTGCGCGTAAGAATTACAAATAATTTTTTTCTATTAAAGTCTAAATATTTTGTCTGATTTTATATTTTTCGGTTTTTTATATAATAAAAAAAGGGAGGTGAAGCATGAAGAAGGTTATTGCAGTGACAATAATTCTTCTGTTGTTTGTTGTAGTCTTTGCAGGATGCAGCGGTGGAGGGAGCACTACGCCTAAAACGTCAAAGGTTAATATGTCAGTTACTGATGAGGGTGGCAAAGCTATTTCGGGAGTAAAACTCTCAATGGGTGATTATTCAGGTACGACTGACAGCAGTGGTAAATACGCTTTTAATGATGTAAAAAGCGGCAGTTACACAATTAAAGCATCAAAGGAAGGTTACGAAGATGTAAGCTCTGATGTAACTGTAGGGGAAGGAGAATCGAAAACCGTAAACCTCGCTCTCAAAGAGGAAGTTGTTGCTGAAGAGATAAAAGACTATTCTCAGATTAAAAGCTATAAAGTAACCTTTGAGGTTAAGAGTGCTTCAGGTAAAGGCGATCAGAAGATTGAAATACTTCAGGATGACTACGGAAAAAAGCAACATATGTCAGTTATGGATTTAAAAACTGGGGAAACTCAATTTGAAATGTATATAGACGGGGATAAAGCAAAAATTCGTTCAGACGATACCTGGACAGAAATGCCTGCAAGTCAGGTTAGCAGTATTTCAGGAGGCTTTCTTGCTATTGTTGATACTATGGCAGTGAATGTTCGCAATAGTTACAATACTTCGGTCAAAACCTTAACAGGAAGTGCAAGTTACAGTATAAGTAGAGTTGGTAGCGAAACAGTTAATGACTATCCTGCTGTTAAATATCTTATGAAGGCAAATGTAACTTCACAAGGAGAACAAACAATATCACAAGTCGAACTCTGGGTAATAAGTAGCGGCACTTATAAAAATTATCCAACTCGAATGGTAATCAGTGTCACAAACAAAGGTGAAACAGATATGGTGACATTTAATTTATCAGATTTTGGCAAGGTTGTGATATCTGGAATTTAATTTTTAACCTATGTAATTTAATATTTAAGAGCTTTAAATTTGTCACATTCTGCAAATTGAATATAATCCAAGAATGGAGAAACAGAAATCTATTCCTGGAAAATCCGAAAAAAAGATCGGCGATTTATTGATTAGCTCTTTGTGGAACTGGAGTCGTTCTAATCCATATAGAATTAAGTTTTTCTTGAGAATCTGTTTTCGGTTCCTGTTTTCGTCAATCAAACGAGCGTATATGAGGATTAAGATTGGCTCAAATATACCATCAGTACTCGCCATAAGCCCTACAATGCACTGTAATTATAACTGTATAGGCTGTTATTCAAGAGATAGAATTAACGATGGCGAGCTAACTACAGAAGAGCTTGACTCTATCCTTACAGATGCGGGAAGACTTGGGTTTTCGACTGTTGTAGTAACTGGTGGTGAACCTTTTATGCGTTCTGATATTCTTCAAATGATGTTGAAACACAGGAATCTATTATTCGTTACCATCACAAATGGCTCACTTATTACTCCCGAAATCGCAGAAATTATTTCAGAGAGCGGTAATATAATTATTCTTGTGAGTATAGAAGGGTTTGTTGAAGATACAGATTTGCGGCGCAAGGAAGGAGCACATGAGACTGCGGTAGGAATATTTAAGTATCTTTATGATGCTGGAGTTTTCTTTGGGTTTGCTGCAACGAATACAACTGTTAACATCGAGAATCTCGGCTCTGATGATTTCTTTAATCAGATGATTGGCTATGGATGTGCAGTGGGATTTTTCTCTGAATATGTACCATGCGGTACTAATCCAAGGTTTGATTGGGTTTTAAGTGAATCTCAGAGAGAAATTTTCCGGAAGAGAATAATCGAAGTGAGAAATAAAGGGGGAATTGTCATAGTGCAGTTTCCACAGGATGAATATGGTGAAAAGAACATATGCTCGGCAGCAGGAAGAGCATCAATTCATATAAATTCACAAGGAGATGTAGAGCCTTGTCCCTTTGTTCCTATTTCTCGAGAAAATATCCGTAAAGGTGGTTTAGTAAGTGCGTGTAAATCACCGTTTATGCGTGCAATACGAGAGCGTCCTGAACTTCTTCAAAGGAAAAATTTAGCGTGTTCACTCTTTGAACACTTTGAAGAGATTAAAAATTTATCACGTCAGTTTGAAAACCAATCAGACCAAAATGCGGATTTCAAATCTCACTGAAATAAAACTAAGAATAATTTATTATTTGTCCCATTTAAAAGAAACTATATTCATGTATAATTTAATATTTAATATGAAACAAAAGTATCGATTGTGACTAAATGACACTGAATATTATTTAGTTTGTTTTTAAAAGAAAGTTTAGTAAGATTGAAATATGAGGAGGTAATTCATGGGAAAGATAATTGCAGTGTGCGGATTAGCCTGTGATGATTGTCCTGCTTTCACAGCGACTTTAAAAGATGATCAGTTAGAGAAGGAAAGAGTTGCGAAAATATAGTCTTCAAGCGAATTTCCTCTTAAAGCAGAAGACATAAGCTGTGAGGGATGTACAACAGTTAAGGGGAAATTAATGAAATTCTGTGAGACGTGCCAGGTCAGGCAGTGCGGCATGGAAAAAAATGTTTCAAACTGTGCATATTGTGGAGATTATCCATGCGATAAGTTAAACGAAGTATGGAAAATGTTCGAATCAGGAGAGGCAAAGAAAATTCTTGATATGATAAACACAGAACTGATGAAATAAAATTAAATTATAGCGGCAAATAAACTTTACTACCTTGTTGAGAACGGGGAGATTTTAGGCAGGATAAAGGACGCGGTGGTAAGTCTCAATATAATGGATGCTCTAAAAGCTGTCGTTTTATCAGAAGAGACGATTTGGACTGACTTTTGGGTTTCTCCTTATATTCTCGTTCAGAACACCTCAATATCTACAAAATCACGATTATTTAGTACAGGCACTGAATTGTCATTTTTTTAAATTGTTTATTTCAGATACAATTTAAATGATTTATTCTGTAAAAGGAGGACATTGTGAATTGGGTTACAAGTAGAGTTAAAAATAGAATTACTAAAATTTTTACCTTATTTCTTTTAATTCTTTTGCTTTTAAGCATAAAACCTCTGGGCTCCTTTGCAAAAGATTACTATTTTCCTTTTGTTAATGTAAGGATAGATATCAATAATGATGGATCTTTTGATGTTGTTGAAGAAAGAACCTACAATTTCTCAGGCGATTTCCATTGGGCAACGTACACTCTGGCAAAAGGAGGGTATAGCTACATAGAAGATTTTTCAATAGAGGATGAGAATGGTTATTACGAACTGGTCAGCTCTGAAACGGGTAATCCAGGCACATATACTTTCAGCGACAATGGCAGTAATTATATTGCCAAGTTCTTTTATTCTGCAAGTAACGAAAACAAGAGTTTCACGTTCAGGTATAAAGTAATCGGCGGTATAAAGGCATATCAAGATGTAGCTGATTTTTACTGGAAACTTGTAGGAACTGGCTGGGACAAAAGAACTGACCAGTTTAATGCTTATGTATATTTTCCCTCGAACGTGAAACAAGATGATTTTTATGTCTTTGGACACGGGCCGCTTTCAGGCAATGTTGAGAAAATCAATGGCAGTGGGGTGCATTATAAATTAGCAGGCATTCCAGCAAATACTTATGTGGAGGCACGTGTTATTTTTCCCTCAAAGATCCTTAATATTTCAAAAGAGTCCGTAAATAAGTTAGATTCAATCCTTGCATATGAAAGAGGTCTTGCAGAACAGGCAAACAAACAGAGGGCAAGAGCAAAAGTAAATTTTGCCTTGGCACTTTTGTTGCCACTGGGCCTTTTTGCTCTATGGCTTTACCTGTTCTTTAAGTATGGGAAAGAACATCCTCCAATGATTGATGTTGTTTACACGAGGGATATACCTGAAGATCTCCCTCCTGCAGTCGTTGGATATCTTATGAGGTTTAAGAGTATAACTCCATATGACTTTACTGCGACAATTATGAACCTTATCCGTAAGGGATATATATCAATCCAGACTCATAAAGAAGAGAAAGGTTTTATTTTCAAAAGAGAGGTTCCTGTGACGTATTTATCTGAAACAGGGAAAAATCCTGATGAACTGCTACCACATGAACGTATTGTTTACAATTTTCTTTTTACTTCTCTCACGTATGAAGGAGTTCTGAGCTTTTTTAAACCCGGGAAAATGCGCAATCTTGCTTCAAAGACTTTCAAGGATAAACAGGGAACAATGCCTGGTATAGCAGGGATTCAAGGTGTAACAGTATCCACGGATGACATAAAGGAATTTATAAAGAAAAATGCTCAAGAATTCAAGACAATATACGATGCATTTAAGGGTGTCGTCAAGGACGAAGGAGACGAGAAAAACTATTTTGAAAAGAAATCAGAAGGATTTATGATACTATTTATTGTGATTGGATTTGTGTTTGGCTTTGCTGGATTTTTCTTCCTTTCCATTCTTCGTCTTCCTTATCTTATTCCTTTTTACTTTGTTGTTTCTGCCCTTTTTATTATCCTTGCTTTTCCTCTGCAGAGAAGAACGCAGATCGGTGCAGATGCCTATGCTCTCTGGAACGGTTTGAAGAAATTTCTAAGGGATTTTTCAAACCTCAAAGAAGCAATCCCAACGTCAATTGCTATATGGGAGCAGTACCTTGTTTATGCGGTAACCTTTGGAATAAGTGAGCAAGTTATGAAGGAGATGAAGGTAGTATTGCCACAAATTCCCGAGGATGATTTAAAGGCAAGCCACTTCTTTGTTGCAGGTGCCGTGCTTGGTTCAGATATAAACATTATCGATGCTTTTAACACAATGACAAGTTCAATGATTTCTTCCTTTAACGCAATATCTTCTGCTGCATCCTCTACCGGTGGCGGGGGTGGATTCTCCGGTGGCGGTGGCGGGGG
>CAZJKI010000038.1:3513-12062 GCA_964546685.1 uncultured Caldisericum sp. | reverse complement strand
GAAAGGATATTTATTACTGAAAATTTAGAGTTTGAAGACTTATTGTCTGCTATTTTTATTACAGGAAGAATTATTTTTTTTTCTAAAGATGCCCTCTCTTTTTTGTAAAATAGTTTATTTGTCGTAATGTTTTACTTCATTAAAATATGATATGAAAGAGCGAGTGTATCATAAAGTCGCAGTCGTAGGTGGAGGACCTGCGGGCATTATGGCTGCTCTATCTGCATCCAGTTGTAATAGAGACGTATGCATAATTGAAGGAAACGAAAGGATAGGTAAAAAACTTCTTATGACAGGTGATGGAAAATGTAATCTTACAAATCTTGTCATGAGAGACAAAAATTTTTATAGCTTAAACAGAGGTTTTTTTAGAGATATTCTCAAGCAATTTTCAAACGAGAATACTATAAAATTCTTTGACAAACTCGGCCTCACTGTAACAGTGGTGGATGACGGCAGGATATATCCCATGTCGCTTCAGGCATCTTCAGTGCTTGATTTACTGAGGTTCGCACTCGACGAAAACCATGTAAAAATTATTACAAACTTTAAAGTTAATGGTATCAGAAAGATAAAAAATGTTTTTGAAATTACAGATTTGCAGGGGAATATTGTAGAATCCCAAAAACTTATACTTGCCTGCGGTGGAAAAGCCGCGCCTTTTACCGGTTCAGATGGATCAGGATACGATCTTGCAATGAATCTCGGCCATAAGATAGTAAATCCGTTGCCGTCTCTTGTTCAGCTCAAATTTAACTTTGCCGGTTTGAAAGGACTCGCTGGAGTGAGATTTGATGGAGAGGCAGAGATATATGTTGATGGAGTGTCTGTAGAAAAAACTCGTGGGGAAGTACTGTTTACAAGGTTTGGAGCATCAGGTCCTGCAATTTTGAAGCTCAGTAGAATTGCCTCAGTCGAACTTAAAAATGGAAGAGAAGTTCAAATAAGGATAAATATACTGCCTGATTTGGATAGAGCAAATATTGAAAAAATTTTAAAGAACTATTCACAATCTCACGGAGACAGGTCTATTCATGACCTTCTGATAGGTTTGATAAATAAGAGAATAATACCGATACTGCTTAAGGACGCGGGTTTAGATAATATTCACATGCCTGCAGGAAAAATCTCCAGTGATAAACTGCACAAAATCATAGATCATCTAACCGAATGGGAATTTGAAGTATCCGATACGCTCTCATTTAAGGACGCGCAGGTTACGGCAGGCGGAATCGACACAAGAGATGTTGATCCAGTAACTCTTGAATCAAAAATTGTGAAGAACTTATATTTTGCAGGTGAAATACTTGATGTCGATGGTGATTCAGGTGGATACAATCTGCAGTGGGCATGGAGCTCTGGCTGGGTTTCAGGTATTAGTGCAGGCAAAAAATAAAAAATATTTTAGCACTGTTAATAAAAAACATCCGGGATATTGAAGCCAGCCGGATGTTTTGAAATGCAATTTAAAAATTGGTTATTTGCCCTTCATTAACTTCAGGTTTTCCAAAAGTACTTCAAGGTCTTCCTCGTGCTCTACCTCATCTTCAAGGATTTCTATAATAAGATGCTTGGTAATAATGTCTTTATGGTCGAGGAATTCAATTAGTTTCTTATAAACGTCAATAGCGCACTGCTCGCCTTTAATGTTCTGCATCAGCAACGCCTTAGTGTCAGGATTTTCAGGTGGAGTGTAGCCGCAGTTTGACAGTTTGTACCAGTCTTCAGGCTTAAGTACAGGTGTTCCACCGAGCTGTATGATTCTCTTTATAAGGATCTCCGCATGTCCAAATTCCTCTTTTGCATGTTGAGCAAGTTCCTTTTCTACCTCGCCATGCATAGGACCTTTTAAAACGGCTGCTCCAACCCAGTACTGATGGTATGCAAGCCATTCATCAGAAAGTGCCTTGTTCAGAAGATTTATTAGTTTCTCGTGGTTCACTCCCACAATTTCTCTACCTTTTGTTCCCATATTTTGCCTCCTCAAATCTATTATATGCAAAATATAATTATTCTAAAATATTTTGATATCTTTTTTAGAATTCAGTGTCAGGCACCGAGCTCTAATTATTCTAAAATTTTGAATTTTACTAAACCTGACCGAGATAATATATTCTGTGAAAATTCTTCAAACAGATCTTCATCAATTTCAGCGGTTATAGTTACCGATTCCTTGAAATCTCTTTTTAAAATGATCCCATTGAACTTCTTAATAAAGTGTAGGACAAGCTGAATATCACTATAAGGCAGTTCAAGGTAAACCTTCTTCTGGACTCTTTTGACCTCAATTTCTGCTTGTTCTATTGCGTATTTCGCAGTCCCTCCGTATGCCTGTATAAGTCCACCAATGCCGAGCTTTGTTCCGCCAAAATACCTTGTCACAACAATCGCAACATTTGTAATCTTTGCGCTTCTTATTGCATTGTATATAGGCATTCCTGCTGATTTTAATGGCTCGCCGTCGTCTGAAAAAAGAGATTCTTCCTTTCCTATCCTATAAGCAAATGCATTGTGGTTTGCATCTTTGTATTTTTCTCTAACTTTTTTAATGAATGCTTTTGCCTCTTCTATGGTTTCAACGGATGCAGCCGTTCCTATGAATATGGATTTTTTAATTGCTTGTTTTACAGAGATTTCTTGTTTTATGGTCTTGTATTGCATTATAAACTCGTGTATTGTTTAAGTCTTTTTAATGCGTTTATCTTTTCTACGTCCCCAAGCTTTGCACGGGTTATTGAGGATTTTAGTATTTCTATTGATTTGTCGTAAGTTTCTTTATCTACAGGGAAGGGGTAACCATCTTTACCCCCGTGTGCAAATGAAAATAAAGCTGGATCTCTAAATGATAGCTCGCTTTTGAAAATTATGTTTGTAAGCAGAGCGAGTGCTCTTAAAGTTTTTTCGCCGACTCCCTGAACGAGTAAGAGATTTTCAAAATTCTTCGGGTTTATTTCCCTTGTTTTTCTGAGAATTTTTCTCAGGTAATTTGCATTAAAATCCCCTGGGTACAGAGGGTGGTGAGCAGGTAAAACGATGCTTTTTAGCTCTTTGATGACAGAGTTTGCATCTTCCTTTGAAATAAATACTATGTTTTCTCTTGTTTTTTCTATTTCTTGATCGACAAGGTTGAGTGGTTTTTCAGTTTTTTCACTTATTATTCCTTTGTGAGGATTACTTGTGAAACTTTTAAGTCCATCAGACGACCAGTGGTATCTTCTGGCATATTTCTTTTCAACTTTCATGCCCTGCTGTACAACTGTCCATCCACCCTTTTTGTCAAACACCATAAAATGATGATATATGTTGTATCCATCCTGAAGAGCATTGGCATCAACTTTTGCCACGAGCCTTGAGGATCTCACAAGGTAGTTTCCAGTTTCCGTACTTATATAACTCTTGTTCTCTGCTTTTTCAATATCTTTGGGAGTTTCGAGTCCTCTTCTACCCTTTCCTCCCGCAAAAAAGATGCCAATATTTTTTTCTTCATCTTTTAACCCTTCTTTTAACGCTCCAGTTACAGTCGTTGTTATTCCTGAACTGTGCCAGTCGAATCCAAGCACGCACCCAAAGGATTGAAACCAGATGGGGTCTGAAAGCCTTCTTAACACTTCGTCAGTTCCGTATTCAATGATTATTGCGAGGGTGATTTCTCTTGCGAGCTTTTTCATCCTGTTAAATAGCCATGAAGGTGCCTGTCCTCCATGCAGTGGTAAATCTATTGAACCCGTTCTCACAATTTTATTATATGGATTAATTTTTTTTGTAATATACTTTAATGAGAAAAGTTTTTGAATAGGAGAATTTATGGAAAGATGTTTGTGGTGTTTACGGGATAAAATGTACATGAAGTACCATGATGAGGAATGGGGGACTCCCATTCATGATGACATCAAACAGTTTGAATTTCTTGTTCTTGAGTCTGCTCAGGCTGGTTTGAATTGGTATATGGTACTCCAGAAAAGGGAGAACTACCGAAATGCATATAAAGGCTTTAACCCTGTAAGTGTTGCAAAGTTTACTGAGAAAGATGTCGATATGCTGATGAATAATTCAGGGATTATAAGAAACAGAGTTAAAATAGAAGCTTCAATAAATAATGCAAAAAGATTTCTCGAAATTCAGAAGGAGTTCGGAAGTTTCGACAGGTATTTATGGAATTTTGTTGATTTTAAACCCGTTGTAGGAGGTTGGAAAAGTTTAAGCGAAATTCCTGCAAAAACAGAACTTTCAGATAAAATCAGCAGTGAAATGAAAAAGCGTGGTTTTAAGTTTTTAGGTTCAACAATTATCTATGCTCACCTTCAAGCAGTGGGTCTTATAAATGACCACCTTGTTACCTGCTTCAGGTATAAAGAGCTTTTAAAAGATTCTTAATTTTCATAGCAAAGTGCCAGGCACCGAATTATGAAAAAGGAGGAAGGTATGGCGGAAAAACGCGAGGAAACATTTAAGATCAATGGGGAAGATCTTGTCGCAAAGATTAAAGAACTGTTAAGAGAAGGGAATGTTAACAAGATTACAATTAAGGACAAAGACGGGAAAATTATTGCAGTTTTTCCCGTAACAGTGGGAGTTGTAGGTTTACTTTTTGCCCCGGCTCTTGCCGCAATTGGAGCTATCGCGGCACTTATGACTGAGTGTTCTATAACCGTTGAGCGGACTTTGTAATATTTAGTTCTTAATGGTAATTGTTTTTGTTGCCTCTTCCCATTGTACGTTAAAACCTAAATTCTCAGCCACAAACCTTAGAGGTATCATTGTTCTCCCATTGATAATTTCAGGGGCAATGTTTGGATTTAAATAATCTATCAGTTTCATAACTCCATTTGCCACTGCCATATTTTTTCCGATCCAGAGCTCAATCTTTTTATCTTTAAGCAAAATTGTTACCTTTTTTTCAGAATCTTTCCATATTATTGTTCCACCAAGTGCTTCTACGATTGCTCTTATCGGGACCAGTGTTCTTTCATTTTTTATGATAGGTGGGGCATCGAGAGATCCTTCCACGCCATTCACAGTAAATTTATTCTGCCCTACTTTTAAAATTATGGTTACCTTTCTGTAAATATTGGCGGTTTTTGAAGTTTTATTACCTGCAAGATCCGTTGCTTCAACTGATATCTCGTTTAATCCAGGGTTTAGATTTAGATCTGTGGAAAAAGAACCGTTATTTTCAATTTTTAACGAATTACTTTTTATTTTGAGTTCTTTCACGCCGCTTATAGAATCTGATACATTTCCATTTAATTTTATTTTTTCATTTTCCGTCACATCCGGAAAGTTGATATTTATCTGAGGAGGAGTAAAATCGACAACAAACTCTATTTTAATTGTATCGCTTTCATTTCCTGCAGGATCGGCAGCTTTTGCAAATATCCTGTAAGGACCTTCATTAAGATTCTTAAGTTGAAGTGTATTTCCGATGATTTTATTAAAACCGTTTCCATTTATATCTATATAGATGCTAATTTTGTCTTCCTGACTTTTATTGTCACTTACTTTAAAAATAAATTCAAAAGAATCTTTATTTATGAATTTTGATGGAATACTTTTTACGGAAATCTCAGGAGGTATTATATCAAAGAAAATATCAAGAGGAATTATCTGAACCCTGAAATTCGACGTGTCAGCCAGGTATATTTTTTTATCTCGTACAAAAATGCCCAGCGGATATAGAAATTCTCCATAGTCCTTATTATAAAATTCAATTCCTTTGAAACCGGAAAAGTCTGTTGCAGGGCCTCCCTTTTTTCCAAAAGTTGCAACTGTTTCCCCCTTTTTATTCATAAGGATAATCTGATGATTATATGAATCAAGCACATATAAATATCCCTCATAAAAAAATATATCAGTTGGAGTAAATGGGGGCTCTTTATAATCACATTTGATAGGAATTTCTTTTATGAATTTTCCAAAACTATCGAATATTTTAACCTCTAAGTTCCCTGAATCTGCTATGTAAATGTTGCCTTCTGTATCTTCTGTAATCCCCCATGGGGAGTTTAACTGGCCAGTTTCAGTGCCAAGATTTCCAAAACTGAACAGCAGACCTGTGAATTTTTTATCAAATACGAATATAGAACTTAAAGATGCATCCGTAACATAAATCCTGTCTTTTCCGATGAACAGACCGAAAGGTGTTTGCATTCCAAATGTTTCGCAGGGAATACCGTCAACAGTGTTGCCAAATTTATCAAATATGTATATAAAATCAGTATATGGGACAGTCACATAGATATTATCGTTTTCGTCTATTGCAATTTTCCCATTATAATTAAACAAAGGAGTGGAGGAGAATCTTTGTGTTATATCGATATCTGTGCCAAATTTAAATAAAGGAGTGCCATCCTGGTCGAATTTATGAATCAGCCCAAGGTAACCATCAAGTACAATAACCTCTTTTGTGCTTGTAGAGGCAACTGCAACCGGGAATAGCAATTTTCCTTCTTTTATACCTGTTTCGCAAAGTGTCTGAGTGGGCTTTTTTGTCTCTCTTTCAAATACAGTAATTTTTCCGGTGTAGTCGTCAAGAACGAAAATTTCTTTTTCTGTAAGGCTAATTCTAACGGGATGTATAAATTCTCCCATCCTTGTGCCCCTTGTTCCAAAATAATCTTTGAGATTTCTATATTTGTCAAAGATTTGGATTCTTGCATTGCCCGAGTCCGTGATGTAAATATTATTATTTTCATCAGATATTATCTGATGCGGATAGCTTGTCTTACCGGGTTCTGTACCAAAACTTGAAATTATTTCTATTAATTTTCCGTCTCTTGAAAATTCCGCAACTTTTCCTGACGGGTAAAAGCTTGCCAAAAAACTCTCACCATTAAGGTAAATATCCTGTACAAACCCGAAGTTATAACTTGTTAAGTTTGTTTTCCTTAAAAAGTTTCCGGTAAAGTCGAAGACAAATATTTCACTACGAAAAGCGGCATAAATTTCGTTCTTGGCCTCATCAATATCCATTCCATCGACTACAGGACATTTATCAGGGTCACCAAAAGATTTTTTGAAATTTCCATCCGGATCTATTATTAAGAATCTAAAATAAGGAAAAAGCGAAGGTCTACCTGATTCATCACTTAAAACCTGTGATTTTCCGAAGTCACCCACCAGAAAGTCGCCATTATTTAAAGTTTTTATGAAAATGGGATATTTAATAAATGGCATATCAATTCTATCAAAGATTTTCTTGGCTTTAGTCATCCATACAGGAATCCCATTTATATCTTTGACCTCCTTTACAAACTCTCCTTGTTTATTTAAAACAAGTATTCTCCAGTTAAGCGAATCTGCTATGTAAATGTTATCTTTTACAGTCATATCTGATGGCAGGTTCACGGCTTCTTTTCTGAAAAACGGACTCCTTATTTCCCAGAGGAAATTTCCTTCTTTTGTTAAAGTTTCTACTCTTGACCCGTCTTGGTCTGTAACGATCATTAAGTCTTTAAATATTGCAATTCCATACGGACTGAGAAATTCACAATGTCCCACGCCATAACTTCCAATTTGCTTTAGAAATTTTCCCTCTTTATTGAATTTTAAAATATATGCGTTTAGTCCGCTATCAACGACATATATGTTTTCATCATCATCAACGGCGATCCCTGTCGGAATATCCAGCCCTTCGTAAGAGAACTCTTTAATTTTTGAACCCTGTGAAGAAAAAATAAATATTTTGCTATTTTTCCAGTCAGTTACATAGATTTTTCCGTTTTTTACATTTATCCCCATTGGTGAATCCACTATATTTTCGCCGAGTATTTTAATAAATCTGCCAGTTTCTGTGAATTTTTCTATTCTTTTATTTCCAATATCGCAAACGTAAATGTATTTTTGTTCATCTATTGCAATCCCTGTTGGTGCGGTGAGATTTCCCTCTTCTCCTCCCCTTTCCCCAAAAGTAAAAAGAAATTTCCCATTTGTATCATACACAACAACTTTATTTGAGGCAGGAATATCTGCATAACCGTCAGTGATATAGACTTTGCCGTTTTTTACGGCAATACCAGCAGGTTGCATAAACTGAAATGGCTCATTTCCCTTGCCTCCGAACATGAATTTAAAGTTTCCATTATTATCGAAAACCTGTATCCTGTAATTGCCTGAGTCGAGTACATATATGTTTCCATTTTCATCTATTGCAACTCCTTTTGGGGCAAGAAATTCTCCAGAAGATAGGCCAAAGCCAATTATTTTTGTTTCTTCCGAAGGTAAAGCTTTGATAGGAGAAATGGGAAAAAATATTACTAATATTAAAATCGTAGTCAAAAATTTTTTCATTATTTAGTCCCTTACTGTATAAAACGTAATTTTTGGGGAAAAGTTACTCCAGTTTATCGAATAAAATTCATTTTATATATATAAGCCTGCCTTCTATATTGCTTGACATGTTCTGATGATTTCTCAAATATTCCTCAACAACATCTCTTACAGAAGTTGTAATAAGTTTTGGTTGTTCCAACCGGCTAAGTTCTTCGTAAGTTATGTTAAGATTTTTGAAACAATTATCTACATGATAGCCCTGGAGAGAAATTGTGTATTCT
>CAZJKI010000038.1:0-3413 GCA_964546685.1 uncultured Caldisericum sp. | reverse complement strand
CTCCCCAGTCTGGTTTCAACATCTTAGCAAGTTTTTTATCTGCGTCAAAACCGATGTGGGTTAAAAGGATAGTAAGGTCGATATCCTCATTTTTATATGCATTGGTAATTCTTCCTACTTCATCACTCGCATCTTCAAGGGAGACGAAGCTCCCAATTTCATCTCTTTTAAGCGAATCTATTACGTCATCTGTTATTATACCTATGAAAAGAATGTCGAATCCGGCTTTATTGAGTATTGTATAGGGTTTCATAAGTCTTTTGTGGTATTTTTTGATATAAAGGTTGGCGTTTACTATGGGGAAGTTAGCCATTTTTTCGAGAAATAGAAGATGTGGGAGTCCGTAGTCAAACTCGTGATTTCCGAGAGTTGCAACATCAGGAGCAAGGTAGTTCATGATTTCAATTGTGGAGATGCCTTTAAATTCCGTATCAATTATAGAACCCTGCAGCATATCGCCTGAAATTACATAAAGCGCATTTTCTTCCTCTTTTCTAACCTTGTTTATGTAGCCCGAAAGAAGCGAAAGGCCTCCTATAAGCTTACCCTCGCCCTGTTTTACTTCTGCGAGGAAATCTCCGTGCATATCATTAGAGTGCAGGATTGTAAACCTTTTTGTGTTCATTTTTCCTCCTTGTGAGGCTCTTTATATAGCGCCTGCTAAAATAATTTTTGGAATCTTTATAAACAAATTATATAAATTTCTCTTAATTATGTAAATCAATTGGAGTTGAATCATTTGATTCAACATATTCGCATTAATCAAATAAAATGTTTATAATAAAAAGAGGGAATTATGAAAACGATAGCGATAGTTGATGATGAAAAAGATATAGTTGAGCTTGCTTCGTTTTATATTGAGCGCGAGGGGTTCAAAACAAAAAAGTTTAATTCAGGAGATACTTTTGTTAATTCCCTTTTGAGGGAGCACTTTGATTGTGTTATCCTTGACTTGATGCTCCCTGTTTTAGATGGAATATCCATTTTGAAATTTATGAGGTCAAATGAAAAGACTAAAGATGTTCCTGTTATTATACTCACTGCGAAAGGAAGCGAGGGTGATATAGTTCTTGGTCTTGAGAGTGGCGCAGATGATTATGTAACAAAGCCTTTTAGTCCAAGGGTGCTTGCAGCAAAGGTCAAGGTTTTTACAAGGGAGAAAGAGGAGAAATCGTTTTTTGAAAAAGAGGCACTGAGATTAGACCTTCTTAAATATCAGGTATTCTGCAAAGATAAAGAAATTGCTTTAACGCAAACAGAATTCAAAATTTTGAAAGCTATGACCGAGCGTGAAGGTAAGGTCTTCACAAGAGATGAAATTCTTGAGATAGGGTGGAATTATGAAGCTTCACCATCTGATAGAACTATTGATGTGCATATAAAAAACTTAAGAGAAAAACTCGGGTTTTGTGGGAAATACATTAAAACAGTCAGGGGGGTGGGGTACAAATTTTCACTGGAAGAATTAGATTAGGCATTTTTGTTTCAATTTTGCTATTTGCCATATCTGCTGCTTTATTTTTTTCAAAAAATATTTTCTTAGGTTGGATATTTTTTGTTTTGTCTTCAGTTATTCTTATTTTAACATATATTTTTATAAAATCAGAGATAACGAAGCTCGAGGAAATCGTTAAGGCTGGCAAAGAAAAAGATTTTAATGTTAAACATGTTTATTCTGGTTTAAGCGAGTTTAACAGATTAGGCAGTGCAATTAATGAACTGATTGAGGCTTCAGGCAAGTTGAGTGAAATAAGGAGACTCAGGGAACAGGAGTTCTTAACAATACTAAATGTAATAGATATGCCTGTCTTTATCGTGGACCATAATGGAAAGCTCATAGTTTACAACAAATTCTCTAAAAACCTTATGAGGACTCCTCAGGAAAGCACTACGTTACAATATTATTATGAAATTTTTCGCTATGATAGAATTATTACTTTCATAAAAGAAGCAATTGCCTCAGAAGTGCAGAATAAAGACAGATTGGAGATTGAGGATTCCGTATTTGAATCGCTATCTTTTCCATTTGTTTCAAGAAACGAAAAGTTTACTCTTTTTCTACTCGGGGACGTCACTGCGGTAGACAGGGTTACGAAAATGGAAAGAGAATTTATTTCGAGCGTTTCGCATGAGTTACGTACTCCTTTATCTGTTATACAAGGTTCTCTTGAAATCATTGAAAACGAAAAATTAATAAAGAAAAACGGCGAGAAATTTGTAAGTGCGATTAAAGAAAATAGTGAGAGAATGGAGAACCTTGTATCAGATCTTGCAAAATTCAGCGAATTGGAAGTCTGGTTGAAGCCTATAGAACAGGGAATTGATCTATCGTCTACGGTTAAAAAAATTTATGAAAATTTCCTGCAAACTGCAAAAAGTAAGAAACTTGATTTCAAATTGAATTTACAGGAAGGCATATTTATACTGGGTGATTTGTTCCTTATAGAAGAACTCGTGAAGAATCTTGTTAACAATGCGATTAGGTATACGGAAAGCGGGTCAGTAGAGTTATCAGTTTATTTAAACGGTTTTGCAACTCTTGAGGTTAAAGATACCGGTTCAGGTATTTCAAAGAATGACATTTCTCACCTTTTCGAGCCCTTTTTCAGGGTGGAAAGTTCAAGAAGTAGAGTTGGAGGTGGAAGCGGTCTTGGCCTTGCAATTTCTAAGAGGATTATAGACCTTCACAAAGGCAAAATTTCTGTTGAAAGTAAGGTCGGCGAAGGAAGCAAATTTACTGTTCAGTTTATTCTGTTAAGAAAAATTAATTGAAATTTAAATTAAAATTAACAGGACTCTAATTAAAAATAAACGCTCTCCATTTAGAATAAGAGTAAGGAGGCAATGAAGAATGAAAAAGGTGATTTTAGTTGTTTTAGTGGTTGTTTTCGCAGGAGTCTTATTTGCAGGCTGCAAATCATCTCAACCTACAGAGCAACCAGTAAATATTACAATTAATGGGTCAACTACTGTTTTCCCTATTGCACAAAAAGAGGCAGAAGTTTACATGGATAAGCATCTAAATGTGAATATATCTGTTGAAGGAACTGGTTCAGGCAACGGAATTGCGGCACTTATTGATGGAACTACAGATATTGCAGACTCCTCGAGGGAAATAAAGAAGGAAGAAATTGATAAAGCAAAAGCGAATGGTTTAAATCCATATGAAACTCCTATTGCGCTTGATGCGCTTTCTGTTGTGGTAAATCTACAAAACCCTGTTAATGCATTAACATCAGAGCAGGTTAAGAAGATTTATGTAGGAGAAATTGCCAATTGGAAAGACGTTGGCGGTCCTGATATGCCAATTGTAGTTGTAGCAAGAGATACTTCAAGTGGAACATATGAAGCATTTATAGAGCTTGCACTTGGGAAGGGTGTAAATATCACCGATAAGGCAATTGTACAGGCCT
>CAZJKI010000037.1:0-12497 GCA_964546685.1 uncultured Caldisericum sp. | reverse complement strand
AAGAGAAAAAATTGCTGTGCGATGATCACGAAAAGTGTATAAAGGCCTCGGAATTCCTTTCTGCTCTTTCAAATCCAAACAGAGTGGCAATTGTTTGCTTTCTTACGACAGGAAGAAAAAATGTTTCTGAAATTGTAAACAAACTAAAACTTCCACAATCTTCCGTATCCCTCCAACTTGCGAAACTTTTAGATAAAGGTTGGATTGTAAAAGAACGGGAAGGCAGAAAAGTTTTCTATAAAATTAAAAATCAAGACTTTAAAAAAATACTTGTGAAGATTTCTGAAAATTTTTTAGATAACAAATAGATTCGAAGGAGGTGAAACCATGGCAGATATGAAGCAAACTCTTGATGATTTCATGAAGACCATGAAAGAGATCGGTGAAACAGACAAAGGTTACTCAGATGCTTTTAAGGGTTTTATCCAGCAGTCAGAGAAACCAGGTGCTCTATCCACAAAAGTTAAAACACTTATTTCTCTTGCACTCGGAGTTAAAGCCCAGTGTCCTTATTGCATTGCAATTCATACCTACAATTCAATTAAAGAAGGTGCGACAAGGCAGGAAATTATGGAAGCGGCATTTGTAGCAGGTTTTATGGGCGGTGGTCCGTCAATAGCATATATCAGATATGTTATCGATGCATGCGACAAGTTCGGTGCAAAGTAGTTATTAAAAGGACGGAGGAGACTTCTTTCGTCCTTCATTATTTTTATCAAATAAATTTACCTGAAGCATTCCCTTATATTTAGAATTCGTTGTAAAATTGGGATGTAAAATCCTTTAAATATTGTGGAGGCGAAAAATGGAAGAATTTGATGTTGCAATAATTGGCGCAGGCTCTGCAGGTTATGTTGCTGCGATAAGGGCTGCTGACCTTGGCAAGAAAGTTCTGCTTGTCGAGCATAGAGAGCTTGGCGGTACTTGCATTAATAGGGGATGTATTCCAACGAAAGCTCTCCTTAAAAGTGCTGAAGTCTACCTTGAGGCAAAAGAATCAAAGGTTTTCGGCATTGATGCAACTAATGCAACTTTTGATCCAGCGGGTATCCAGAATTGGAAAACGAATGTTGTAAAAAAACTTGTTTCAGGGGTTGATTTTCTGCTTAAGGCAAGAAAAGTAGTTGTTGTTCAAGGAAAAGGAAAAATTGTTGATGCAGGAACCATAGAAGTTCAGACTGCGAACGGCAGTGAGACATACAAAGCAAAGGATATCATTATTGCAACTGGCTCTGAGCCTGCTATGATTCCCGCATTTAAAATTGACAGGGTAAATGTTCTAACTTCGGACGATGCGCTTAATCTTACATCGTACCCAAAAGAAATTCTCATAGTCGGTGCAGGGGCGATTGGTATTGAGTTTGCAAATTTCTTTTCAGCTTTTGGAACCAAAGTAACAATTGTTGAAATGATGCCTCAGGTGATACCGACGCTTAGGGACAGAAGAATTGCTTCAAAGGTCCAGAGGATTCTTAATAAGAAAGGCGTCGCAGTAAAACTTGGAGAAAAAATTGAAAACATTGAAATTAAAGGGGAAAACTACGTTTCTTTGACTCTTGGCAACGGGGAAACTCTTCAAAGCGAAAAGGTACTTGTCTCTATTGGAAGGAATCTTAATTCAGAAGGTATTGGCCTTGAAGAACTTGGAGTGAAAACCGAAAAAGGAAAAATAATTGTTGATGAATATTTGAGAACAAATACCCCGCATATTTACGCGATAGGAGACGTAACGGATGGTCTTTTGCTTGCCCATAAGGCAATGAAAGAGGGTGAAATAGTAGCGGAGATTATTGCAGAGAAAGATGTGAAGATTGATTATAGGGTCGTTCCATGGGTAATATTCTCAAGTCCAGAAATTGCAACAGTGGGTCTAACCGAAGAAGAAGCAAAAGAGCAGGATATTGATGTTTTAGTAGGCGAATTCCCATTTACTGCAAATGGTAAAGCAGTCACAATGGACTCTATCGATGGTGAGGTTAAAATAATCGGGAGGAAAGATACCCACGAGATGCTTGGAGCTCAAATTGTTGGTCCTGACGCTTCTGTTATGATTGCAGAACTTGCACTTGCAGTGCAGCATAAGCTCTCAATTGAAGATGTTGCGCATACAATCCATACCCACCCAACTCTTACTGAAGCGACAATGGAAGCGTGTAAAGTCGCTATCGGTGAAGTTGTGCATATGGTGAAGAGATAAAATTTACTTTTGATAGGAGTTTTAAAGGCATAAAGTGTCTGATTTAAGAAAAATTATATTTTCATCTCTCTTTACTGTATTGATAATTATTGGTTCTTATATTTCAATTCCATTACCCTTTACGCCCATCCCATTTACCCTTCAGGTCCTTTTTGTTTTGCTTTCTGGAATAATACTCGGTTCTTACTATGGGTTTATGTCCTCTTTGCTCTTCCTCATTCTTGGAATTATTGGTTTGCCTGTTTTTAGCGGTGGACATGGTGGATTTGTTGCTGTTGTTGGTCCTACGGGCGGTTATCTTTTTGGCTTTCTCATTGCTCCGTTAATGATTGGATATTTTTCGAAAAAGAGCAAAAAACTAATTCCCATCGGTATAATTCTTGGTATAGTTGTTATTCACCTTTTGGGAGTACTCTGGCTTGCCAGGGTTAATATGCTTCCAGTTTCAAAAGCTTTTCTTATAGGTTCCCTTCCATTTATTCCATTTGATTTAATAAAGGGTTTTATTGCTTATATTCTTTCGCTTTATCTTTTGAAACACGTTTGGTGCCAGGCACCAAATGGGAAGAAAAGCTATTAAATTTCTGGTATTTTTGCTTTTACCTTTGCAAGTTCAGGGTTCTTTTCGAGTTCCTTTTTGAAACTTTCTTCTCTCAGATGATTTACATAATGGGGGTCCTGGAATGAGTATGTGAAATTTGTGTGTACATCATAGCGTCCTTCGAGCAGTGCAACTGTGTCCTCTGTATATACGAGTTCCTCATCTGTTGGGATCACAAATATTTTAACTTTTGAATCTTTATCTGATATATCGGTTTCAGCATTTCTTGTGCGGGAGATATTATTTTTCTCAGGATCAACAACTACTCCGAAATTCTCAAGCCCTTTAAGCATTTTACCTCTTATAATGGGAGACAGTTCCCCAACACCTGCAGTAAAGACAACAGCGTCTACGTGGCCGAGCGCACCCATGTAAGAGGAAATGTATTTTCTACCTCTGTATGTTTCAATTTCAATTGCGAGTTGAGCCATTTTATCTCCATGTTCGGCAGCAATTTCTATGTCTCTTCTATCCGTGTGTTTACCTGTGATACCAAATAATCCGCTCTTCTTGTTCAAAACATTATTAATTTCCTTTGTCGAGAGCCCGAGTACATCCATCATATAAAGGTCTATTGCAGCGTCGTGATCACCAGCTCTCGTACCCATTACTGCGCCTTCCAGGGGAGTAAAGCCCATACTTGTGTCGACAGAGAGGCCATTTTCAATTGCATTAAAACTCACTCCATTTCCTATATGGGCTGCAACTATATTTACTTTAAATGGGTCTTTACCAAGAAGCACTGCAGCTCTCTTTGCAACATAAAGAAGCGAAGTGCCGTGGAATCCATATCTTCTTATGTGATACTTTTCGTACCATTCGTAAGGCAGGGCATAAATGTATGCATAGTTTGGCATTGTCTGATGCCATGCAGTGTCCCAGATTGCCATGTGAGGGATATCTTTGAGAAGCTCCTTTGCTGCTTTTATGCCTGTGATGTTTGGTGGGTTATGGAGTGGTGCAAGGACTTTTATTTCTTCAAGAGTTGCCATTACTCTGTCATCAATGATTACAGATTTGTTGAACTTTTCTCCGCCATGAACTGTTCTATGCCCCACTGCATTAATCTGCGAAATGTCTTTTATAACTCCGTATTCAGGGTTTGTCAGAGTTTCCATAATGAGAGCGATTGCCTCTTTATGTGTTGGGCAATTTCTTTCAATCTTTACCTTGTTATTACCCATTACTTCATGAACAATAAACGAACCACCAATAGTTACTCTTTCTACAATTCCTTTCGCAAGAATTCTTTTTTCTTCCCATCTGTATAACTGATATTTTACAGAAGAGCTACCGCAGTTTAAAGTAAGAATATCCATTTATTCCTCCTATTTATTTTTAATCAGATATGATAGTATATACAATTTTTGTGCAAGGTCAACATTCACAACAGGAATTTTTCTTCTGGTTTTTAACCTCAGCGTATGCGGGATGAAATTTATAACTCCATTAATTTTACTATTTTCTAATATTTCTTTTACATCTTCATATGAGCTTTGAGGGACTGCAAGCATTGCTAATTCTATTTTTGTTTTTTCTGTAATTTCTTTAAAATTTTTGATATCAAAAATTTCTGCTGAACCTATCTTTTTCCCTATTTTGGCCGGATTGTTGTCAAAGAGAGCAACTATGCAGTATCCAGATTCTTTAAATCCTGGATATCTTGCAAGTGCGCCTCCCAGAGAACCAGCGCCGATTATACAAACCTTCCACTCTTTTTTCGTTCTCAAAATTCTTTCAAGTTTTTTGGCAAGTTTATCTACGTTATAGCCCTCTCCGGTCTTTCCAAATTTTCCAAAATATGATAAATCTTTTCTCACCTGTTCAGGGGTTGTCTTGGTGTTTTGAGCAAGTTCACTGGAAGAAATTAGTTTAACTCCTTGAGCTTGTAAATGTTTCATGCACCTGAGATATGTTGCAATTCTTTCTATTGTTGCATATGGAATTTTCACGGCATTACCTCTTTGCGATTTTATCATAATTTGCATTTTATTGCAAAAATTTTCACAATAAGCTTTTAAATATGGAAACATCCCAATTTAATCGTGAGAAGACAAAGACAAAATGGCAACCTTTTTAATTCTTGCTTGAATAGGTTTGGTTAACGAGGCAATGATTCACCTGAAATATGGATTTTTGGCGGAACAATTCATAATTTTTCTTTTGCTATAAATATAATAAAATATGCTTATGAAAGTGATTGTTGGTATGAGTGGGGGCATTGATAGTTCTGTTGCTGCTTATCTTTTAAAAAAAGATGGATTTGATGTTTTCGGTGTCTATTTCAGACTTTTTAAAGAAGAGGAGGAAGTCTCAAGGTGTTGTGATTTAGGCAGTGTAATTAATGCTGGGAGGGTAATTGGTATCCCCGTTGAAGTAATTGATGTCAAAGAAGAGTTTGAAAAGAATATCGTGCGGTACTTTATAAATGCTTATAAAAGCGGGATAACTCCAAATCCATGCACGGTCTGTAATGAAAAGATTAAATTTGGACTGGGTTTTGAAAAAGCTCTTGAAATTTTTGGTGGTTCTTTGTTTGCAACGGGCCACTATGCAATAATCGACAAGAATGAAGAGGTGCACCTTAAAAAGGGTGTCGATAAATTGAAAGATCAGTCGTATATGCTGTGGAGGTTGAAGAAGAAACAACTTGAGAAAACTATTTTTCCTCTTGGTGGATTCACTAAAGAGCAGGTTTACCAAATTGCAAAGGAGCTGAAGCTGCCTCCAAGAAGAGAGAGTGAAGATGTATGCTTCATTCAGGGAAAACTTGTTAATTTTTTGAAGGAACATATTGGAGAGGAACATGGCAAGATTCTTGATAGGTATGGAGATGTTTTAGGTGAGCATAAAGGAGCTTACTTTTATACAATAGGTCAGAGGAGTGGTCTTGGCGTATCATCGAGTAAGCCTCTTTATGTAATTGCTCTGGATATTAAAAATAATTATGTGCTTGTGGGTGATAGGGAAGATTGTTATTTTAAATATGCTGAGATTATTGATACAAACTTTATTGAACAGTGGAATTATGAGGAGATTGTTCTTTCCGGTAAGGTAAGATACCAGAGTGAAGAAAATAGGTGTATACTGAAACAGAAAGGAGAAAGAATTGTTGTTGAATTTTTAACTCCTCAATTTGCTATAACTCCCGGACAGAGCCTTGTGCTTTATAAAGATGATACTGTTTTCGGCGGCGGAGTGATTAAAAAGGCTTTCAGATAGGAAATAAGAATAAAGGTGAACTTTTGATATAATTTGTAAGGAGACGAAAATGAAAATAGCGCCAAAGGAACTTATGTGGAAAGATTTCAGGAGATTGCAGAAGGAAGAAGAACTTTTGACCGATCCTGCTGTGGAAGACCTTCTTTTTATGCAGACTATAGAAGGCCATTCTCATAATGGAGATGGTGCATTTAAAGGAGCAAAATTTGTTGATACCACGATAAATGACATAGTTGAGGCACTTGCAAGAGATACATTTATTATCCGCTCTGAAAGGCAGATGCTTATTGATGAAATCTACGAGTTTGCAGAAAGGGTGATTGAAGGTGAACATTTAACACATCTTGTAAATAAAAGGAATGAACCTCTTATGAGGTGTCCTCTGTTTCTCGACTGGGAAGTGAATCCTCACGAAGTGCTTAAAGGTCTTTATCTTGGCGGCCTCATGGATGACTTTGATACGAGAAAAAAGGTTAATGATAGGTTTAAAGTGAACATGGGTGGCGGCAAACCGTATCTTGTTGATTTAAGAGTAATGGAAAAGATGGGGCTTGATGGTGAAATACTTTCACATGGCGACCACGAAGATAAACTTGAAGAATACAGACGAAAAGGTCTTATTTTAAGCCCTTTTAATGCAGACTTTTTAAGACACTCCGATATAAGATTTCAGTATATCAGGCATAAGAAAGGTCTTGGTGTTTCAGATGATGCAGCTGTTGTTGGTGGGGCTTTGCTTTATAACATCAGTGTCGGTCTCGGTGCGTATCTTGCAGATGCAATTGATACTCTTGATAAGTTCTCTTTGAAATTTTACGAGCAGGATGAAGCGCTCTCAAGAATTATCAAAAGAGGATTTAAAGAATTAAATATTTCTGATGAGGAAGTTTACGGGTTTATATATCTTATTGCAATTCCTGAAGGAATGGAGGATAAGGTGCCTGACTCTTCGCAGAGGTATTTTCTTCAGATGGAAAAAAATTCAGGTATTATAACTCTTGAATCTCATTACAGATTTGTGAAAGGGCTGCCTTACCCTGAATTTAAAATCTCTTATGAAAGAGTACTGAACAAAGATTTTTATGCCTATATTAAAGAAAGGGTGGATAATTTTAAGAGAAATGTCACTTAAAGATATAAAAGGCCAGGAAATTGTTATTCGTTATTTAAAAAAAATTCTTGAGAAAGATTCTTTACCTCCGACATTTATCTTTTCCGGGACGAGGGGAACGGGAAGACTACTCACCGCAAAGACTTTTGCCAAAGCTCTGAACTGTCTTGAAGAAGAATTTGATAGTTGTGATAAATGTAAAAACTGTATTGCGATAGAACAGAATGTCCACCCGAATGTAAATATTGTTAAAGCTGCGGAGGGATATCTTAGCATAGATGATATAAGATCAATTTCAGATTTTTCTTTCATGCCCATAAACGGTAAATACAAAATAAATATAATTGATAATGCAGATACAGGTACTCAGGAGGCTTTTAACAGCATGCTTAAATATTTTGAAGAACCTCCCGAAAGAACTGTTAATATCCTTATTGCTGAAAACGTAGGTATGATACCCGAGACTGTACGTTCAAGAGCTGTAGAACTTAAATTCAAACCTTTGCGTACCGAGGTTGTAGAAGAAATTCTCAGATCGAAAGGTCTTAATGGAGAGACTGTTGAACTCCTTGCACATATTTCAAAGGGGAGTCTTGAGAGGGTTGAGTTTTACTTAAAGAAAAATGTGCTTGAGGGAAGGAAGTCTTTTATAAAATATTTTCTGGAATTTTTAAAGGATGAAAGACCTGTGGCTCAAGTTATATTGCAGTGGAAAACATTTTATATGGACAGTTTTGATAAAGAAAGCGCAGATTTTTTGCTTGAGAACATATCAGACATTGTTCAGGATATCCTTGCTGTAAGCTGTACCAAAGATACTGAACATATTATTAATATTGATTTCCTTGGTTATTTTGCTGATAGATTTTTTACATTTCCACGTGAAAAACTTGAGAGCATTTTTGATATTCTCAATGAAGGCAAAAAGGCGCTTTTGACAAATACAAACCCTATGTATATAATGTTTAATGTGCTTTTTAAAATTAGAGAGGTGATTAAGTGAATTTAACAGAAGATAAAGTTTTGCTTGTTTCGATTTTTTATAGGAAAGATATGAAACAATATTTTATCGCAAAACCCGATTGTCCTGTGAAACCGTTTGATAAGGTTATGGTTGATGTTAATAGTGTGTTAAAGCTGGCAAGAGTAATAAACCCACGCGTGAAAATGGATGTTAAAAGATGGGATACCCTCAGGGGAGAAGGTCATGGTGGCAAGATCATCCGAATTGCGAATGACAAGGACCTTGCGTATATAAATAAGCTTGAAGAAAAAGAAAGTAATGCCTTCAAGATTTGTAAGGAAAAGATAAATAAGCTCGAGCTCCCGATGCATCTTATAGAAACTGTATGGGACGAAAGCGAAAAAAAGTATATTTTTTACTTTACAGCAGATTCAAGAGTTGATTTTAGAGAACTGGTAAAAGAGATTGTTTCAGCTTTTCAGACGAAAATACAACTCTGGCAGGTGGGAGCGAGGGATGCAATGAAATTTTTTGGTGGATTCGGTCCATGCGGGTTCCCTCTCTGCTGTACAGGTTTTCTTACAGACATTGAAACCGTTGAGCTTGCTTATGCAAGAATGCAGAACCTCCCGGTCAACGCTTCCAAAATAACTGGTGCCTGTGGAAAACTTATGTGTTGCTTAAGATACGAACTTCATCAAGATAGAGAGGAAGAGATTGAAGAGAATTATTAGAATAGGTGTCATTGGTCAGTCAGAAAGACCGTGGGAACCTCTTCCTCAATATTTAAAAGACCTTTCATACAGAATAGGATATCTTATAGCAAAGGAAGGCTGGCTACTTTTCAGTGGAGGAAGAGACGGAGTGATGGAGTTTGCATCAAAAGGAGCAAAAGAAGCAGGAGGCATTACAGTGGGGATACTTCCCTCCCTAACTATAAAAGAGGCAAATCAGTATATTGATATTCCTATTACAACAGGCCTTGGAATGGGCATGCGCTCAGAATTGATGGTACAGACTGTCGATGCAATTATTATGATTGGTGGGAAAAATGGAACTTTAAAGGAGCTCTCTTCTGCTTATATGAACTCCAAACCTATAGTGATACTCAGGGGTTCAGGTGAGCTTGCGGATTCCGTACAAAGTATATTTTACGAAGGTAAGTATCTTGATTCTCGCAGAAATGTTGAAATTCTCTTTGCAGATTCACCGGAAGAAGCAATATCGATTTTAAGGTCTGCCCTCAAAATCCGTTAACATGCTTTTAGAAACTCTTACTACTATCACTCTGGTGCCTGGCATCAAGTTGATAGTTAAAATCCGTTAAAATGCTTCCTGAAACTCTTACTTTAAAAAGTTTTCTCAGTTATCGGGACAAACAGGTTCTTGATTTTACTAAGTTTCATGTTGCACTTGTGACAGGAGAAAACGGGCATGGTAAATCGTCTATCCTTGATGCAATTACTTTTGCTCTTTTTAGCATGGCAAGAGGTGTAGAAGGCAACAAAAGAGGGCTGAGAGACCTTGTGTCAAACGGAGATGCATTCCTCAACGTGTCATTACAATTTTTGCAGGATGGTAATCGATATAGACTTGTGAGAACCTATGACAGCACAAAGAACAGTTCAAATGTCTTTTTACAACTGGAAAAAAATGGAGATTTTGTAAATATATCTGAAAATACAATAAGAGAAACTGACAAAAAAATAGAAAATATCATTCATATGAACTATGAAACCTTTATAACATCTTCCTTTATTATGCAGGGGCGCTCTGATTATTTTACTGCCAAGAAACCAACGGATAGAATAGAAATCCTCAGAGAAATGTTAAATCTGTGGATTTATGAAAAGGCAAGAGAAAGAGTAAAAGAAAAATTACGAGAGACTGAATTTGAGATAAAAGAACTTTCAAAAAAGGTACTGGAAGGAAAAGAAGAAGTTAAGAAAATACCAGAAATTGAAGCTTTGTTTAAAGATAAGGAAGAAAAAATCAAAGAAACTCGTTTGGCGATAGATAAACTTAACCAGGAAATTGAAGCAGTAAGAAAAAAGATATCTGAAAAAGATAAGTTACAAAATGAAAGAAAGTATGTTGAACAGGATATTGATAAAATTGATGAAAACCTCAAACAAAAAGTTAAGCAGGAAGTTGAATCTAAAAGGTTTCTTGATCGCATTTCTGAAGTTCTGCGTAGAGAAAGAGAGATAGAAGAATCTTATAAAGAGCTTACCGTTATTAAAAAATTATATGAAGAAATGCTTGAAAAGAGTAATATCTATCAAAAACTTGTAAGCGATAAAAATAAAATTGTTACAGATGTTGAAAAAACAATTTCTGTAAAAAAAGAAAGGGTTAAATCATTAAGACTGAGTTTAAAAGAGCTTGAAGACGATATTGTTAATACACAGTTAAAAATTAAAAGCGAAGAGCTTCTTGGAAAAGATGGCATTGAACAACTGGAAAAGTTAAAGGTGGAAAAGGAAAATCTTGGTAAAACTTTTGATGAAATTAATATTAGAAAAGAAGAAATTTTAAATCAAATAAAAGAGAAAGAGAAATTTGAACAAAGGTTAAAAGAATTTCAGAGCATGAAAGAAGAAAGGATTAAAAATATAAATCGAGAGATTCGTGAAAAAGAAGGAAACTATGAAGCAATAAAGAATAAGATCAAAGACTCTGATTTTAAAATACTTGAATCTTCTCTGGAGGAAGAAGAAACTGGGTACAGGACTATTAAAAGCATGCTCGAAGTTTATGAAGAACAGTTCAAACAGCTTAATGATAAAAGAAATTTACTTAATATGTATATAAATAACCTTGAACGATTGGTCCGTGAACTGTATGAAAAGCTCGAAATTATAAGCGAGGAAAGTGAAGATAAATGTCCTTTGTGTGGCTCACCTTTATCGTCGGAGCGCAAAGAAGAGATTAAGAAAAATTATAATATAGAACTCGAGAAAAACAAGAACGAGTTTTCTTTTAAAAAAGAGTCACTTAAGAAATTAGAAGAAGAGATCTCCTCCTTAAAAGTTGTGAAAAGAGAAGAAGTTGAAAATGCGTTTAAGAAAGTCGAAGAAACACGTTCTGAGATCTTGAGGAGGAAGGCTATCGTATATGAATTTGAAAAAGAGAAGTCGAAACTTGCAAGCGATCTGTTATTGTTGAAGGAAGCAATTCAAAAAGAGGTGTTTGTCCAGGCAGAGCTTGATGAAATAAAAAATATAGATGATAATTTGGAAAAGTTTGTGGATATAGAGAGCAGACGTGATAAAATAATCGAAGAGAGCAATAAAATTGAAAAAGATATTGAGAATGCTGGTAAAAAAATAAACGAGCAAAACCTTAATATTTCTATCTGTAAAAACAAAATAATGAATCTCAAAGAAAATCTAAGCAGCTTTGTTCAGAAAAAAGAAGAGATTGAGAAAGAGAAAGCTTCCGTAGAGAATGAATTAGCATCAAAAGATTTTATGAAAGATGAGTACCAGAAAATCTCTGATTTAGAAAAAGCTATTTCTGATATCGGCTTCGATCAGGAATTGTTAAAACAGATGAAGATTAGAAAGGACCAGTTGTCTAAGTATGAAAAGGAGTTTCTTGAGCTTAGTGAGGCTTCTGCAAAAAAGGAAGAGTTAGAAAAGAATCTTGCGCATATTAGAGATGAGAAAACTGAATTGCAGAGACTTAAGTCAAAAAACGTTGAACGCCTTCTCGATATAGACAGGCAACTTGAACAATTTAAAGGAATAGATGAAAGCCTAAAGGTTCATAAAAAGGATCTTGAACTTGTAAGCAAGTATTTGGAAAAGATTCTTGACGAGAAAATCAGGCTTGAAGAACAGCATAAAAAACTCGTGGAACTAAAAGAGGCTGTGTCCGATAACGAGAAAAAAATAAAAGAGTACGAAAAAGGAAAAGGCATATTAAATGTCTGTGATGACATGTTTGGAAAAGAAGGCATCCCTGTTGCAGTTATAAGAAGTGTGCTTCCTCAAATCGAGATGCTTTCAAATGACTTGCTTCTTCGTATGACAAACGGAAATATGCAGATTAAGTTTAGCACCATTAAAAGCGGCAAGAGCGGCGATAAAAACAGTTTTGATATCGATGTCTATGATAGGGGCGAGAGGCGACGGTATGAACTTTTTAGTGGCGGAGAACAATTCAGAATAAATCTTGCTATAAGAGTAGGGATATCTCTGTTCCTCTCGTCTTTGTCTCAAGCTTCTCTTGAGATGCTTGTTATCGATGAGGGGCTTGGTTCTCAAGACGAAAGCGGAAAAGATAGAATTATTAAAGAAATCAGTGCAATAAAGGACAGGTTTAAAAAAGTCCTTGTAATTACTCATTTAGGTGATATCAAAGAGAGTTTTGAATATGAGATAAGAGTAGTAAAGGA